>JAISRZ010000014.1 GCA_031273455.1 Deltaproteobacteria bacterium | reverse complement strand
GAAAGATGGATGACCGGAACCTCGGGAAAGTCGTAATCGGACTGGTCTATCCAAAGGCCTTTAAAACGCTCGCGGCGACCGGAGAACAGCTCTTTAAAAACGCTTAAAAGAAGGGTTTTACCGAAACGCCGGGGCCGGGACAAAAAATAACAATTGGAGTCGCCGTTCAGGGTCTCATAGATATATCTGGTTTTGTCCGCGTATAGAAAGTTCTCGTCTATAATTTGCGGGAATGACCTATCGCCTAATGGTAATCTTTTTAGGGTCATCTTTACTTCTCCCTTAGGTCTTAGGACCTTGGTAAATCCCCCTTAAGACCTACAAATGGGCGAAAAAGGGGGGGTAAACTTTTAGTTTAAGAAAAAAGCCAAAAAAACTTAGTTCGGTCTTGGGGGTTATCTATGCCATACTATTGGTATTTTGACAACTTATATCGAGTAAAGGCCCAAAAGGGTCAGGCAAGTTTCGCGCCCTTTTAGCCTAAGATCATTGGCTACGTTTTTAAGGGTCCGAGCCTTAGGCCCTAGACTAGCCTATAAAATCTTGTAATTTGTTATATTTAAAAGTTTATTTATAATATTTCATTGCCAACGTCCTTGTCGCGTCTTGACGGCGCGTTCCAAAGTCAAGAGCGAACAGGCTTGACGAAATCCGGGAACGGATACCTAAGCTGGCTTTTTAACCGCTACCCCTTAGTCCTTTCGCTAACAATCTAAAATGGTCTCATTGGACCTAAAATAGTCTCAACTTAAGGATAATATGTCCCTTGGAGCTCCTTCGCCTCTGGCCCAATTATTATAGGTTGTGCTATAATAGAAAAACTAATTCTCACTTACTTAAGGTCCATGAATGTCCGAGTCCCCTGCCCGCTTCACTGAAAGCCTAGACTTCTACCTAGCTCACTTACGCGTGGAAAGAAACTATTCTGACCACACCCTTGATTCCTACGGTCGGGCGGTTAGGGAATTTGGCTTTTATTTAGCGGAAAAGGGCGTTTTAGGCCCAGAGGCCATCTCTCGAGAGCGCTTAAACGATTATTTGGAGCTTTTAACCGTGGTTAAAGGCTTAAGCCCCCGGTCGCGCTCCAGCGCTCTTTCGGCCATCCGGGGTTATTTGCGGTTCTTAACCACCGAGCGGATCATCCCGAGTAACCCCGCCCAAACCATCCCCGGGCCAAAACTGCCCCAACACCTGCCTAAAGCTTTAAGCCAAGAGGACATCTTAACCTTAATCGCCTCCCCAGACGTGGGCACGACCTTGGGCCTAAGGGACCGGGCCATGCTGGAGCTGATGTACGCCGCCGGGTTACGGGTCTCGGAGTTACTCAACTTAACTTTAAACCGGGTCAACCTGGATGAGGCCTTTTTACGGATCACCGGTAAAGGCCAAAAGGACCGCTTCACCCCCATTGGCCAGACCGCCGTGGAGCTTCTCGCCCTTTACTTAGATAAGGCCAGGCCCCTACTCCTAAGCCCCAAAAGCGGATCCACGGTCTTTTTAAACTCCCGGGGCCAAAGGATGTCCCGGCAATATTTCTGGCGCTTAACCAGTCGTTTGGCGGCCCAATCCGGGCTACCGCCCGTTTCCCCTCACGCCCTAAGGCACTCCTTCGCCACCCATCTGGTGGAAGGCGGGGCCGACCTTCGCGCCGTCCAACTGATGCTGGGCCACTCCAACCTCTCAACCACGGAAGTCTACTTAAAAGTGACTAGCCAGAAAGCCTTAAGGGATATCCACGATCGATATCACCCCCGGGCGGAATATAATCCCGATGACTCGCTCAAATGAAACTGAGGCCGGGGGGGCCCAGGTCGCCAAAACCCTCATCACCACCCATCTGAACCCGGATTTTGACGGGGTGGCCTCCATGGTCGCGGCCAGTCGCCTTTATCCCGATAGCGTCATGGTTTTGCCTGGCGGTCAGGAAAAGAACATCCGCAACTACTTTATCCAGTCGCTCCTTTACCTCTTTAACGTGGCTAAGGTTAAAGACCTTGATTTGAGCCAAGTCGAGCTTTTGGTGGTGGTGGACACCCGGCAAAAGGACCGTTTGGGGTTAGTGGCCCCGGTTCTTCAAAACCCTAACCTTAAGATCCACGTTTACGACCATCACCCGGACAGCGATAAGGATCTGCCCGCCGTAGAGTCTTATATGGCCACGACTGGGGCTAACGCCACTTTAATGACGGAGATCCTCCTGGAAAAGGGGTTGGAGATATCCGCCCAAGAAGCCACCATGCTGGCTTTAGGCCTGTATGAGGACACTGGTTCCTTCACCTTCACCTCCACCACCCCTAGGGACCTGTACGCCGCGGCTAAACTGTTGGAGCTCGGGGCTGATTTGGGCGTCGTGGCCGAGCTCACGGCGAGGGAACTAACCGCCCAGCAACTATCCTTACTTAATGAGCTTATCGTTAACGCCGAGATCCGGCACGCCAGGGGCCGGACCTTAGCCGTGGCCCAGGCTAAAAGAGAAACCCACGTGGAGGAGCTAGCGGTCCTAGCCCATAAGATGATGGACATCATGGCCCTAGACACTCTTTTTCTCTTGGTGGAAATGGAAAATCTGGTCCAGATCGTGGCTCGCTCTCGGAACGTGGCCATTGACGTGGGCCGAGTGGCCCGGGCCTTAGGCGGGGGCGGTCACGTCAGCGCCGCCGCCGCGTCTTTACGGGGGAAAAACTTAGAGGAGGCTCGGTTAAGGTTAGAGGGCATCTTATCCCAGGTCATTAACCGCTTGTACACCGCGGCTAACTTAATGTCCCGGCCGCCCATCAGTTTAGCCGCCGACCATCCCCTCTCGGAAGCCCGAGACCTTATGGTCCGGACGAGCTTAAGCGTTATTTTGGTCAACGACGAGTCCGGCAAAATCCACGGGTACATCACCGAGGCCAGCGTCTCCCGGGCCATTTCCTTAGGTTTGGATAACTACCCCATCCGGGATTTTATGACTTGCGAGTTTCACACGGTCCAACTGTCGGCCTCCTTTAATGAGGTTAAATCCATTGTCATTGACCAAAAACAGCGGGTTTTGCCGGTCATTGACCAAGACGGGCAAACCGTGGGCGTCATCACCCGGACCGATCTAATTCAGCACTTAACCACCGATGACCGGGAAACGCCCCCCAGCCCCCAAAAAGCGGCCCACGCCCATGAGCGCTCTTTAGCTGGGCTCATGGAAAGCCGGTTGCCCAAAGAGGTTCTCGCGGTCTTAAAGGAAATGGGGGAAATCGCCGAGAAAAACGATCTGACCATTTACCTCGTGGGTGGCTCGGTGAGGGATCTCATCCTCTTAAAACCTATCCACGACCTCGATCTGACTTTAACCGGGGATATGGACGAGTTCATTCGCGCCTTCACCGAAAATCGACCGGACGTCCGGATCAAAAACCATCCGCGCTTTAAGACGGCCACCTTGACCATGGCCAATGGCTTCCAGATGGATCTCTCCTCGGCCCGGTTGGAGTATTACGAGTACCCTGGGGCCATGCCCATTGTCCGGCACGCCTCCATCCGCATTGACTTGCAACGCCGGGATTTCACCATTAACGCCATGGCTTTAAGCCTTAACTCCGAGGACAACGGGCGGCTTTTGGACTTTTACCGGGGTTACCAGGACTTAAAGGACGGGCTCATTCGGGTTCTCCATAGTTTAAGCTTCATTGAGGATCCCACCCGGGCTTTTCGGGCCATTAGGTTTGAGACCAGGTTAGGCTTTCGGGTCAGCCGGATGACTGAAAGGTTATTGGACAACGCTTTAAAGAACGGTTTTATCGATAACTTGCACCCTCGAAGGGTGATGGCGGAGATCCGGCGCGTCTGCCAAGAGGATGAGCCAGGGCCCATCTTAAAGCGCTTAGGGGAAATGGGGCTTTTAAAGTGCGTCCACCCAGGGTTAAAGCTTAACCCCAAGCAAATCGACCGGTTCCGACGGGTGGCTCGGGTTAGGGAATGGTATCGGCTGACCTTTGGCGAAAAATACTCCCCCGTCTGGTTAGTTTGGCTCTTGGCCCTAACCGAGGACCTGGACCAAGAGGACGTCACCTCCATGGTGGAGAACCTGGACATTGGCCGGAAAGCGGCTCGGGTGGCCGTGGAGGAGCGGAAGACCTTACGGGAGATCTTGGTTTTGAACCGGCGTTTACGCCAGAAAGAGACCATTAAGCCCTCGGAGGCTGACCGGCTCTTTTCCGGGTTATCCTGGCCAGGGATCCTTTATCTCATCGCCATGGCCGGTGGGGACAACTTGGCCCGGGCTGGGGCGGCTTACCTTATCTACTACCGTCAGGTGAAAACCAGTTGCGACGGGAAAGACCTTATTCGGTTAGGCTTTACCCCGGGCCCGCGTCTGCACGAGGCTTTAATCGCCATCCGCGAGGCCAGGTTGGACGGGGTGGTCAACGACTTGGGCGAGGAGATTGAGCTAGCTAAGCGTCTTTTAATGGACGAAAGCGAGGGCTTCGCCCGGTAAATAGCCTTGAGCCCGATAATAGCCGATGGATAATAGCCGCCACAATAGCCGCTAAACCCTTGGCCCCCTAACCCTAAAAAGCCCTTTTAAAGGCTAGCCTTAAGTTCGCTAGGAAACTTCCGGTTAAGTTAGGGACGTAATCATCAGGAATTTTAAATTTGGCGCGGGGTTCATTTAATGTTAATATAAATACTATATTGATATATTTAAATATATTTTATAGTATAAAATTACAATAAAACTTAAAATTTATATTTGAATTTAATTTATTTATATTTAAATATATACGTAGCTTCTAACAGGGGCCCGCCCCGAAGGTCTTGATAGTCTTTATCGCCAGTTTAAAATTTCTGACGTAATTTCACCTACCTTGTCATCTAAAACCCTTTGTGGTTACAATGGCCTTTGGTCCCTTTAACTTACCCCACCTAACCTATAAATGAATCGGAGCGTTCAATGGCTGACAAAAAAATCCTTTTTCTGGCCGGTGATTTTGTGGAAGACCTGGAGTTGATGGTTCCCTTCCAGGCGCTGGCGGCTTTGGGCTATAAGGTCCAGGCTGTCTGCCCAGGGAAGAAGGCCGGCGACATCGTTAGAACGGCCATCCACGATTTCGAGGGCGACCAAACCTACACCGAAAAACGCGGTCACAACTTCGTTTTAAACGCGGACTTCGCCGCGGTTAACACGGCTGACTATGTCGGTCTCGTGGTTCCCGGGGGCCGGGCTCCGGAATACCTACGCTTGGACCCCAGAGTCCTGGAGATTGTCCGGGAATTTGACGCGGCCAAAAAACCCATCGCCGCTATTTGTCATGGCCCCCAGATCCTGGCCGCCGCCGGAATCTTAAAGGGTCGGACTTCCATGGCTTACCCCGCCGTCCAACCCGAAGTCTTAGCCGCTGGCTCTTCTTGGTCCGCCGTTAGCCCGGGGGCTGACAACTCGGTTATTGACGGCAACCTAGTGACCGCCCCGGCTTGGCCGGCCCATCCGGCTTGGATTCGGGACTTTCTAAAAGTCTTAGGCGCCAAGATCGAAATCTAGCTAAAATCCTGACGCCCCCCTGAAGATCTGACATATAATCTGGCTTATGATCTAGCCTATGATCTAGCCTATGATCTGACCTATAATTTGACCTAGGGGGACCGATCTTAAGCTTTAACCCTATGGCCCGTCTCCCCTTATGGTTTAGGTTCTTTTGGGCCTAAGTTATTAAGGGAGACCGGGCCTAACTCACCCTTCCGCCCTTCCAGCCATTAACGACTTCTTAACGATTCCCCACCAGTCTTACTCGCCGCGGAGCTTAACGACCCTGGCCCATCATCTCTTATGGGTAGGTTTTATTGGTTTAGTTTTTTTAGCCAACATCTTTTTGTCTCTAGCTCTTTTTTGGAAGACCGAGCCTTTAGTTAGCCTTAAGCCCTAAGGCGGATCGCGGGCTAAGCCTTTTCCCCTAAACTCCGCCAATCCGCTCTCCGCCAGTTTGGCCGCCGCGCCTTAACGCGTCTATAGCTTTGGTTCTTTTAACAAGCGCCTTGTAAACTAAAAAAGCTCCTAAATCCCCCCAATAATCCCCTATGGAAGGTGGTGAACTTAGGGGTTAGGGGCGTTGACCCCTAGGACCGGCCTTTTTGGAACCATTAGAGGGCTATCCTTCGGGGGGCCTAATCCTTAATGGCTCGATCTATCCAAAAAGTCCCTTAGGCGTTAGGCTTTGGTCTTCGATTAAATTCCAAGATTAATTCATAGCGGTAGGCTCTGGTGAGTTAGGCTAGGGCTAAAGAGGCCGAAAGGTCAGAGCCAAAAAGGGTTAAGGGGCGGAGTTTAAAAACCTTAGAGTTTAGAGCTAAGAAGGTTAAGACGTTGGTTAAAGGAATCGGCTATAAACTAAGCCTGGCTTAGGTTTTAGCTAAGGGTGGAGCCAACCTTAGGGCTTAGGCTGACGCGCCCGATTAAGCGTCCGATTAAGCTCTTAGGCTGGTCCGCGTATCCCCTTTTCGCCACGCCACCTTCGGGGAACGCGGTCCCTTTTTAGGTCGAGGTTAGGAGGTTATGGATAAAACGTCCTTTTTTTGATAAAATCAACTAGGCCCATAACTTAATTAATATTTTTCCCGTAGGGCCTTAGAGTTCTAGCGGATTATCTTTAAGGGCGACTATAACGTTTGGTGGCCCTTAAACGTTAAGACCCCGCCCGCCTCTTGATGGCGTTGGTTTAGGGTCCAATAGATTGTCGTAGTCGCGGCGCCAAAGGCCGCCATGGGATTTTCTCCAATCAAAAGTTGAGGTCAATAATCTATGGCTTCCAAGTTGGTTTACTCATTTGGCTTGTCAGTGACCGATGGTCATAGCGGCTTACGGAATCTTTTAGGCGGCAAAGGAGCCAATCTGGCTGAGATGGCTCGGATCGGCCTACCCGTTCCAGCTGGTTTCACTATAACCACGGAAGTCTGCGCCGCCTATTATGAAAATGGCAAACAATTCACGCCCCAACTTAAAAAGGACGTGGCCCTGGCTCTTGCGAAAGTGGAAAAGCACATGGGGGCCAAGTTCGGGTCAGAGACTAACCCCCTTTTGGTCTCCTGTCGCTCCGGGGCTCGAGTTTCCATGCCGGGCATGATGGACACCGTTTTAAACTTGGGTTTGAACGATGACACCGCCAAAGGCTTAGAGGCCAAAACCCAGAACCCTCGCTTTGTCTACGACTCTTACCGCCGCTTTGTGGCCATGTACGGCAACGTGGTCCTGGGCCTCAAACCCGAGTCGGAAACGGAGCCCGACCCCTTTGACGAGATCCTAGGCCAGGTCAAGCGCTATAAAGGCTACAAGGCGGACATCGATCTAACGGTGGACGACCTATTGTCCTTAGTGGCCTCATTTAAGGAACTGGTCCATCGGAAAACCGGGCGGCCTTTCCCAGAGGATCCCGAAGATCAGCTCTGGGGGGCCATCGCCGCTGTCTTTGACTCTTGGATGATCCCGAGGGCCATGGTTTACCGGAAGCTCAACAACATCCCCGAGTCCTGGGGCACCGCCGTTAACGTCCAAGCCATGGTCTTTGGCAACATGGGGTCTGAGTCGGCCACGGGCGTGGCCTTTTCCCGGGATCCCTCCACGGGGGAGAACTATTTCTACGGAGAGTACTTAATTAACGCCCAAGGCGAGGACGTGGTGGCGGGCACCCGCACCCCGAACCCCATTAACCGGACTAAACCCTTGCCTCCCGGGGCGGTTTCCACTTTATCCGACGACATGCCGGACATTTACCGGCAGTTGGATAAGATCCGGCAGATCTTGGAAGACCATTACCGGGACATGCAAGACATTGAGTTCACCATCCAGGAAGGGAAGCTTTGGATGCTCCAATGCCGGAACGGCAAAAGGACCGCCCAAGCCGCCCTCCGCATCGCTTTGGATCTAGTGCGGGAAAAACGGATCAGCGTGGACGAGGCGATCTTACGGTTTGAGCCGGAGCAACTTAGCCAACTTCTCCACCCCTCCTTTGATTTAAAGAGCCCGGCCTACTGGAACCGCCAAATCTTAGGTAAAGGTCTCCCGGCCTCCCCGGGCGCGGCCTCGGGCAAAGCCGTGTTCTCCGCCTCCGACGCCGAAGCTCAAGCGGCCACCGGCCAAAAGGTCATCCTAATCCGGGTGGAGACGAGCCCCGAGGATATCCAAGGCATGGTGGCGGCCCAGGGCATCTTAACCGCCCGGGGCGGCATGACCAGCCACGCGGCGGTGGTGGCTCGGGGCATGGGCCGAGCCTGCGTGGCCGGAGCCTCCGACATCACCGTGGATTACTCCAGAGGCCACTTCACCACCAATAAAGGCGAGGTGGTTAAGGCTGGGGATTGGATTTCCATTGATGGGAGCGCCGGCGAGATCATTAAAGGCGATCTGCCCACCCGGAAAGCCGAGATCTCCGGGGACTTTAGCGCCTTTATGGCTTGGGTGGAAAAGGCCAAAAACATTAAAGTCCGCACCAACGCCGACACCCCCCATGACGCCATGGTGGCTCGCCAGTACGGGGCCGAGGGCATTGGCCTTTGCCGGACGGAGCACATGTTTTTTGAGTCGGATCGGATTGACCATATCCGAGCCATGATCTTAGCCGAGGACCAAGAAAGCCGGATTAAAGCCTTGGAAAACCTTTTGCCCATGCAAAGGGACGACTTTTTACGAATCTTCCAGGCCATGGACGGCTACCCGGTGACCATCCGCACTTTAGACCCCCCGCTCCACGAGTTTTTGCCGCACACCGACCGGGAGATTGACGAGCTGACCGAAAAGTTTAAGCTCTCCAACCTGAAGATTAAGGCCCGCATCGCCGCCCTGAGCGAGCAAAACCCCATGCTGGGGTTAAGGGGCTGTCGGTTAGGCATCGTTCACCCGGAAATCACCGCCATGCAAGCTCGGGCCATTTTTGAGGCTGGGGTCTTGGCCATTAAAGACAACGTTAGGGTCCACCCCGAGATCATGATCCCCTTGGTCGGTCACGAGCGCGAGTTCACCTTACAAAAAGATATCGTTGATCGGGTGGCTCAAGAGGTTTTTAACGAGGCCGGGATCTCCTTTGATTACTTAGTCGGAACCATGATTGAGCTCCCCAGGGCCGCTTTAATCGCCGACAAGATCGTGGGGGCTGGGGCCGAGTTCTTCTCCTTTGGGACCAACGATCTAACCCAAACCACCTTTGGCTTATCCCGGGACGACTCCGGGACCTTCTTACCCGATTACCTGGAAAAGCGGATCTGGGAGCGGGATCCTTTCGTCTCCATTGACCAAAACGCGGTGGGCGAGCTCATGGCCATGGGGTTGACCCGCGGTCGCTCGGCCAATAAAAACCTCAAGATCGGCATCTGCGGCGAGCACGGCGGGGATCCAGACTCGGTGGCCTTCTGCTGCCGGAATAACTTTGATTACGTCTCCTGCTCCCCACCCCGGGTCCCGGTGGCTTGTCTAGCCGCGGCCCAGGAAGCCATTCGCCAGAAACTTGGCCCAAGCGAAACCAAGACGGCTAAACCTAGGGGCCGTAAACCCGGAGTTAAAGTCGCGGCCAAATCCCCGGGCCGGCCTAAAGCCGCCGCCAAAGTCGCGACCGTCAAAAAAGCCGCCGCTAAAGCCGTAAGAGGCCTTAAAGCGGTGGCCAAAAAGGCTCCGGTCAAAAAGGTCGCCGCCACCCGGGCCGTCAAGAAGACCGGCGTTAAGGCCACGCCAGTTAAGAAAACCCCGGCCAAGAAAGTGGCCGTCAAAGCCACGGTCAAAAAGGCCGTGGCCAAAAAGACCACGGCTAAAGCCCCGGCCAAAAAAGTCGTGGCCAAAAAGACTGTGGCTAAAAAGGTCGTGGCCAAAAAGGTCACCCCCAAAGCCGCGGCGGTCAAAAAAGCCGTAGCCAAAAAGCCCGCGGTCAAAGCCACGGTCAAGAAGACCGCGGCCAAAAAGCCGGTGGCCAAAGCCCCGGTCAAGAAGACTACGGCCAGGGTGGCCACGGTCAAAAAGCCCCTAGCCAAAAAGACCGCCCCCAGGGCCACGTCGGTCAAAAAGACCCCGGCCAAAAAGCCGGTGGCTAAGACCACCCGCGGCGCGAAGAAATAGCTTCTAGCCGACCAAAACTCAACCTTAAGCGGCGCTAACGGCGCCGCTTAAGGCTTCTGGAGCCACTTGGCTCGGGCCTTTTACGCGTCCGTTTTTTAAAGAATTTTCACTGAACTTATAGGCGGCGTTTAACCACCAACGCTTCCCAAAAAATCAAGCGCTTTCCAGTGGTTATTAGTGAAATCTAAAATAACTTGTCAAGTCGAGTTAAGTCAGCTTTTGACCAAGCCAATAGTCTTTTTGGTCCTATCCAGTTTCCGGACAAAAAAAAACCCCGGGTTCCCAGCCGAAGACAGGAACCCGGGGCGAGTAATCGGCCAAAAAAACTTAAACCGGGAAAGCCTCTGACAGCTTAACGATGTTTTCGTATTCCTGATTGACCCGAGCTTGGATGATCTCGATGTCCTCTGGCTTAAGGTGCCGGAAGCGGCCCTGTTGCTTTAAGTAGTCGGTGATGGGGATGGGATTGTCCACCTTCCTATTAAGGACGTAATGCCCATCCAAGACCTCGTACAGAGGGAAGATCCGGGAGTTGACCACGAGGCGGCTACTTTCCACGGCTAGTTCGGGCTTCATGCGCCAACCAGTGGGGCAAGGAGCGTAAACGTGGAGGTAAGCTGGGCCCTCAATAGCCGCGGCCCGGCGGATCTTGTTCATGAGATCCAGATGGAAGGCCGGGCTAGCGGTGGCCACGTAGGGGATCCCGTGGGCCGCGGCGATGGCTGGCATGTTCTTCTTCCAGGTGTGTTGGCCTTTGGAATGGCTACCCGCCGGGGAAGTGGTGGTGCTGGCCCCAAAAGGCGTGGCCGAGCTTCTTTGGATACCCGTGTTCATGTAAGCCTCGTTATCGAGGCAGACATAAATAAAGTCTTGGTGGTAGCGCTCTAAGGCCCCAGACAAGGCCTGAAGGCCAATGTCGGCGGTGCCGCCATCGCCAGCCACGGCCACCACGGGGATCCGCTTATCGGGCAGTTTCCCTTTTTTCCTTAAGACCTGACAGGCTTGCTCCACGCCCGAGGCCACGGCGGCGGCGTTCTCAAAGGCCACGTGAAGCCACGGCACTCGCCAGGAGGACTGCGGGAAGGTTGAGGTGCAGACTTCCATGCAGCCAGTGGCCGAGACCGCGATAAAGTCCGTGCCCAAGGATTTCAAAAGGAGTCTTAAAGCCAAAACCTCACCGCAGCCCTGGCAGGCCCGATGCCCCGAGGCCAGGGAATCCGGGCCTTTAGGGAAGGTCTTGGCGGTTATTTTCTCATAAGGAACATCCGCGGCTCTCACTCGTACACCCCCACTATCTCAAAGGATTTCTGAACGTCATTGGACTTGGAGCGGGCCACAATGGTCTTAAAATCCGACCGCTTGACGTCCCGACCGCCTAAGCCCAAAACGTAGTTAAAGACCTTGGGCGCGTTGGGCGCGCCGTAAAGGAGGGATTTAACCTCCAAACCCACTGGCCCATTGGGGACGCCCATGACCATATGCCGGTCAATGACGGCCACCGTTTTGGCTTTGGCCAAAGCGGCCTTTAGCTCAGCCACTGGGAAGGGGCGCCACAGTCTTATGCGGACCACGCCGACCTTTTCCCCGGCTTCCCGCATCTCGTCCACGGCGGTCATGGCCGTCTCCGAGATGGAGCCCATGGTTAGAAGGATAATCTCCGCGTCCTCGGTCCGATAAGTCTCCACCAGGTTGTACTCCCGGCCAAAAGCTTTTTTGAACTCGGCGAAGACTTCCACGATGGTGTCTTTGGAGGCCAAGAGGATATCGTCCGTGGCTTTCCGGATTTCCGTGTAAGTCTCCGGGTTAGCCAATAACCCAATGGAAATGGGTTTAGCGATATCCAGCTTTAAGTCCGTGACGTTGGGCGGCAAAAAGGCGGTGACCTTTTCTTTTTCCGGGATGATAATCGGCTCAATGAAGTGGGAGAGGGTAAAACCATCGATGTTTAAGGACACGGGCAGACGGACCGCCGGATGCTCGCCAATCCGAAAGGACATGATGGTTAAATCCAAAGCCTCTTGCCCATTCTCGGCGAAAACGGCGATCCAGCCAGCGTCCCGAACGCTCATGATGTCGCTATGATCGTTCCAGATGTTGATGGGGGCGGATAAAGCCCGGTTAGCCACGGCTAAGACAATGGGCGTCCTTAAGACCGGGGCGATATAAATCATCTCGTTCATGAGAGCGAGACCTTGGGAGCTAGTGGCCGTAAAAGTCCTGGCCCCAGCGGCCGAGGAGCCAATGCAACTACTCATGGCCGAGTGCTCGGACTCCACTGGGATATAGGCGGCGTTCAGCTCCCCATCGGCCACAAGCTCCGACAGATGCTCCACTATATGGGTTTGCGGAGTGATGGGGTAAGCGGCCACCACGTCCGTATCGCACAATTTGACGGCTTCGGCCACCGCCAGAGACACTTCAATGCCTATTGGTTTCACGGCCATGGCTTAGACCTCCTCCAGGACCATTTCAATGCATTTCTTCGGGCACTCATTGGCGCAAACTCCGCAGCCCTTACAGAAATCCAGATCCGCTTTGTACCATTTCTCTTCCGGCCCTTGATCCTGGTATACCCCGTCCGGGCAATAGATGTAGCAGAAGCCGCAGTAGATGCATTTTTCCCGGTCCAAAACAGGCCGCGAGGAGCGCCAATCGCCTGTCTTGAACTCCACCGTGCTGCCCGCTTTGGCCTGGAACCCGGCCGGCATGTCCTTGACCTTTAATAAAGCGTCCGGTTTGTCCGCCATCATTCGCCCTCCAATTTAGCTTCGGCGTAGGCCTTCTCAAAGGCGGCCAGGTTTTTGGGGGCCAAGGAAGGCCCGAAACGATGATTGAAAGGCTCTTTAACGTCCGCCGGGGTGGCCTGGCCCATAACCTTGGAAAAGGCCCCGAGCATCACGGTGTTGGTGATGGGCACTTTTAAGATATCCAAAGCGATGGCCATGGCGTCAATGGTGGCGATCTTCTGGGTGAAGCCGAACTGCCCGCGCAAAGCCGAGACCGGATGGGCGGTGTTGATAATCAGGGTTCCGTCCTTTTTCAGGCCCGAGTCCACCTTAGTCACGCTCATGACCGTGGGATCCAGAACAATGACCACGTCCGGCTCGTAAACCTTTTCCCGAATCCGGATGGGGTGATCGGAAATCCGCAGGAAGGCCGTCACCGGGGCTCCGCGGCGCTCCGGCCCAAAACTGGGGAAGGCCTGGGCGTACTTGCCCATGCCCACCGCTGTCTGGGCCATCAACTCGGCCGAGGTGACAGCTCCCTGCCCACCTCGTCCGTGGAATCTGATTTCAATCATTTCTAACTCCTGGCTTTTTTGCCGTTTCTTGATATTAATGGACCAAAATCAATATCAAATCGTGGGAAATAATCCCAACGCTGAATATCATAACATGTTTTCGGAAAAAAAACAAAAGGTCTTGAAAGCAAAAAACCAATATACATATTATTCTAGAAAATATTACTATACTTATCTATAACCTTAAATTTACTTATCAATTTAAAAAATGTCAGTAAATTTATTTATCACAGTTAAATACTAATAAACAAATCCTAAAATTCTACGAGAACCTATTTGACCTCCAATGTTTCGGTCATTTTAATGGAAAATAGCTTTTAAGGCAAGGGCGATTTTTCGGAAACCCTTGAAAACGCCGAACTTAAGCGTCAATAAATCCGCTAACCTTGACGATTCCTAGATTTCCCGAGCCCCTAAAAATCCTGTTTTCTCTAGCGCGAGTTTGGCTGAACGGAGTATAATGAATGGCGCCCTTAAGATATTTAGGCGATCTTAGTCGCTCTCAAGGTTTTTTAAAGGGTTAATTTAGGGCTCCCTCTTAGGTTAAGCCCTTTTTTCGCTCTCGCTGTCTGACATTTTTCTTGGGGCCCCTTCGCCCCCAGCCTTAAAAGATAAAGGTTTTAACGTGAATAAAGTCGAACAGAAAAATAATTATGTGGAAAAGAATTTAGTTTACATCTTGGGCGTGGCCCCGGACGAGTTTGGCTTATGGTTAAACGCGAACGGGTACGTCAAAATTAAGGATCTTTTAGGCGTCTTAAGGACTGAGGAGGGCTTACGGGGGGTCACGGAAAACCAGATTAGGTTTCTTATCGACCAAGGGTTAGGCCAAAGCCCTTTGGAAATCGCGGGCGATTTAATCCGGGTTAAACCGGCTTTGGCCCCGGATCTCCCCCAGCCCAGCCCAGCTCCCCCGGGAGGCCCCAAACTTTTTTATATTGGCTTAAAGCCCACGGCCTGGCCGGTTATCTTTAATAACGGCTTAAAACCCAAAAACAACCAAGAATACGCTGTCCTCTACACGACTAAAGAACAAGCCGAGGCCGTTATTAAGCGCTTTTACCCTGACCCGGTTTTGGTGACCGTGAATAGAGCCCAAGCCGAAAAGACCGGGACTAAGTTTTTCCGCTACACCGAAAAGATCCACTTAGCCACGGAGATCGCTAAAGAGGCTCTCTTTGGCCCGCCCATTAAACCTTTGGACAGAGTCGATCCAGCGGCCAGCCCGGCCAAAAACTTGGCCTATCCCCAGGGCTATCCAATGGGCGGTTACCCCATGGCCCAATCCAAGGCCCTAGTCCACCATGGCAAAGTGAAGGGAAAAGGCGAGGACTCCCCAGACTGGAAAAACCAGACCCGGCGAGACAGGAGGAAAAATCGGCCTTAATCGGAGGTCACCCGGTTCCGGCCATTCTGCTTGGACACGTACAGGGCCGTGTCAGCCCGAGCCAAAACGGAAATGGCGTTGTCCCCGGGGCGGATTTCGGTCACGCCCATGGAAATGGAGACATGGATGGTTTTCTCGCTGTGCCGGGAAAGCTTAAACTCCACCCCAGCCACGGCCCGGCGGATTTTCTCGGCCACTTTGGTGGCGTCGGTGAGCTTGGCCTCGGGCAGTAAGACGATAAACTCATCGCCCCCATACCGGAAAATAAAGTCATCGCAACGCAATAAGTCCGAGACAATCCGGCCCATGTGGGACAAGATGCTATCCCCAGCCTGATGGCCGTAACTGTTGTTGACTTCCCGGAAGTGATCGATGTCAAAGATAAGGAGGCTAAAGGTCTCCAGATGGTTGATTTTGAAGTTCTCAATGGAAAGGTTGACCGCCTCGTCGTAAGCCCGGCGGTTATAGACGCCAGTTAAAGCGTCGCGCATGGAGATGGATTTAAAGTCCTCCAGCTCCTTTAAGAGCTTATGGCTTTGGGAGACAAAGGTGTCGTAATCCCGCCGAACCGAGTCCAGACGGGACTCCAAAGCCATCTTCTCTTTTCTTAGCTCTTGGAGCCGCTCCTCGTCTTGCAAGGTTTTCTCTTGGATGGACTGACAGAGGACCTCGACCTTCACGGCGATTAAGGTTAAAAGCTTTTCGGCCTCCGAGGCCGCTTCGCCCTCGTCTTGAACCTCATGGACGGAATCTTGGATTAAGTTTAGCCCCTCGGTCAAAGACTCGTTAAACTCGCGGTTTTCCTCGTCAATATAAGAAATGCTCTGGCGCAAAAGCCTTTTAAACTGATCCTCCGTGTTCATGAGGGTCTTAATAATGCTGGATAACCGGGAGGTGATCTGGGTTTTTTCCACCGAGTAATCGCGGATAAACCGGTCCATGAGTTGAGTCAAACCGGAGAGGATGAGCTCGCGGGGCATCCCCTCGTCCAGTTTTTTAATCAGCCCACTGGCCTCGTCATTAAAACGGTAGCCCCGATGGGAGGCGATTTGGTTTAAAAACCTTTTAACGTACTCGTCAATCTTAACTTCCGGGTCGAACCTCTCCAGCTCGGGTTTTGCGCGCTCCAGCCTTTCCTTTTCCGCGGGCTCCAGGGCCACGGTTTGCCCGGAAAGCTTGGCCAATTCGGAGGCCAGATCATCGGTCTCTTTTAAAGTGAACTTGCCCTTATGGGAAAACTCCTCCACCCGGGCCAGCCACTCCCCGCTTAAGTCTTTATTCTGGGCCAGCTTGACCAAGGACTTAAGAATCAGCCGGAAATTTAAAACAAGATCCACCTGCTCCAGCTCTTTTTTCATAAGAGCTCGCTCGGTCTCAAGGTAACGTTCCTTCAGGCGCTCAGGCGATTCGTAGACGCTCGGCTTATCTTCCATGGGGTCAATACTCAAAAAATGGGCCTTATCGCGCTCTTAAGACGCGGGGCTTTTGCGACTTAGCATGGGCAACTTAAAAAACTCAATGCCCTCGCTCCGGAGGGTTTTCTCTTCGTCAGCGGTGGAGTGGCCCCGGATATTCCGGGCCGGGGCGGCCCCATAATGCATTTTTAAAGCTTCGGCCGTGAAGTTGGCCCCCACGTCCACAAAGTCTTTCTCCAGTTTGTCAGAAAGCTCCAAGAGCTTTTTAAAGGCCCCAGCCGCCGCCGCCATTTCTGGGGGTTTATCGGTTCGGTCCAGGGGCTCGGGCGTGGAGTTAGAGTCAGGTCTAGTTGAGCTGGAGCGACTTTTAACCAGCCCAAAAGTTGAGGGTTTCCGCCGCACGGAGCCAGCCCCGCAAACTGGGCAAGTCAGTTGACCGCTGGCCAGTTGGGTCTCCAGATCCGCTAAATCCACGAACCATCCCTCAAAATTATGACCATTAAGGCATACTAGATCAAAGATAACCATAAATCACATTAATAACCCAAATTTGGGACATAACGCGCCCCTTGAGCGGATCTTCTGATAAGACCAAGGGGAAAAGGCCGCCTAGCGAAGGGGTCCAAGCCACCTCCAGCTAGGGGGTTAAGGTCGGAGCGGCTCTTGGCTGTTCCCATGGGGAGCTAGGAGCGCCCCCCAAACCTGAATTTAATCATATAACTTGAAAAAATCTTTATGTCAAATTTCCCTGGCCTAATGAGCGGCTTAAAAAGCTCGCGATCCTCTGGATTTAAGCCATGTTAGCTTCTTTAAGGCTTCTATCGCGCCAGATAAAATCTTTAAATAATCGAATAAGTGGCTAAAAATTTCCGCTTAATAAAATTTTAGCCCCTAAAAAAGGGAATCTACCCTCAACTTCCCGCTAAAAAGCTCTAATGTCCGCGTCTAGGGCTCTTGGCCCCTCAGGTCAGCTTCCTAAAGCGTTGGGACCGTCCGATTTCTAGCCCCCGCGATCCAGGGCCCAAAATCGGCCCATAGGGCTATTATACCCTTTCCCTGGGGCCAAAAGTCGCCTTCTAAGGGCTTATGTTGACTAGCGGCGAATTTAACCCGTTTTTAAGGCGAGGCCCGGCCCAAGCCCGGGTTAGCCACTACCCCGGCTAGTTCGGGCCAAAACAGTTCGGGCCAAAACTACCTTTCGCTCGGGGAACCCCCAAAAATGTTTGGTTTGATTTCATTATACCAAAAATCCCCCGGCTTTTCGATCAGAAAGGCTAATTTTTTTCTTTTCCCTGGCCGCCTAACCTTATGGATAAAGACTTTAGCGCTTGGATTTGTCAATATTATTAACTAAACAGTTATACTTTCCTCTTACTTTCATGACTAAAAGTTTTAAGGCCCTTTAACTATAGGCGGCGTTTTCGGCCCGCTCTTAGGCTCGCTTAAGACCCTTAAGGCCGGGCCCCCAAAGTTAGGCGCCTTTTTTTTAGCCCAATATTTTGGTAAAATCAGCTATAGTAGAGTCGCCCGCCCTTTTAAACGTGACCTTTAATTTTGGGGAGTTTCATTTTGTCTTAATAGCCAACTTGAACCTTTCAAGCCGTCCCCGCCCTAGGGGCGGCGGGAGTATGTGTATGCAGTATTCGGTGACTTTCCGGCGCATGGAGCCTTCCGACAACCTCAAAGAGTTTGGCCGGGAGAAATTGGCCCGGCTGGAGAAATATCTGGACTCGGTGATTGACGTGGACTTGACCTTCTCCGTGGAGAAGTTCCGTCATCGGGCCGAGGTCGTGGTCACCGCCGATGGTCTGAAGATCAAGGCGGAAGAGGAAACCGACGATATGTACTCCGCCCTGGACCTGGTGGTTGACAAGCTGGAAAAGCAAATCAAGCGTCACCGCGAAAAACAAAAGATTCACAACAAGGGTCAAAGCTTGGCCCGGCGCTCCAATGGCCATAACGGAACCGAGGACGCGGAGCCGTCTTCCGAGGAAGACGGGTTCACCACCGACCGGGTTCGCGATTTACCGCTTGGGCCCATGAGCCTAGAGGAAGCGGCCGCCAAGCTGGCTATTTCCAGCGCTCCCTTCGTGGTCTTCCTGGATCAGGAAAACGGGGGGGTGCGACTTTTGCGCAAGATGGCCGCCGGCTCCACGGAGCTGGTTCGTTATCACGCCCAATAACCGTCCACTTAACTGGCCGATCGCCGGGGTTACCCGGCGATCTGTCTTTTTTGGGGCTTTAGTTTTACTAGTCGCCCCTAGTTTTCGCCTCTAACCTAAAGTTATCTAACTTTTGGCCGGGTTAATGGGCCTTTTCGTTAACGCCTTAACCTAAAGCCTTTCGCCTTTCGCGGCCTAACCAAGCTGGTTTAACCAAAAGCCTATGGACCTGAAAAAATACCTGGTTAAAGAGGCCATCCGCCTGGATCTCGCGGCCACCACCAAAGAGGAGACCTTAACCCTCCTCTGCGACCAAGCGGCTCGGCTCTTACGGATCCAAGCGCCCACGGTTTTGGCCGCGGTCTTGGAAAGGGAAAGCCATGGCTCCACCGCCGTGGGCGGGGGCGTGGCCATTCCCCACGGGAAGCTAGCGGGGTTAAACGAGATCTTTATGGTCCTTGGGCGAACCGCCCCGGGGGTGAACTTGGGCTTTGACCCGCCGGACGGCCAACCGGTCCAAATCGTCACCCTTCTTTTGAGCCCCTTAGCCGCCATTTCTGAGCACTTAAAGGTTTTGGCCCTTTTAGGCCGGCTGTGGAAAACCCCTAAGAACCTGGGGCTTTTATTGGCCGCCCCGGATCTGGACTCGTTTTATAGCCTTTTTTTGGAGTTAGCCGCCACCGCCGCCTAAGGCTAACTTTTGGTTTCATGAAGGAACTATCATGGTCGACACCTTAAAAGCCGGACTCATCATTGTGGTCACCGGACTTTCCGGCTCAGGCAAGACCTCGGCCTTAAAGTCCCTAGAGGACCACGGCTTTATGGCCATCGATAACCTACCGGTTCTGCTATTGCCCAAGCTTTTGGCCATCCGCAAAGAAAGCGGCGACTTTATCCGCTTGGCCGTGGGCATGGACGCCAGGGAAGCCGATCTTTTAAACAACTACGGGGAAGTCTTTAACCAAGCCCGAGAAATGGGTTATGATCTAAAGCTCTTGTTTTTGGAGGCTGAGGACCATTCTTTGGTTAAGCGCTTCTCCGAGACCCGGCGGCCCCACCCCTTGGCCCAGACCGGGAACTTAGCCGCGGCCATCCGCTTGGAGAGGGAAAAGCTGGCCCCCTTACGGGACATCGCTGATCTCATTTTAAACACCACCGGGTTAACCGCCCAAAGGCTAAGGGAAATGGTTTTGGAGCGGTTTGTCCAGATCCAAAACCGCCGGAGCTTAGCCGTGGAGGTTTTGTCCTTTGGCTTTAAAAACGGCCTCCCCCCGGAGGCGGACCTTATGCTGGACGTTCGGTTCCTCCCCAACCCCTTTTACGTGGAAAAGCTAAGGGCCTTGGACGGACGGGACGAGCAAGTTTTAAATTATGTCCTCTCCTTTCAGGAAACCCGGGATTTTTTGGAAAAGCTTTTGGATTTACTCGATTTTTTGCTCCCCCTCTACCAACGGGAGGGCAAATCCTATTTAACCATCGCCGTGGGCTGCACCGGGGGCCAGCACCGGAGCGTGGCCTTAGCCGGCTACCTGTGGGAGCGGCTCAAAACCTGTTTTTCCGGGAGTTTGGTCTTACGGCACCGGGATATCGTCTAAGGCCTTTAAACCCTTTAAACGGCCCATTTAGGGCGTTTAAAAGGGCTATTGAAGCAAAGGATAGTCATTTGATTGGCCTAGTCATCGCCACCCACGGTCGGTTGGGGGAAGAGCTTTTAAAAACCGCTGAGCTCATCATTGGGCCAGTGGACAACTGCCGCACCGTCCCGGTGGAGCTGGATCTGAGCCCGGACGCTTTAAAAAGCCAGATGGAAAAGGCCATTAAAACCCAAGACCAAGGCCAAGGCGTCCTCATCTTAACGGACATGTTTGGCGGGACGCCCTCCAACATCAGTCTGTCCTTTTTGCGGGAAGACCAAGTGGACGTCCTGTCCGGGGCTAATTTGCCCATGCTTTTACGGGCCTGTCAGCAAAGGGAAAAACCGGAGATGACCTTAAGAACCCTCGCCCTGGACAGCCGGGATTACGCTCGCAAGGGCATTAACATGGCTGGGGACATGCTGGGGAAGAAGGGTCGCTGACCGACCGGTTAAGCGGCCTTTCGAAATAGGTGCTAACATGCCCGTCTTGGCGACCCGCGTAGACCAAAAGCTGATTCACGGGCAAGTGACCTTGGGCTGGGCCCCTTTCTTGGCCATTGAGGAAATCATCGTGGCCGACGATCTGGCTTTGGAAAGCGAGCTTTTGATGGACATCATGTCCGCGGGCGTCCAACCGCCAGTTAAATACACCAGCTTCATCTCCCCAGCCAAACTGGGGGAATTGATTAAAGCTAGGCCCACTAACGACCCGCGGGCCATGATCCTTTTTCGGGACGTGGCTGGGGTGGGGGAAGCGGTTAAAGGCGGGCTAGCCTTAGCCAGCTTAAACTTAGGTAATCACTTTAACCTAGCTGGTTGTGAGCGCTTAAGGTTGGCCGATAGCTTTTTCGTTAGCCGCGAGGATCTGACCACCTTAACCTCCCTGGCCAAAACCGGGCTCCGCATCTACTTCCAGTCTCTGCCCGCCGACCCCCCAGTCCCCTTTGACCCAGGGCGCTATCGATGGACCCGGTGAGTTTCCGCTTTTTGGCCGCTTACGTTTTGGCCGCGGTTTTAAACCTGGATCGCCAGTCCTTGGCCCAAATCATGTTGGCCCGGCCTTTAGTGACCGGTCTTTTTATGGGCCAGGTCTTGGAATTGGAGATCGTGGGTTTGTCTTTGGGCTTTTTAGCGGAGCTTCTGTGGCTATCCAGCCCCCCCTTGGGGGGCCATGTGGCCCCCAATGGGGGGTTAGCCGTGTCCATTCTGTTATTGACCATGGCCCTGGTGGAGCCCCTGGCCCTCTTTTTGCCGGAAAAGGCTTTGATCGCTTTAGGGTTCTTGTTTCTGCCGCCCTTGGCCAAGCTTTTGACCGGGGTGGAGAAGATTAGCCGGAAAGTGGCCAGCCAAAAGGAAGTCCACCTTTTGGCCATCACCGCCCAAGGTCAAGGCCAGATCTTGTTTTGGGCCAACTTTAAGGGCTTATTGGTGACCTTGGCCTTGGGGTTGGCCGCCGTCACCATCCTGGTCCCCCTTTTAACCGCCCTCTTCGCCTTAACCATTCGCTTTAGCCCCTTACCCTTTTGGAACCTTTTGTCCACCATCGCCCCGTATCTGCCGTTAGTGGGCTTGACCTTTTACTTAGGCCGCGTATCGAAAAATCTATTTTTCTATTACTTAATGGGCCTAGTTTTTGGGTCTTTGGTTATATTAGCGTGATAATTACGGACGTTAAACCCCAAGTTCTGGGGTTAGACCACTTGGCGGCCATGGCTTCTTTGGAGGCCCGGGCTTTTAAAAAGCCCTGGCTGGCTCCGGATATCCAAGGGGAATTGGGCCGGAGTTTTACCCTAGCCATGGGCTATTTAACCCCCGAAGCCCTTTTAGCCTACTTTTTAGCCTGGATTCTCCCGCCCGACACCCATTTGTTAAGGCTCTGCGTCCAACCGGAACGCCAAGGCCTGGGGTTAGCCGCCCAATTGCTCCGCTTATTGGTGGAAATATCCCAAAAGAAAAAGTGCCAAACCATCCTCGTGGAAGTGGCCGTGGATAACTATCGGGCCCGGCGTTTTTACCAAATGGCCGGCTTTATCCAGAACGGGCGGTCCAAACGGTATTACGATGAGGTGGACGGCTTACGGTTAAGCTTGGATCTTAGCCAGTGGCCAGGGATCCGCCCCGCCTCGCCTAGCGGCGCGGAATGACTGGCCTTTTGGGTTTAGTGGGGCTGGTTTAAGGGGCTCTTTAAGGGGTTGGCCTTTAATGTCAGCTCGCCTAACCCTTTTTTTAAAAAAAATAGCCTTTTAACATAGATAATTAGGCCCGTTTTATCGTATAATCCCTTTATTCAAATTAGGACCAGGGGATTAACCTTAGCTTTAGTTTAAGGCGAGTTAAAAAAAGGAAAGCATGCCCGAGACTATTCTCATTGTGGACGATGAAAAGGACATTCGCCTAACCTTAGGCGGTCTTCTGGGGGACGAAGGGTATTTAGTGGCCCAAGCCTCCTCGGGGGCTGAGGCTTTGGAGCGAGTGGAAGTCTCGGCCCCGGGGGTGGTTATCCTGGACCTTTGGCTGAGCGGGGCGGAACAGGGCTTTGAGGTCTTAGAGCGTTTAAGGGAGGAGTATCCCCAAATCCCGGTCATCATCATCTCGGGCCATGGGAACGTGGAAACCGCGGTTAAAGCCGTCAAAAACGGGGCCTTTGACTTTATCGAAAAGCCCTTGTCCGCCGACCAGTTAAGTTTAGCCGTCAACCGGGCCATTAAGTTCCGGAAGCTGGACACGGAAAACCGGGTCTTAAAAAAAGAAGGCGATGACCCCTTAATAACGGGGCCCAGTTTGGCCATGAAGAGCCTTTACCGCACCTTGGAAATGGTGGCCCCAACCTCGGCCCCGGTTTTGGTCACCGGGGAAAACGGGGTGGGTAAAGAGCTAGTGGCCAAAGCCATCCATAAGCTTTCCCCCCGGGCCGATCGGCCCATGATCGCCATTAACTGCGCGGCTATCCCCGAAGAGTTAGTGGAAAGCGAGCTTTTTGGCCACGAAAGGGGGGCCTTCACTGGGGCGGACCGGCGGCGCCAAGGCCGGTTTGATTTAGCCAACCACTCAACACTTTTCTTAGACGAAATCGCCGACATGTCCTTAAAGACCCAAGCGAAAATCTTACGGATCCTCCAGGAGCAAAAGTTTGAGCGGGTTGGCGGGACCCGGACCATTAACGTGGACGTCCGGATCATCGCGGCCTCCAATAAGGATTTAGAAAGCCAAATCGCCCAAGGGGCCTTTCGGGAGGATCTTTACTACCGCTTAAACGTGGTCCCAGTGGCGGTCCCGCCCTTACGCCAACGGGCCGAGGATATCCCGTCTTTAGCCGGGGCCTTTTTAGAGCGCTGTTTAGCCGCCAATAACTTAGAGCCGAAAACCATTGACCCCAAGTTTTTGGAGAGCCTCCAGAAACGGCCCTGGCCGGGCAACGTTCGCGAGCTCAAAAACACCATTGAAAAGCTGGCCATTATCACCCCGGGCCCAGTCATTTACGGGGACCCCAAAGAAATATCCCTGGATAATGAGGCTAAAGAGCCGAGCGAACTAAACCCAGACTTTAGCCTGTCCTTAACCTTTCGGGAGGCTAGGGCCGAGTTTGAGCGGCGCTACCTTCTCGCCCAGTTAAAAGCCCATGGCCACAACATCACCCAGACCGCCGACGCCATCGCCTTAGACCGGACCACGCTCCATAAAAAACTGAAAGCCTTGGGCTTTAAAGACTGGGTGGAAGGAAACGGCCATTGAGAAACCCTTTGGACGCCATTTATAGCCTGTATTTACGCTTGGATAAATCCGGCGTTTTAAACTGGCCTTTACTAGCCGCGGCCCTGTCCTTTTACTCGGCCTTGGCCGTGGTGCCCATCTTAGCCATCTGCTTCGCCTTAGCCAAAAGCTTGGGGCTGGAGAACGCCTTAAAACTGGCTTTGTCCGAGAACTTTAGCGGCCAAGAGAGTTTATTGTCCATCTTGACCGAGTTCGCCCAAAACCTCATCAACAACTTTTCCGGGACGGTCTTGGTCTTTACGGCCATGGCCTTTATCTTTTGGTCCGTCCATGGCCTTTTGTGGCAGTTAGAGGTCTTCTTTAGCCGAGTCTATGGTTACTTGTCCCAAAGGAGCGCCATCCATCGGGCCACGGATTACTTAACCATCATGCTGGTCATCCCGCTCTTTTTAGTGGCCGCGGGTAGCATTAACGTCTTTTTGGCCAGCATTGACGGCTTTAACATCCACCCCCGGGTTAAGTTGGAGCTCCAAACGGTCAACACCCAGCTCATGAACCTGTCCCCAGTCCTTATCTGGTGGTTGGTTTTAGGCTGGACCTACGCTTACTTTAGCCGGGGCATCATCCGCTGGCGCGAGCGGTTCATTGGCGGGTTCGTCACCGGGGTGGTCTTCCAGATCTTCCAAAAATTCTATTTAAAGGTCATTATTAGCCTCACTAGCTACAACGCGGTCTATGGTAGCTTCGCCATGGTGCCATTATTTCTCTTATGGGTGTATATTAGCTGGTTAATCGTCATTGGCGGCGGGGAGCTGACCAGGCGCTTGGCGGATTACTTCACTAGCGGCCAAAAGCCCTACGCCATCCTGACCCCTTTGACCATCAAAGATCTCATAGAGTTAAGTCAGGAAATCTTAAACATCGTGGTGGCCAACTTTGAGAATGAAAAAACCTTAAGCCCCACGTCCATCATCACTTTGGCCAAAGAGCTGTCCAAACCCATCCCCTACGTGGGCCGAGCGGTCAACGTCTTACAAGCCGCCGGGCTCTTGTCCCGGGTGGCCACGGCCGAGACGGTGGATGGGCCCTCTTTTTTGCCAGCCATGGCCCCGGGTGCCCTGACCCCGGAAAAAGTCCGGGAGGCCTTGGAAAAATTAGATAATTTATAGTTTTTTTAATATTTTAGATATATTCACGTAATTTTTGGAGGTAGGACAATTATGCGCTTGTTTAAGAAGATCGCCATTATTGGCGGGGCGGGCGGCTTGGGCTCGACCATGGCCTTTTATTTGGGCTTAAAAGAGGTCGCCGCCCAAATCGCCCTGATTGACGTTAGGACCAACGTCTTAGAGACCCATCTGGTCGATTTAAAAGAAGGGCTCAGCCAAGACTCGACCACCGTGTTTGTCGGCGGCGATTACCGCTTACTGGTCGGGGCGGAACTGGTGATCATGGCCGCGGCCTCTAGTTTTGAGGCCGAGCGCCCGGTTAGCTCCCGGAGCGATTACCTGAAAAAGAACCTGGAGATCGTGGTTAAATCGGCCCGAGCCGTTCGCGATCGGGCCCCTAAGGCCTTGGTCATCCTGGCCACCGCCCCGACCGATGTTTTGACCATGGTTTTTCACGACTTTTTCGAAGGGGATCGCCACCAACTGATTGGTTTTTGCCAAAACGACTCCCAAAGGTTTCGCTACGCTTTGGGCGAGGTCTTAAAAACCGACCCCCGGACCTTAACTGGCCAGGTCTTAGGGGAGCATGGCCAGACCCAAGTCCCCATCTTCTCCACGGTCACCAAAAACCAGGAAAAACTCCTTTTAACCGCGGCCCAAAAATCGGCGGTGGCCTCTTACCTGAGCGACTGGTACGCCCATTGGCAAGACCAAAACTCCGGTCGGACCACCACCTGGACCTCGGCGGTCTGTCTTTTGCGGCTTTTACTGGCTTTAAGGGGCGAGGTCAAGGACACCCCCATGGGGTCGGTGATTTTAGACGGGGAATATGGTTTGACGGGCGTGGCTTTGGGGACGCCTATCACCCCAGGCCCTTTGGGTTGGAGCCAGGTCGTGGAGACGCCCTTGGACATTAATGAGTTAAAGGGCTTGGAGCGCTCGGCCCAGTACATTAGAGCTTTGTACGCCGAAGCCCGGGCCGAGTACCCGCGCTATGGCAAAGAGAGTTAGGGTTAAGCTCAGCGGATCGAATATCAGCCTTATCGGTGGGCTCTAACGGCTAAGACCGGGAACTGGCCTAAGCGGACCAAGCGGTCAGTCGTGGAGCCCACAATGAGGTTTTCAATGAACCCCCGACCATGAACCCCCATCACAATCAGATCCAAGTGGTTTAAAATAGCGTGCTTATTCAGCTCCTCATGGGGTTGACCGGCTAAGACGGCCACGGTGGTCCCTTCTTTTAAATCATCCGGCACAAAGGCCATAAGCTTACTGGAAAGATCGCTCACTAACCGGTCAGCCACGGATTTATCCCTTTGGGGGTCAGTGACTAAGATCTGATCCAGTTGGTTCTGGTCAATGACCGTGGCTAAGGTCAAACGGGCCTTTAAGCGCCTAGCCAAGTCAAAGCCAATGGATAAGGCCAGATCCGAGTCCTCGGAAAAATCGCAGGCGATCATCATGGAGTCCACCCGGCTCAGAGAAGTTCTCTCAATGGATAACGCCCCGGGGATGATCAAAAAGGGGACGGATAAGGTGAACATGAGCTTCCGGCTGACCGAGCCCAATAAAAACCTTTCCAGTCCGCTCCGAGAGTGGGTGGCGGCCACCAATAGACCGGCTTTAGTGTCAGTGATGATCCGCTGAATCTCTTTAGCGGGGTAGCCTAAGGCGATGTTTAGCTCCCATTTGACGTCGCCTAAGTGGGCCAAAATGTCCGCGATCTGGGATTTAGTGCCCTCCTCGACCCGGGCCTTAAGCTCTTGGGGATCGACCATGGTCTCCCCATAAGGGGTCACCGCCGGCAGATCGATGACGTGGGCGATAACCAGCTTGGCCTCAAAACTTTTGGCGATAAAAGCGGCCAAATAGATGGCTTTATTAGAGGCCTCGGTTAAGTCAGTGGCGCAAACCACCGTGGTCGGGTCGAGCATGGGTACTCCTTTTGGGGAACTAAACTCCCTTTAGATTGATTCTAAATTATCGCTATTCAAAGGTCAACGGAAGCGTCGCCGCCCTAAAAGCTATGAGGACGGCCAAAAAACGCCCTAAACCGTTTTCTTTCCTCAACCAACCAAGTATAATACTTCCCGAGCGACTCAACTCTAATCTTTTAAGCGCCGCCAAAAGGCTAGACCTAGCCAAGGAGAACCGCCATGGGCAAAAAAAAAGCCTCCAAAGGCCTTTTCAAGAAGTATTTCCAATCGGGTAAGTTCTGCCAGGAGGAACTGATTGACTTTGACCTTGAGTACATCGCCTCCCTGGAGGAAATAGCCGAAATGTCTTTTGACAGTGAAAAAGAGCGGCTAAAAATGGTCGAGGATCTGATCCAAAACACCCAAGAAAAAGTTGAGCTCATCCTTTATAAAACCGCTCTGAAAGTCTTAGGTAAATGTAAAGATTAGTTAACGTCTAGTAACTAATCTTTTTGGGGTTAAAATTTAGTTTACCCCCGAAAATGCGCGTTTAACTATCCATATTTATTAATATCTAATAGTATCTTTGTTTTTCGCTTATTTTATTTTCTATTTTGCTTGGTTATTTTTATAGCCTGAACTGGAGCTATGGCCATGAGTCAAGAGGTTTATGATTTTTTAGCCGCTAACCGTCCCTTTTATCTGGCCACCGTTGAAGGATCTCGCCCGCGAGTTCGGCCCATGGGCTTTATCATGCTCTATGAGCGTAAGATCTGGTTTGGAATGGGGACCCATAAAAACGTCTATAAGCAGCTTAAGGCCAACCCCTTAGTGGAAATCACGACCACGGACCAAGACAATAAATGGATCCGCTTATCCGGGGAAGCTGTCTTTGACCCCAGGCCCGAGCTCTTCGCCGCGGCCATGGAAGCCATGCCCCAATTGAAGGCCATTTACCCCGAGGGCGGCCCGACCATGGGTATTTTTCACTTAAAAAACGGTCAGGCCCTCTTTCAAGGCCAGTCCGGGCAAACCGAAAAAACCGTTGAACTGTAGGTCTTAGGCTTTTAAGTCTAAGGCTTTTTGGCGGTTAAGAACTCTTCGGAACGCCGCTAGGATCGGCGGTGGCCATAAGATGACCTATGGTTGTCTAAGGGGCTAAGGGGTCTAAGGGAGCGAGGGCCGATAGGGCTTATTAAATCGCCTCCTGGCGACCTATTTTGTCATTACGGTAAAATATCGCTCTTTGGCGAAAAAGGGAGCGAAAAAGAAAATAAAGATAAGGAAGTTATTAAAAGATAGGAAAACTCTGGCGTAAGCGTTCACCAGGGGGGCCATTTTAGCCACGGACCAGCTACGAGACCAGCTGGAGTCTGTGGAAATCCCCTTTACGCCATGGTAAGCGCTCACCCAACGTAATATGGGCGGACATCTCTTGATCACAAGACTTGAGGCCAATGGCCTTCCTTGGCCCCGATGGCTTGTCGGGGTCTTTATAAGTCCTTTTTAGTCACTGTCAGAGGGGAGGCTTAAGGAGTAAGCGTAGCCATCCCCTCTTGGGCGGGGTTTAGCGTTTTTGGCCGAAAATTTACTGACATAGGCGCTGTTTAACTACAGACATCTTTTAAAAAAACAAGTGATTTCAGATAGTTACCGGTGTAAATTAAAATAACTTGTAAATTCGGGCAATGAGCTTTTAGGAACCTATAAGTAAAGAACTGGATGGATTATAGGTATGCTTTGGATAAACTTATTCGCGACCGGGACTGTAAAAGGACGGCGTCCAGAAACGCGTCACCATCGAGTTTAAACCTAATGGCGACGCGAAAAAGCCGCTAACCCGGGATAATCTAAGG
>JAISRZ010000132.1 GCA_031273455.1 Deltaproteobacteria bacterium | reverse complement strand
CAAAAACTTGGTCTTATCGGCGTAATAAACGCCGTTTTGACGGATTATGGCGAAATCGGTCGCGCCCATCGGCAATACTCTCTCGGTGGCTCCGTTTTTGACGGCCCTAGAATCGACCGTTTCCTTTGGCGAATCATCCATGTTAGCGTCCTAAGGTTGAAGGGAAATAGTTAGTGGAGATTGACGCGGCTAACCGTCATTAGTCTCTTCATTTATATATTATAACTCTTCTGACGCTTTTTTCACAGTTAAAACTCGCTAAACGCAAAAAAAGGGGTTCTGGGGTGAGCTTGGTCCTCGTTTAGTCGCTTAGCCGAGGTGGATAAGAGCGGTGAACAAGGCGATAATGTGATGGCTTTGGAAGTTAATAAAAGGTTAAAGGCGATTAGGGCTAGAAGGCGGCTAAAGCCAGGTCTATAGGCCCAAAAGTAACCCCCTAAAAACAAAAAAGCCGCCTGACCGTAAGGACAGGCGGCTAGAAAGAAAACTACATGATGGGCGGGCTAAAGGTGGCCAGAAGCTTTAAGGGCTCGTTGCCCGTGGTCTTTAAAGCGTGGGTCACGCCGTCCGGGGCCCTAAAGGCGTCACCGGGTTTAATCTTGTGCCAGCCTTCGTTGTCCTGGAATTCCCCTTCCCCGGAGACCACATAGAAGAACTCGGTCGAGGCGGCGTGGTTGTGGGGCAGAATCTCATAGCCCGGGACAATGATGATTTCCAGGTTGTTTAACCGGCCATCAGTGTCGGACTTGCAGAAAAAGGGCTTCAAATAGACGCCTTCGTTGGCGTGTTTGGCGAAAGTAGCGTCCAAAGCGAATGTTTTGGTCATAAAAACCTCTCGTAGGGCCTATATAGTGGCCCTTAAGCCTAAAAAGGCTTTGGGTTTTAAAGGGTTATTGAGGATATAAGATTAGGCCGATAGACCATATCTTAGGCCAAAGACCCCTTAGAGCCGGTTTAAGGCCATAAGTCAGTGGCCACGTTATTTTATGACTAAACATCTTAGCACAGTTAGGGACGGAAAAACTAGACACTAAAAGGCTCGGAAAAAGGATTTTTAAACGTTAATGGTTAAACTATGGGCTTAAGGTGACGAGTTAAGGTTAGGGTTTCTGGCCCGGGGGCGGGGTTCGGCGCTGACCGCGCCAGTTGGCCAGGGCGCTGGCTTTTTTCTCAAGTTTAGGTTTTTGGGTTATTAATCCCTCGCTGGATTTGGGCGCGGAGGAGCTGGCGGGGACGTTCTGGCTTTCTTTAGTCCGCCCAAAAAGTCGCCCGCGCTCAAGTAAGCCCCTTTCAGCGGCGTAAAATTCTTGGAGAAAGCGGGGGATATCGGCCTCTGGGACCCGGCCTTGGTAGTTGATTTTCTTAATGATGGTGGCCGCGATCTTGTCCAAGGATTGACCGGGCCGAGTTTTGGCCAGACGTAAGGCCTTTTCCAGGGTGGTTAGCTCCAGGTCCCCGTAAATCCCCAACTGCTCGGGGGTGAAGACGAAACTAGCTTTGGTGGCGGCCCGGGCTGGCTTGTCCGTTAGATCCTCCAATAAAACGGCTTTGGGCGAGTGGATGACCATGGTCCCGCCGATTAGATCGCCCAGCCTTAAGGTGTCCTTGGTCAGGCGCGGCAAAAGGAGCATGACGATGATAAAGGCCAGCTCAATGGCCACTTCCACCCCAGCCTCGCTTTTAGTGTCCCGAACGATAAAAATAAGGGGAAAAAATATCTCCACCTGCCGGGTCAGGTTCCTCGCGATGATCATGGCCGGGGTCAACTCCCCGCCGCGGCGGTTAATGACCTGGATCCCGATGAGCTTTTTACCGGGGGTTCGGCCTAAAAAAGCCAGCTCAAAGTACAGAAAATAGAAGTTAAAGGCTAAGTACCATAAAAGGCGGATCAAGGTGGCGGCGTGGGACCCGGAGATGGATAAGATTTTTAAAAGGATATAAGTGATGAGGACAATGGACAAAAAGGCTATAAGGTTATCCAAGACAAAGGCCGTGACGCGCTCGTTTAAGGTGGCCAACTGGACTTCCAGCTCTAACCCCTCGGGGGTCAAGATCCGGCGTTTTAGTTTGGCGGCCTCGCGCTGGGCGCGAGCGTCATAGGACTCTTTAATCTTCCGGCGGCTCATTGGTCCTCTTTCCCAAACAAAAGAAAGTAATAAGCCCAAGCGAACAAGGTCAGGCCCGCGATAAAGAACCTCGGGAAGGTGAAACCCACTAGTTGCCGTAAGCCGCCCTCAATAAACCCAGCCACTAAAAGCATAAAGGTGGCCCCGACCATGACCGCGGCCACTTGGGGCCCACTATGGGCTAAACTATCCAAGCGGCTTTGCCGACCCGGGAACAAAATCCGTATAGCCACCCCCAAGCCGGCCCCGCCAGCCAGGATGATGGCTAAAAGCTCAGTCACCCCATGGATGGAGACCCAGCCAATAAAATCTAGGGCGATATCTTTTCGCCAATGGACCGCGGTCATGGCCCCCAAGATTTGGCCATTATTGAACAAAACAAAAACCGTGGGGACACCCAAGGCGAAGCCTAAGCCAAAGGCCAAGAAAGCCACAAAAGAGTTGCGCTCAAAAAGGTAGCTGGCGAAGTGGATAAAGCTTTCCTCAAAACCGGCCCAAGGGGCGAAGATGATCTCATCCCGTAACCGGGAGACCGGGGCCGCGGGGCCCCGATCGCCGGCCAGCTCGGCTGGGACTAGGGAGTAAAAGGCGCTCTCATCGCTGGCCACCTCCAAAAAACCAGCGGCCACTCCGGAAAACAGGGCTAAAAAGGCCAATAAAACCGGGAGCTTTAAGGCCCGAACCGCCCGGGGAAAGTCCCGGGCGAAAAAGTCGGTTAAGACCTCCATAAAGCTCTTTCTAGGGCCATACACGGCGAAGTGACCGCGTAAGGCTAAATTTTCTAAGTAATCAATTAAACTTATATCTATAAATAAACGTCGGGCCAAAGCCAATGAGGAGATGGCGGTTTGGTACAAAAGGGGAAGCTCCAGGGCCTCGCTGGCGGTTAAAGACTTAAAGCTCCGTTTTTCCAGCTGGGTGATCAGCGCGTCTAACCTTAACCAACTGGCCTCCCGTTTTTGGCGAAAGACAGCGCTTTTAAGTTTCAGTTCAGAATTGGTTTTTGGGGTTTCCATCATAACTCCCCGCGGCGTTTAATCTTTAAGTAGCGGTTGATTAAGGCCCCAGTTAAATCAGCGGACGTGGCGTTTAAGCAGTGGGCCCCCAGCCTTCTAACCCGGTTTAAAACGATCTCCCGGTTCTTCACAAAGGAATCGGCCAAGACGGCGGCGGCTAAACTTTGGAAGTTAGTGGGTCGATCCCGGCTTAAAGACCTTAAAAGGGGGTCAACCAAGGTCACAAAGATAACCATATGCCTTTGGGTCAGAAGAGCTAAGCTATCCAATAATAGCTCAGCTGAGACCTCGTCAATGAATTCGGTGAATAAAACGATTAAAGCCCGCCGGGGTAAGCGCCCGGTTAGCTCGGCTAAAGCTAAGGTATGGTTGGTCTCCTCTAAGCCATAAGCCAAGGCGGCGGTGAAGGTCTCCAAGCGGGCGAAGTGCTTGGGGCCCCGACCAGGCTTTAAAAAGGAGTGAAATCTAATATCATAGCCGCAAGCCCCCACCAGATCCCCGGCCCGTAAGCCGACAAAGGCCAAGCGTAAGGCCGAGGCCACAAAGTGATCGAGCTTGGTCACCCCGCCCACGGGTTCCCGGGATAAGCGGCCCGTGTCAAAGCCAAAAACGATTAGGTTATTCCGTTCCTCGCTAAACTCCCGGGCCAAAAGCTTTCGGTGCCGACCGGACCGTTTCCAATCGACCCGTCTGGGATCCATCCCGGAGACAAAATCGGTTAAGCACTCAAACTCCGAGCCTTCCCCGCGAAAGGGAAAAGGTTTAACCCCCAAAGGGGCCTCGCGGCTAACAAACTTTAAGGTCTCTTGGTACAGCCGCCGGGTGTTTTGGGCGATGGCCAGATCGCGCGAAAAAGGGGTTTTAGCCTTTAAGGCGATTAAACCCAAAGGCCCGCCCCAACCGAGCCATAAGGCCTCTAATTTCCCTAAACCCCGCCTTTGGCCTAAGATTTTAAGGGTGACCACGGCTTTCCCCTCTTTGAGGAACGTTTCTATAGGATCTAAGCGCTTAAGGGGCGAGGTGGCCTCTAAAAAGGTCTCGCAAGTTAACTCCTGGGGGCTATCCAGCTCCAGAGAGATGGCGACCTCGGTCGGGACCCCCACGTAAACGAGGTTCGGGGCGGTTAGATCGACTAAAAAGTTCTTGGGTTTAACGGCCAAGGAGTAGTCTACGGCCATTAAACTTAAGATAATGGCCGGCGGAATTAGGGTTAACGGCCACAGCTCCGGCGAGTGGCTGGTTAAAAAGGCGGTTAAAGGGACGCAACTGGCGAAAAAGGCCAGAGCCCGAAAGGTGGGCCGGATCATCTTAAAGGTTTCGGGCTTATGAGCATGAGGCTCTCCTTAACGGGGGGCCGGGACTTGGTTAATAAGAGCCGTCACCGCCTCATCGCTGGTGACGCCCTCAATGTCGGCGGCGGGGGAGAGGATTAAGCGGTGCCGGGCCAAGGGCGGAAAAAGGGTCTTAATGTCATCGGGGATGACGTAATCCCGGCCCTTTAAGGCCGCGTAAGCCCTGGAGGCCATGGCCAAAAGGGTGGCCGCCCGGGTGGAGGCCCCGGTCTCAATCAGAGGGTGGTTCCTGGAGGCCCGGATGAGTAAGACAATGTACTTAGCTAACTCCTCGGAAAGCTTAACTTGGCTGGCCACGGCCCGGGCGTAAGTTAAGTGCTCTTTAGTCACGACCGAGTTCACTTGGTAAGAGGTTTGGGTCCTTTTGGGCGAGGCTTGGCCGTGCTTTAAGACAATGGCCAACTCCTCCGACTCGGTCGGGTAATCGGCGGCGATCTTAAATAAGAACCGATCCAACTGGGCTTCCGGCAAAGGGTAAGTCCCTTGCTGCTCAATGGGGTTCTGGGTGGCGATGACCATGAACTCTTCGCCTAAGTCATAGTCTTTCCGATCGATAGTGACCGACCTTTCGCTCATGGCTTGCAATAAGGCGGCTTGGGTTTTGGGCGGGGCCCGGTTAATCTCGTCGCCCAAAAGGATCTGGGTGAAAATGGGCCCGGGGGTTAAGACAAAGGCGTTGGTCTGGAAGTTAAAAAGGTTAGTCCCTAAAACGTCGCCGGGCATTAAGTCCGGGGTGAACTGGATCCGCCCAAACTTTAAGCTCATGGACCAGGCGAAGGCTTGGGCCATTAAGGTTTTGCCCGAGCCCGGGGCCCCTTCCAGAAGAACGTGGCCCCCGCATAATAAGCTAGTCAGCATCAGTTCTAAGCTATTAGCCTGACCCACGATGACTTTACTGACCTCGTTTAAGATGGCCTTAGTTATTTCGCCGACTAGCTGTAGTTCCACGTTCCAGTCTCACTTTAAAAGAGTAAATTTCCTGGGCCCACTTTAAGCAAGTTTTTTCGCTGGGCCCATCGGTTCGATTGATTTCCGCCAATAAGCGGCGGACGGAAAACTTGGGGTCTTTTTGGTTTAAGGCGTTGGCCATTTCTTGATCGTTTAACCCTTTAGGCAAATGGGCCGCTTTGGCCGCGGCTTTAATGGTTAAACCAATGTAATCCCGGGTGACGCTTATATGCCTTCCCGAGCGAGCCAGTAAGCGAGCCCCGCTTTCAATCAGCCGTTTCCGGCCAAAGTTAACCTCCTCCTCGTCCTTAAGAGGCGGGCCTAAGCGCGAGGACCCGGCGAGATAGGCTAAAAACCCGGTTAAGATGACCTCTAAAAAGATTAAAACGCTGGTTAAAGTGGGAAAGGCGAATAAGCCCGACCCCACGTTAGGGCTATCCTCGCGGTACGGGGAATTGGGCTCATCAAAGATGATCTCCCCATTAGCCGGAGTCAGGGCGGCGAAGATATTTTCCGCTAAAGTTAGGTTATCCCCTTTAACTAAGCCATGGTTATTTAAAAGATCTGGATCGGCTAAGATATAGACCTTCCGGTTTTCCACAGTCAAGGCCCCTAATAAAACGCCTTGGTCCGAAGCGATTAAGGGCGTCAATTCCGGGCTATTTATAAGCTGAGCCTGGCCCACGATGGTCGGGGCCGGGCCTTCGATGTTTTGGATCCAGCGTTTAGGGGGCGCGGTCAAGACCGCTTCCCCGGTTAAAGGCAATTCGAGCCGTTTCGCGAAGTTATCCAAGCGCAAAAAGGGGATGGGGACCCCGCTTTCCAGCCAGGCGGGTTTCGCCATGTCCATTTGGTAGGTGTATTTGGGGAGGATGATTAAAAGGTTGGGGGCCTTTTTTAACTGGTGATTAAAGGATAAAGAAAGGGTTGGGGTCGGTAAAACCACTAGCTGGCGGTCGCTAGTGGGTTTAGAGGCTCTGGAGCTAACCCGTTTAGTGGACCGCTCTTCCCGCTCCAAGACCTCAATAATGAGGGCTAAGCCCAGAGAGGAGACGGAATAAGAGCTAGTCGGGGGCACCCGTTTAGGTTGGCGGCCTAAAAAGGCGGCGACGCGCGTCACCACGAAAAAGGCCACTAAAACCAGGGCCACAAGACCGACCGCTTTCAGCCAGTTCCCGTTCATTGGGCTCGACCTTTACCCGATAAGCTGGCCAAAATGGTCTCGTAGTGGCCCAAAGAGGCTTGATACTCCGCTTCCCCGGGGGTGGAGCTCCCAAAGCGGGACAATTCCACCAAGGAGACCAAAAACCCCAAAGCCGGGCCCATGGGCGGGGCTAACTTAAGTTGGGCCAAGATCTCCCGACTGGTTAAAGATTTGGCGAAGGTCTCGTTTTTCCGCCTTTGGAACTCGGCTAAGCTTTTGATTAAAAGCTCGTGAATGGCCTCAGCGAAGTAACCGCCTTTAGCGATGTTTTGGCTGGTCTTTTTGATCTGGTTTAAGGTCGCGGCCAGATCCGGATCCTCGGTGACGGCCTCGCCTTCCTCTTTTTTCTTGACTTGGCCTAAGTTCTTAACAATGGCGATAACCACGATGACGATGATGACCAACACGGCCAAGACAAAAAGAAGCCGGGTTAAAAAGGTGGACAATAAATTGTTATCGCCATCCTCCAGCTTAAAATTTTTAGGTATAGGCCCCGGGGTTTCAGTCTGGATATCCCGCTTCAGAACGATAAGATCTATATCCGCCTGACTAACCTTAGTCAGACCAGCGGAAGTCGCCCTAGCCTCATTAATCGACCCCAAAAGGGCCATTAAGGTCAGAGCGGCGAGAACCAGGGCTATGGCGGGAACCAGGGCTATGGCGAGAACGTTTATTTTCATGGGCCTATATAGGGGTTATATGGTTAAATAAATAGCGATTAAGGGTTGACAATCTTTCACTAGGGTTTCACTAGGATCTAAATGTTAAGCGATTTTTATCTTAAAGCCAGAAGGAAGAGGTTGTCAAGTTAAGCAAAGGCTGGTAGGGCGCGTCTCCCCTAGTTTTTTAAGTTTAATTGGGTGAGCGCGGCTAAGGCTTTTTCGTACTCCGGGATAACTATAGCTGGCGGGCCGGACAACTTAATGGAGCCCGCGTCCACCCAGACCAAAAGATCGCATTTTTCCACCGTGGCCAAGCGGTGAGCGATGATAATGGAGGTTAACCGCCCTTGGAAACGCTCTAAGGTGTTTTTAATAATGTTTTCGCTAGCTTGATCCAAAGCGCTGGTGGCCTCGTCAAAGATAACGATTTTGGGGTTGGGGTACAAAGCCCGAGCGATGGCTGTCCGTTGGGCTTGGCCCCCGGATAAGGAACTGGGGGCTAAGAGCTGGTCCAAGCCTTCCTTACGCGAGACCGCGAAGTCCAAGGCCGCCTCTTGGCAAACCTTAAATACCCGGTCCCGGTCAAACGTTTCGCCCCATTGGCTAAAGGCCACGTTCTCGGCCAAAGTCCCCTCCAACAACAAAGGGTTTTGCGGCACGTAGCCTAAGATCTTAAAGTAAGCCGCCCGTTTGGCCGGGGTTAAAGTTTCCCCGTCCACCAAAAAGCGCCCGGCCTTGGGGGTGACTAAACCGCTTAACAATAAGGCCACCGTGGTCTTGCCTGAGCCGGATAAACCAATTAAGCCCACGCTTTGGCCTTTTTGAATGGTTAGGCTTAAATCTTGGACCGCTGGTTGGTCCCCCGAGGGGTAGGTGAAGGTGACGTTATCTAAGCTAATCTCTTTTTCAAAGGTAAAGTTGGGGTCCGGGGGGGCCAAAGGTTGAGCGACCTTGTTTTCCACCAGCTCCAGTAAAGCGATGGCTTGGGGCCGCAAACTTCGAACGCTCACCGCGAAGGACAAGCAACGACTGACCGCCGGTAAGATCCGCCAAGCGGTCAGCATCAGAATAGAGGTGGAGGCCACGATGTCGGCTAAGGGGAGATTATAGAGGATTAAAGAGACCACCATGAGCCCAATGGTCCCAAAGCCCACGGCCTCCAAGGCTTGACTGGGGATGGTCGAGCAAAAGTAGACAAAGGCTCGGGCCTTAACCGACCCCTGGCCTAAAGCGAAAAAGCGTTTTAAAGCCGTCTTTTGCCGCCCGTAGATGAGGATTTCCCGAACGCCCTGGTTTAAGGCCAAGAGATCCCGGCCCTCTTTAACGTGGTCTTGTTGCACCTTTTGGCTAAAAGCGTCCAATTGTTTTTTCACCAAGCCGTAAACCGTTAACGCGGCCAACCCAAAGGCCACGACCACGATTAAAGTTAACTTTGGCTCAATGACGGCTAAGGAGACAAAAAGGGTTAAGCAAGAAAAGGCGTTGGCGTAAAGAAAGAGGTTGTTTAAGAAAAACAAACCCACCCGGTCCCGGTTGGTTATCAAGTGGATCACGTTTTGGGTCTCGGTCTTCAGGTGCTCCTCAAAGTCGCTGGCTAAGTAACTGGCTAAAGCTTGCCCGGAAAGCTCTAAACTCATCCTTTGGGCTTGGACCGTGGCCCGGTGGGAAGCGTAGATGGTTAAGACGCATTTAATGGCCACAAAAAAGATCATTAAAGAGCTAGTTAAGATGACCATCGACCGCGGGTTAGCGACAATCTCGGCTAATTTAGGAAAATAATTTAAAAAGGGCCGGATTAAAAAGTGGCTCGGGGCCGCGTCCGGGGCGGCGATGGTTAAGGCGAATAAGGAGATAACGAGTAGGGTGAAGGTCTCGGTTAAGGCGGTTAAGATCTGGAGGCCCAAGACCAACCAATACCTAACTTTAAGCTCGGGCGGCAATATCCGGTACAAGCGGGCCGAGTCCCGCACAAAGCCCCGATAAAACATGATTGGCAATTGGTGGAGCGGGATCATAGGCCCCCAGAGGGTTTCGCCAAAGTCTTGGCGGAGTTTTTGGCCTTTTTCTTGGCCGCGGGTTTGGACTTGAGAAGCTTAGGGACTGGGGCTAGTTTTTTGGTTCGCTCTTTGGCCTTTTGTTTAGCTGTTTCTTTATTAGAGCCTTTCGGGGGAACGTCACTGGGGCGGGTCGGGTTCTTAACTTTAATTAGGACCGTAATTAAAAGGATCACCCCAAAGAGGAAGGGCGGTAAAGACAAAAGCTGGCCTTTGGAGAGGATAAAATCGTCCGCCGCCCCATGGCGCTCTTTTAAAAACTCGATCAAAAAACGGGCTAAAAAGTAGAAGATTAAGAAAAAAGACGAGATTAAACCCCGGGGCCTTTTTTCGCGCCCGGCGACACGATCGATTACGAGCAAAGAGGCTAAGACCAAAAGCCCAGCGGAAAACTCGATTAACTGGGTTGGGTAACGGGGCGGGACTAAGCCCAAGGGCAGATGGACGTCATAACGGGGGAACTGGACGGCCCAGGGGACGTTAGCCACTTTACCGACAATTTCGGAGTTAAAAAAGTTCCCGAGGCGGATTAAGGCCGAGCCCAAAGCCCCGGAAAAAGCCAAGCGATCAAAAGTGTCCCAAAAGGGCCGCTTATGGGTCCGGGAGTGGTAGAAGATGGCTAAGATCAAACCAATGGTGGCCCCGTGGCTAGCTAAACCGCCTTCCCAGACCCGAAAGAGCCAAAGTGGGTCTTTTAAAAAATAGTCAAAATTATAAAAAAAGACGTGCCCACAGCGAGCCCCGACCACGAGCCCCAAAAACCCGGGCCAAATAAAGTCCAAAGCCTCGGCGGCCGGGGCCCCGCTCCGCTTAATCTGCCAAGCGAATAAGCCGAGGCCCAAGACGAAGTTTAAAGAAAAAATAACTCCGTAATACCGGACCTCAAGATTGACTAGGGGGACTTGGAAGAGAACTGGATTTAGGTCCCAGACCACAAAGAGCTTCCTTACGATAGGTTTAGACTAAAGGGGTTTAGACCAAAGAAAAACCAGGGCCAAGCCTTCCAGAAATCTTAAGGCTAGCCCTGGTTTTTTAAGACAGGTCAAAAAATGACTTTAGTCGGTTTTCTTATCAATATCCTGACCGGTGATCACGCCCACGACCCGACGGTTTTCCGCCCGACCGGCGGCGCTGGCGTTATCGGCGATGGGCCGAGACTCGCCATAACCCACGGCTTGCACCCGACCGGGATCGATATTGAACCTTTCCAGTAAAGCTTCCCTAACCGCGTCCGCCCGACGCTGGGAAAGGCGCTCGTTGTAAGTCTCGGTCCCCCGGCTATCGGTGTGGCCTTCAACCACGGCGGTGGACAAGGGGTGAGAATTCAAGAAGGTGGCCACTTTCTCGACTTCGGAGTAGTACTCCGGCTTAATGACGGCTTTGTCAAAGTCAAAGTTAATCAAAAGATTGATGGACACGGTGATGGGGCAACCATCGGCGTCAACTTTGTAACCAGCCGGCGTGCCGGGGCATTTGTCATAGATGTCGCAAACCCCGTCCTGGTCCGAATCCAGGCAGGGGCCTTCGCCGCCAAACTGGAAGGTTAGACCGGCGGCCACCACCGGAGCGATTAAACGACCGCGCTCTTTGGGGGTGATGGCGTAGGACTTCTTCTGGAAGCCATAGGTCTCGCTGGCCTCGATTCTTAAGGCCACGGTCTCGTTAAAGAAATACTTGAAACCAATGGCCGCCGTGCCCGCCACGGAGTTGTAATCCGCGTAAGCGTCCCTTTTGGTCCACTGCCCGCCTAAGCCCGCGGAGATGTAGGGGACAAAATTCGAGGAAGTGTCAAAGTGGTAAAGAGCGCTGACGCGGAGCATGGATATGTCGCCCTCGCCCTGGCCACTCTCCCAACGGTGATTCTTGTAGACGTGAGCTTGGCCGTCATTGTCCAGGTTGGGGGCGTAGGTGCCCATTAACTCTAGGCCCCAGTTGCGGGTGAAGTTGTAACCTAACCCTAATAACGCGGCCGGGCCATTGTCAAAATGGCTCTGGTTGTTTGGTAGGACTAAGCCTCCCATAGCGCTAAGATGGAAGGACCCCTCCTTCATCTGGGCTAAGGCTGGCCCAGAGCCGCCCAGAATCAGGATTAATAAGGCCAATAAGGCGAACTTTTTCATTCGAGTGTCTCCTTGTTACGAAACCAAAAAAAACTAAAAAAATTCAATAAATTAGAAGATATTTGAGTCTGGCCAGAAAGGGAAGATACTTTCTTCGCCTCAGAAACCTTAAGGCCAGTCATCGCGCTTTGGTTAAGGCGGGCGAGAAGCCGCCTTTTTTTGGTGATTTAGGTCAGGATTACGAGACATTATAAGCTCGTAAATAGGTAAGCGTTCACCCAACGTAATATAGACGGACATCCCTAGATCTCAAGACTTGAGGCCAGATGGCCTTCCTTCCTTGGCCCCGATGGCTTAGTCGGGGTCTTTATAAGTCCTTTTTAGCCACTGTCTCAGAGGGGACGCTTAAGGAATAAGCGTAGCCGTCCCCTCTTTGGAGGAGTTTAGCGTTTTTGGCCGAAAAATAAATTATTTTCCCACCCGGCCTATTAAAGTAGAACTGTCCTGTGGACTTCACAGTCACGCGCCCAACGTGGGTCCCTTG
>JAISRZ010000130.1 GCA_031273455.1 Deltaproteobacteria bacterium | reverse complement strand
GATTGAAACCGTAACTAGTATAGAGACATTTTTAATGCTAATTTAACTATACCGTCTGGGTAGCTGTCAATAGCCTCTAAAAGTCCAGCTATATCTTTGGGGTCAGCTAGGCTGGCCATGTGACCATGGCCATGTGACCATGAATCGCTGGTTTTAACGCTCTTCTTAAATCAGCCGATATATCGTGGGTAACTCTACCAGTAGCGATAGAGTAACGGAAAATCTGGCCACAATACTGGAGGCGCCTATAGCGGTGTCAACCGCTCCCCTGGCCTCCATATTCCTTAAAATCTCCAGAAGCTCAGGTGGTGTAATTTCTCCTATCGGTCGATTGGAAAGAAATGGAAATAGATCGCGCTCTAATCTACCCATAATACGACTAGAATAGTTGTCTTTAATGATAGTTTTTTTATTTTCAAACCACTCTCTAGCCACAAACTCAAACAAGTTATGGGCAACAGACTTTTCGGCGTCTTCAGCTGTTTTTTTCTCTTGAACGGGGTTGATCCCACGCTCTAGACTTCGCCGAGCCTCGAATAGCGTATCGCGGGCCTCTTTGAGCGACACCTGGGGGTATTGACCGAAAGTCATGGTCAAGTATTTTCCATCAGGCCTGTAGTTAAATCGCCAAGACTTTAGGCCGTAAGGCGTGGCGTACAGATACGGGCCATTCCCGTCTTGGCGCTTGGTCGGCTTAGTCGGAGGCTTAAAGGTTTTTAATAAAAACGTCTGTCAGGGCATTTCGGGGGGATCAACTTTCGTCAATGTTTCGATACCCCCAAAAATACCCCAATAGTTATGGATGTCAAGGGATTTTAGCGGAACGCCTTGGACAAGAAAAAGGCCAAAAGCCTTGATTTTACAGGGCTTTTGGCCTTTAACAAACTTCTTTAGATTACGTAGTGGTGGAGCTGAGGGGGATCGAACCCCTGACCTCATGACTGCCAGTCATGCGCTCTCCCAAATTGAGCTACAGCCCCACTTGGTAATCTATGTTAGCGCCATTAATGGGCTTTTAGGCCTCTATGGTCTGTAGTGACCAGATTTGACCGAATTCAATGATTATAACCCGGTCCATAAAAGATGTCAAATATTTTTTTTAGAGGATGGACTTAATTTCTGGCTAAAACTCCCTTAAGGGACCAGGCCATTAAGCCCTTATCCTCAGACTATTCTGACTAACGTCAGTCGGCGCTATCGGCGGTCGGTGGTGACGGTTGGCTGACCGGTTAGGATAGCCAGAGCGAGGGCCAAGCCCAGTCGGCTCCAGATAACGTTGGTTAAAGGGCTCTTAGCGAGTATTGTGGACAGGGATTTTTGGTGGATGGCGTTGGCCAAACAGAGCCCATTTCTCGCATCCTTAACCACTATTCCCAAGTCCAGGCGAAATTGGCGGTCAGGGCTTAATCCATAGGGTTTAGCGGCTAAGACCGAGTCTATGGCCTGAAAGGCTCTTGGCTCTTTAAGCCGCTCCAAAAGGGCCTTAAGAGGCGGGGCCGGAACGCTTAATAAGAGCTTCCTCGGCTTGGTCCATTAACCCTTTGGGTTTTGGGCGCGGAATAGTCATTAGTCAAGATTTCTACCGCCGCCTCATAGGCTAAAGCGTTGACCAACCATGGTTGACAAAACAGGGTTGACCAACCGTTGACCTTCGGTTCAATAGAAAGCCCTTTTGATAGCCGCGGGCTCAAATACCTGACCGCAAGCTTTGGCGCGCTGATAATAGAGGTTACCTAATTCTTTAGTAAAATTAGCTAAATTTAACGTTTTTTTAATGATGTTAAAATGGTTGGTTAGGCCTACCGATGAGTCTTTAGAATCCGCCGCCAGACAGTTTTTAACGCTTTTCTTCCCCACCAAAGCGAGGGAGAACAGAACTTGACCCCCGAGGGTTGATAGAGGTAACCATCCCGATTCTGAGCCAAAAAGGTGATTTTGGCTGGTCCTTTAGCGCTCCACCGCGTCAAAAAACATAAATTATTTAATATATAAACTATATATAGTCGCTAGACTAAACCCTATGGATTAAATTGTCCAAGGGCGTCCCTAACCGGGACGCCCTAACATGACGGTAAAATTAAGTTAGGCAAGAGCGAAAGCGTCTCTACAATTCCACGCGGGCGCAACGAAAACTGTGGCAGGATAGATTAACGGCCAAAGGCAAGGAGGCGAGATGGGTGGGGGTTACCTTAACCCTAACGCCTAATAGGGTGGAGCGACCGCCTAGACCCATGGGGCCGACGCCGGAGGCGTTGACCGTGGCCAGGATCTCGTCCGCTAACAGCCTTTCCTCTTCCGTGGCTTGGGGCTCTTCCAAGATCTCCATTAAGGCTAACCGGGAAAGGCGTGGGGCTGACTCAAAGGAGCCGCCCAAAGAGACGCCAGCGTAGTAGGGTGGGCAAGCGTCCGGGCCAGCCTGGCTAATGGCCTCAACCACGGCCCTGACGATGTCTTTATGCTCCGCGGTTGGGGATAGGGACCTAAATTGGCTCCGATTGTCACAGCCGCCGCCCTTGGCTAAAACCCGGATAACTAGCTTTTCCCCGGGGACAATGACCGTCTCCAAACTGGCTGGGCAGTTATCGCCCAAGTTATGGCGAGAGGTGGGCCAACAGGTGGATTTTCTTAAGAAGGCCGAGTTGTAAGCGGACCGGACCCCATCGTCAACTATCTCCGCTAAGGGGGGGCCAGCTAAGACCACTTCCTGGCCAATGTCAATACGCACCTGGGCTAGACCAGTGTCTTGACATAAGGGCAAAAAGTTCTTGGCTGAGAGATCGCTGTTTAACAAAAGGGTGTTCAAGATGGAGCGGCCTATGGGGGAAGGCTCAGTTCTAAGGGCCTCCACGAGATCGGACTTGACCTGGGGATGGAGCACAAAGGCCGAGGTCAAAAAAAGGTCCCGAATCTCCTCGCCAACGTTTTGGGTGAAAATTAATCGCATAACCGGCCTGGCCTAACTATGGTCATAGAAAAATAGGGTCACAAAAAAATAGGGTCAAAGAAAAATAAGGTCATTAAAAAAATATACGCTAAAAAAACAATCTTATCACAAAGGTTTAACGTAGGGGCGGTCAACCAGCTTCCTTTGCCGTAACTCCCGACAGTAGGCCTCGGCCGAGTCTTTGTCGTCAAAGGTCCCGCTCATAACCCTAAACCAGAGTTTGTTCTTCTCCGTGACCTCGGATATGGCCACAGGCAACCCCGCCGCCTCTAAGCGGTTTTTGAGGTTCTGGGCGTTTTCTGGTTTGCCGAAAGCCCCCAATAAGACGGTGTACTTACGCGAGGACAGTTTGGGCCCAATTTCCGCGGGGCTCGGGGGGGTCTCGACCATCGCCTCTTGGTCGAACTGGGGGGCCACTGGCGGAGTCGGCGGGCGCTGTCTAGCTCTTTCGGCTAACGGCGGTTTAACGGGTTTAGTCTTAGGGGGTTTAGCCTCCTCAATTTTGGGCTGGGCCGCTGACCGACCCAAGGGCTCCATCCGGCTAATGACCGGGGCCATGCTTTGGGCCGCCGTGATCATGGGGCTCGGTAAGTTAGGGTCAGCGTTGGGCGAGGGCGCGAATCCAGTCGCTGGTTTATCGGCGCCCGGTTTGGGGGCCGCCGGGTTAGGGCTAGGCGCGGGCGGCGGCGTGGGCGCGGGCGGTTTAGGCCCTTCCGGGATGGGCCCTTCCGAAGGGGGGCCAGTTAAAGCCCGGGATATAGTGGGGGCTAACTTGACGGTCAGCTCGGGGTTCTCGGGGGGGGTCGCGCTGGCTTGGGCCTGGGGGGCGGGCGGCGTGTCATCGGTCCGGATGGCTAAGGAAAAGCCCACCCAGGATAAAATGATAGCCACCGCCAGCCACAAAGCTAAGACGCGTAAATTAAACCCGGCCTTCCGTTGCCCCCGGGACTTGGACTCTTTGTTCTCATAGTTAGCCCGGGAAAAACGGGCCGGACCGCGGCCCAAAGCCACCGGGGTTTTGGGGCGTAAAGCTTTGTAAGCCAAAATCCCGGCGATAGTTAGAACGCCTAAACCTATGAGAATCAAATACAGGCTTGGCAAGCTACTACTCCTTACTACTCTGTAAGCGTTCACACGGGGCCATTTTAGCCATATACCAGCTACGAGACAAGCTGGAGTCTAGGTGAAATTGTGTTGAAGCTATGGTAAACGTTCACCCAACGTATATGGGCGGACACCTCTAGATCTTAAGACTTAAGGCCAGATGGCCTTCCTTCCTTGGCCCCGATGGCTTAGTCGGGGTCTTTATAAGTCCTTTTTAGCCACTATCTCAGAGGGGACGCTTAAGGAATAAGCGTAGCCATCCCCTCTTTGGAGGAGTTTAGCGTTTTTGGCCGAAAAATAAATTATTTTCCCACCCGGCCTATTAAAGTAGAACTGTCCTGTGGACTTCACAGTCACGCGCCCAACGTGGGTCCCTTG
>JAISRZ010000101.1 GCA_031273455.1 Deltaproteobacteria bacterium | reverse complement strand
GTATTCACGGATGTGCCTAAAATTACCCGCCCCGATTGGCAACGTTACCGTGGGCGCGCCTTGGTCGCTATCGCCAGAGTCAGCTACGTCTTTTGGTAAATCATTCATGGTCGCGCCCTTTGGTTAAATAGGGAGTTAGGTTCCAAAGCCCAGAGGTTTAGCGGCGCCAATGGATTATTAGTCGCTAACGGTTCGTAAAAATCGGCGCTCCTTAAGCGTCGTTGAAAGGCTAGGCCCTTAGCTTTTGGAATATTATAAGGTTTTTGAGGCTGATTTTCCAATAAGATTATATATAAAAAAAGTTTTGGTCTGCCTGGCGAACGGTTACGTGGCTAGACCATGTTTCAGGCGTGAACTAGATATCGTCGCTCCTATGACTGGTCCTGACTGGTTCTAGGGCTAAAATGGCCCCCGGGTGAACGTTTACGACTTCAGTATATACTATTAGCTTTATCTTCAATAGACTTTAGTAAATTATTAAAATTAATTTCAGTATCTAAAATAAATAAAAATGCTTTTTGAAGATCCTGATAGTTTTGAGTAGCTTCTTCGTTCGCTAACTCACCATGAATTATTTTATCCATTTCTGAAAATAATTTAGAAGTCTTATTATTTGATAGTATAGGATCAAAAGGTAGATAGGCACTATTCCCAATAACATAGCCACGTTTGTCAACATGTTGGTCAAGCTGCTCTCCAGGGTCGAAATGTCTTTTTTAGCGACTCTGTTCAACTCCAGCCTTATGACCGGGTAAGGGGTCCAGTGGTAGTCCGATTGGTCAATCCAAAGGCCCTTGAACAGTTCCCGACGACCTTCTAAGAGGCATTTAAGCGTACTAACTAGAAGAGTTTTCCCAAATCGGCGGGGGCGGGAGAGGAAAAACGGGTCTGGATCGATGGCGATCTGATACAAAAACTCGGTCTTGTCGGCGTAATAAGAGCCTTTTTGACGGATGTCGGCGAATTTGACCGCGCCCAGGCGTATTTTTCTTGGGGTCGGGCCTTGGTTGATGGCCCCGGAATCCGCATTGTTCTTAGATAAATCATTCATAGTCACGCCCTATGGTTAAAGGGGGAGTTAGGCTTCAAAGCCGAATTTAGCGTCGCCAAAGGAATCTTAGTCGCTAACGGTTCGTAAAAATCGGCGCTCCTTAAGCGTCGTTGAAAGGCTAGGCCCTTGGTTAGGAATATTACAAGGTTTTTGCGGCTGAATTTCCAATAAGACCATAAGTCAAAAAAGTTCTGGCCCGCCTCTTCTACGGTTACAACGATATAAACCATTGAGTCAAAAGAATCGGGGCGCTGAATATTATAATAATCTAAAATATTATTGAAGTAAGTTTCATAAACTTTCTTTAAAGATAATATCGTAGGCAATATAGATTTTTTAAGAAATAATATATCAGATTCAACAAGTAACTCATACGCAGATAGAAATATTGACTTGTATTTACTAAATTTAAATAAAAGTATTCTTTCTAAACTTGGGAGTTCAGCGAATTTTACAATCCTATATAATGTTTTTTCGCTAGAATTAGCGGTTGATTCAGTCGCGACTGAATTAGTCGATTCAAGGAATATAGAGTCTTGAAATTCAATACTTTTGTTTGACTCAATAGCGTGAAAACTTTGAAATTTTAGAATTGAAATTTAGAATTACAATCAGAGCGAGAAAGTCAGGCGATATAGGTTACATTTTAAACGTTCAGAGTTTAATATAAGCCGTTTATACCAATCTATATAGGTCATAATTGGCTTATTAAGTTGATAGTTTATGTATTTCAGCGAAGTCTCCCGGCTCTTCCATAACGACCTGTACACTTAAAAAGCTATTTTTGTTGTTAAAGAGTTTAACAAAGACTAAAATAGATTTAACAAGATGTTATTTAGCCGCGGGTTTGGGGAAACGCCTCTAAAAAAACAGCCCCAAAAAACCATCGCCTTTAAACCTCTAAGGTCAGCCCTTCCATGGCCAGGTAAATTTTGAGCCTGGCCCCGTCCTTTAAAAGTTGCGTGTAGGCCCGGGTCTTATCCAGGATATCCACTAGCTTCGCGTCGCTGTAAGAGGGGTCGTGATGGAAGAGATACAAAGATTTTACCCCAGCCTGGGCGGCCATTTCCACCACGCTTAAGGCGTTGGAGTGGCCCCAGCCCTCTTTGGTGGCGTGGTCCAAGTAGGTGTACTGAGTGTCGCTGATAAAAACGTCGGCCCCTTTGATAAAGTCGGTTAAAGCGGTCCGGTCCCAACCTGGCGGGGCCGACTCCAGCTTCTGGATCTCGTAATCCGTGGCGAAAACCACGATTTTATCCCGGCTTTTGACCCGGTAGGCTAAGGACCCGCCCGGGTGGGGCAACGGAAAGGAGTCGATCTTAAATTTATTGACTTGGTAACCACTGGCGGGAAAGTCAATAAAGTTAAGTTTGGCCCGCATGAAGCGGACGGGCACCGGAAAAAGGTCGGGGGCCGCTTGTTGGGCCTCAAAAGCGGCCTTTAAGGCCTTCTGGTTGGAGCCAATGATGTCGATCTGGTAGTAGGGCACGTAAGCGGGGCGAAAGAAGGGAAAGCCTTGGATATGGTCCCAATGGGTGTGGGTCATAAAGAGGTGGAGTTTTTTTAAAGGGACTTCTTTATCCGGGCTGGGTTGACAGCCAAAGGGGCCTCTTTCCGTGACTAAGAACTGGTCAAAAAGCTCATAAAGGTCCGAGGGGATTAACCGCTGGCCTAAAGACCGAAGGCCAGTGCCCGCGTCAAAGACCATTAGGGACTCCGCGTCGCTGATTTCCAGGCAGATGGTGTTGCCGCCCACCACCCCGGTCAGCCAGTCGGGCAAGGAGTCTAAAAATGTCTCGGGGTCTTGGGTCTTCGGGCTGTCCTTGAGCCAGGTCTCCAGAACTAGCCGGATTTTGGACCGGATTTCCTCGCTGGATGGGGGACAGGGAATGGAGCCGCGGACTCCCCAGAACTTAACTATCATGCGCTTATCCCAAAAAGGCGCCTTAAGGGGCGTTTAACCTTTCGCTATTTCGCGAAACCCACCGCTCTGGTCTCCCGGATCACCGTGACCTTGATCTGGCCAGGGTAAGACATTTCCTTTTCCACCTGGCGGCAGATATCATTGGCTAGAACCTGGGCCAGGTCATCGGAGACCTGCTCGCTATTGACCATGATGCGCACCTCTCGGCCCGCCTGGATGGCGTAGGTCTTGGAAATGCCCACAAAGGAGTTGGCGATGCGCTCTAAGTCCTCTAAGCGCTTCACGTAGGTTTCCAGCATTTCCCGCCTGGCCCCGGGCCGAGCCCCGGAGAGGGTGTCGGCGGCTTGGACCAAAACGTCCAAGACGCTTTCCGGGGGCGTGTCCTCGTGGTGAGCCATAATGGCGTGGACCACCGCGGGCGATTCCCCGTAGCGTTTGGCTAAATCCGCCCCAATAAGCCCATGGGGGCCCTCGATCTCATGATCCACGGCTTTACCGATGTCATGGAGAAGGCCAGCCCTTTTGGCTTGCTTAACGTTTTGCCCCAGCTCCGAGGCCATGACCCCGCAAAGGAAGGCCACCTCCAAGGAGTGCTGGAGGACGTTCTGGGCGAAACTGGTCCGGTATTTGAGTTTGCCTAAAAGCTTAATGAGCTCGTGATGGATCCCATGGACCCCCACGTCAAAGGCGGCCTCTTTCCCGATTTCCTTTAAGGACTGCTCCATCTCGTCATTGACTTTAGCCACGATCTCCTCAATGCGGGCTGGGTGAATCCGGCCATCCACAATGAGTTTTTCCAAGGCTTGACGGGCGATCTCCCGGCGTAAAGGCGAGAAAGAGGAAAGGATGACCGCTTCCGGGGTGTCGTCAATGATGACGTCCACGCCGGTGGTGGCCTCAATGGTCCGAATGTTGCGGCCCTCTCGACCGATGATCCGGCCCTTCATGTCCTCGTTGGGGAGGTTAACCACGGAGATGGTGTGCTCGGCCACGTAATCGCCCGCGTAACGCTTGACGGCTAAGGCTAAGATTTCCTTGGCCTTTTTGTCGGCGATCTCCCGGGCCTCGGCTTCCACCCGGCGGATTAAGCGGGCCCCGTCCAAGCGGGCCTCATCCTCCATGTTCCTTAATAAAAGATCTTTAGCCTCGGTAGTGGTTAGCTGCGCGGTTTTTTCCAGGGCTTGGGTCCGTTCGTGGATTAATCGGTTAATCTCCTCGCACTTTTGGCTATTTTCCTTGTCTTTTTTGACTATATCCGACTCTTGCTTGGCCACGGTGGCTTCGCGTAAGGCTAAAGTCTCGGACCGGCGCTCAAAGTTCTCCTCTTTTTGGATCAGGCGGTCTTCTTGTCTTTTCTGCTCGACCCGCCGTTCGTTCATCTCCTTTTCGAACTCGTTTTTCATCACAAAAATGAGATCTTGCCCCTGGAGGTGAGCCTCTTTTTTGATATTGACCACGTCTCTTTGGGCTTCATTGATGATCTTCTGAGCGTAAGATTCAATATCTTGGACTTTCGCCTCAAAAACTTTTTTTCGCCACCAAAACCCTAAGTAAAAACCTAAAATTAAAACAAGTACAATAGAAATAGCCAAAACAGGCAAATTTATGTTCATTTTTGCTCCAAAAGACTATATACGGACGACTAGCCAACTGGGAAAGGAGAAGTGACCCTTTAACAGAGCCTTTATGTTCCACCGGGTTAAATCGCCGTCTTAACGCGCGTTCAAAGGGGAGGCAAAAGTTTTTCAATGGCCTCGGACAGGGTTTCTATTCTGGCCTCAGCCGTCTTGATGGAGTCCGCTTGGGTTTCCAGCTCTTTATGGCTGAAGAAAAGACTAATGGCCAAGCGAAAAGAAACCCGGACTAAAACATCAAGGTCAGGGAGAGCGGTTTTGGGTGAATGACGTCGGATAGCCGCCGCCTGCTCGTTGACCAAATGGGCGATCCAGGCGGTCAGCTCTGGCCGATCGCTCCGGATTTGGTAAGGGCGATCCATCACCTCGATTTCCACGACTTGCGGCTCCGCTAAGGGGGCTTGGTCCAAAAGGTCGAGGGGAAATGGGCTAGCGCCTTTTAACATAAGGTTAAGTCAACTATTATATATAAACGAAAGAATAGGTTAGCTGGTTAAACCTGATTGAGCCATCCGCTCCAAAAGGGCGTCGATGCGGGTGACGACCGTGTCTCGGGCGGTCACCAGCTCAGTTTCGCGCTTTTTAGCCGCCGCCAACTCTTCTTGGGCGGATTTAAGATCGGAACTTAGGGTAAAATTGTCTTTCTCCAAGGCCTTGAGGCGTTCCAGAAGAGAGCCCAGGCGGGTTTCCAGAAGGTCGAACTTACTGAAATCCATATATATTCCCCAAAAAAACAATAGCCCTTGAACTGACAAAAAAGTTATCCAACCTAGCTTTTCGAACTTAATAAATAAACAACCTTTTTCAAAATAAATCAAGGGATAATTGAGGGTCTATGGGGCCTAAGCCCGAAAAAACCCCCGGGGAGGTGGGCTTTGATCGATTTTACGGCCAACCAAGGGTTAGGGGAAAAAGTTGAGGATTGACTTAACCTTAAGCCATAACAGCTAAGACTATAGCCTTAAGACCATTAGTTAGGTTGGGGAAAAATAGGCGAAAAGTTAGACGGCGGCGGACTCAGCTAGGGCGGTTAAAGCCGACTCGAGTAAGGCCTCGGGTTTGGAGCCGTCTTGGGGAAAATAGACCCGGGCGTGGTGGCAACTAAACCCGGATTGGCCAAAAACATCGATTAAGCGCCGTTTAAACATCGTGATGGCCTTATCTAGGTTGTCTTCGTCTTTTAAGGGGACCGAGATGGAGAAGATCCCGTAGGAGACGTGGCCGATTTCCCAGGAGTCCTCGCAGTTCTGCAGGAGCAGAAGGGATAGGGAGCGTAAAAGCTCCCGGGTGGCCTCTTGGCCGTTGGAGACCGCGTGACGGCCTAAACCCGAAAGACCTAAGATGGATAAGGCCAGGTCCTTTTTCTGGACCTTAGTGATCTCCATCTGCCGGTCTAAGCGCTCTAAAAAGTGGCTCCGGTGGGGTAAACCGGTTTGCGAGTCTAAGCCATTTAACTCCAAGACCCGACCGACCAGCTTTTCTTGTTGGAGCTGGGCCGCCAGCCTTAAGACCAAGCACTCCAAAAACCGTAAGATCTCTGGGCCTAAAGTTTGGCCCTTGGTTCCGGCTAAGATGAGCCCACCCCAGGGGATATGGTTATAGATTAAGGGCCAACCGTAAAAGGAAGTGGCCTTTTTTAAAGGGTCGCCCGGCTGAAAGATGGCCGTGACATCGTCATTGGGGTTAAGGTTGGGGAGAGCTAAAGGCGTTAGTTTGGCGTGGACTAGCCCGGCTAAACCGGAGGCGAAGGACTGACGCGTGTCTAAAGAGGGGACTTCCGGGCATTCGGAGAGGATAGCGTAGTGATCCTGATCGCCGGTGAAGATTTCCGTCAAAAACACCCAGCTTAAACCGGTTAGTTCCAGAATAAGGGGCGGTAGACCAGCTAACCAGCCGCCGTCAGCGCTCGGGCTAGCTAAGATCTCCTCTATTTTTTTCCAGAGACTGGGGAAATCCCCACCCATTGTGGACAAGGGAGCCTCCTGGGTTTGGAGGCCTGGCCCGAAGAGTTTTTTTGGTCTTCGGGCCAGGGACAAAAAAGGCTAGATCTTAGGCGCTAGGTTGGTCGGCTTTTTCCGCGACCGCCTCTTCCGCGGCTGGGGCTGGCTCATCGCCTTCCCGAATAACCCGGACCTTCAAAGACCCTTGGATTTCTGGATGGAGCCGGACCGAGACCTCATAGTCGCCTAAGGACTTAATGGGCTCAGCTAAGCGCAGTTTTTTCCGCTCTAGGATAAGACCCTTGGCCTCAGCGGCCTCAACCAAGTCTTGGGCCGTGACCGCTCCGTAGAGCTTGCCCTTTTCCCCCGACTTGCGGGCTAAAACCAAAACATTGGCCGCGATGAGATCCCTTTGGGCGATGGCTTGCTCTTTTAAAGACAAAGCCCTCTGCTCGTACTCGGCCCGTTTTTTCGCTAAAGCCAAAAGGTTAGCCGCCGTGGCCACTAAGGCCACCCCAGTGGGTAAGAGGTAGTTACGGGCGTAACCCGGGGCCACTTTAATGACCTGCCCGGCCAGACCTAGGTTTTCCAGGTCTTTAGTTAGTATTATTTCCATGAAGCCCTCCTGGCCTTAATACTGGGACGAGGGGACCATGGCCGTGTACGGGAGTAAGGCCATATAACGGGCCCTTAAAACGGTCCTGGTCAGGAGGCGCTGATGCTTGGCGCAATTGCCGCTGATCCGCCGGGGAACGATTTTCCCCCGCTCGGTCACAAAGACCCGTAAGGTCTTCACGTCCTTGTAATCAACGGTTTTAATATGGTCAGCGCAGAAACGGCAAACTTTCCGGCGATGGAAAGACTTCTTCTTGGCCCGGCCAACGCCGCCACCGCCCCCGCGGCGGTTTTGGCGATCGTCCTGGGGGCCACTGTGATCGTAAGGCATGGTCGGCCTCCTTATAACGAGGTGTCCGCGGAATCAGGGTCAGCGGTTTGGTCTGGGGCGTCAGCGCCCTCAAGGGGGGATTGATCGTTAGAGGCGTCGGCGTTAGCCTCGCCTTCAGCCGCGGCGGCTTCTGGGGTGGGGGCTTTATCGGCTTCCCGTTTCTGGGCTTCCTTGGCCAAGGCGCTTAAAGTCTCCTCTAAGCGGGCCTCAGTGAAGTCCTTGTCCAGAACTATGGTCAGAAACTTAAAGACCTGCTCATCGATCTTTAAGTTACGCTCTAGCTCCGCGGCTAGAGCGGGGACGCCTTGGAAATCGTACAGGAAGTAGTTCCCGTAGATTTCTTTCTTGACCGGGTAAGCCAGACGACGCCGACCCCAGTCCTCGAAACGGACGATCTTGCCACGCCCCAGGGCCAGAATGCCATCGACCTTGTTTTTAAAGGTGGCTAGCTCTGGTTTCCCCAGGTTGGGCGAAAGCAGAATAAGGGTTTCGTACCTGCGTAAGCTCATTAACTTTCCTCTTGGACGTAAGGCCCCATACCTTCCGGTTAGACCTAAAAGGCTTAGGAGCGAGGTTTAAGGCCGCCTGGCGGTTTAAAGCCTATGGGTCAGCCTAATGTGAATCAGGAATTATACTTTTAAGGGTTAGTTAAGTCAATAGCTTAGCGACCGTTTTGATCAGGCGATTTGTCAAGAAGCGCTTCATTTTTTTGGAGATAATATATCTATTAAATTTAAGCAATTACATTGAATAAATTAATAAAATAATGTTTTGTAGTATAATATTAGTATATTTAAGTTTATTATATCTAATACGCGGCGGAATCAATTTTTATTGATAATTAATAGACGTTCTAGACATTGACTTTAAAACTTAAGGTGGCGGTAACGCGCCAGGTGGGGTGGAGGCCGGGCTAAACCAAAGGGATAATCAAGGGAAAAGGGGGCCCCAGAAACTATCAACCCCCCTATAAGAACTCGCTAGGAACTTAACAGGGGGGCGGATAGTTAGTATTCATTATATGTTTTTTATCATAACTCGATTTGAACGATTTGTCAAGAGAGGATCAATAAAGTAATAGCCAAAACCTCAAAAGATAGGCGCTGAAAGCGCGAAAGAGCTCTATTTAGGGGAAAGCTAGATAGGTTTACCAATAAGGCCAGGGAATTCTCTCGCCTTTATCTCACCTCCGTAGCCTCTCTGGGCCTCTTGTAATTTGGGCCTGTTTCGCTGTATAATGACCTTAAAGGAGACATATCTCATGCCGTTACCAAATGTAATTCCTCAAGATTCCCCCGAATCAATTGCCGCCACAACAAATG
>JAISRZ010000098.1 GCA_031273455.1 Deltaproteobacteria bacterium | reverse complement strand
GATAAATGATAAAAATCAAGGAGTTGAGTGTCAGTTCTGGAATCCAAAAAAGCCCAGTTTGAGGCCGCGCCATCGGCGATTCCTTGTATTTTGGCGTTTGGGTACCTTGCTTTAGCTCTGTTCAATTCACGATCAAGACGTTCTAAAAATTTTTCTTTGCCATATTCAGGGGCCTCGCCAACATATATTGTGTGAAGACGCTCGCCCATGTCATCAATAATGCTTATAACACCAACCATAGTTTCTCTATATGAGACACTTTTTCCATCTTCTGTAAAAAGAACAGTTGTGCAATCTAAACTAATAGATATAGTGGAAACATTATCTTTATTAATATCTAAAGGGTCAATATATTCATGTATTTGCTCTATTTCTTGAGCCAGTACGCCGACTTCGTCAGAAAGGGATTTTATATAATCCCTACTAATAGGCCGCCTATGATTTTCGGCGAAATCCGTTTCTACAGCGGTGGAGGGCATATTACCAAGCTTGAACGATACCATTTTTGCGAGAAGCGGAGAGGAATTGAGAATCAGAGCAGCCTTAACCTCAAGAGGGACAAAAGTTCGGCCACCTTTGGCTGACTGGTAAACATGTCTTTGTAGGGCTACGGGCCCAAAGGACGTCTGATAAGTTTGATTGAATAAACCACGACTATAATATTTAGTCGCCCCAACTTGGACAGGGCGGCCATCAGCGTCAAATGAAGCCAAGGACGGCTCAAGAACCTCACGCCCTATAGTGTTAGTTAAGTCTAAAACAGACTCTTCGATCTCCATCATGTCGCCTTTAGGGCGGAAAGTAAATGTTCCGGTGATAGTGCCATCAGCCGAAACGGTCCGTGTAAGAGAAAAAGAGGCAGAAGGAGTATGATTTTTTTCAGAAGAAGACATAGGGAAGCTCCTAATGATTGAAGTAGCCCTATATTATCTTTAAAATGAAAATATATCAATAGAAAAATTAATCTTCAAAATAAATTTTAAGATTCTACATTAACTGATCTCACTGATTCCAAAGAACATGGTGCCCAATACTTAATAGCGAAATACATAATAGATCAGTTATTGGCTCTTCAAGCGAATTAGGTAAGTGGAGGATAATAGAAGCTCTATAAGCCTTAATTATTAACAGTATCTAGCTGACCAACCCTTTCGAGAACGCGCATAAGATGCTTTTGCGACTTCAGTTCGCAGTCAGCGATAAAATGGTAAAAAAGCATTGGTTCAGATGCTTCAAGCTCGAAATTATGCGTAGCCTCAATTGACTTGATGTATTTTTCGCGGTCTTCCGGACTTATCGAAACAAGCTGGTAATTATTTTTTAAAAGGACAAGGTTCATCAGTAGCCTGGCTACTCGTCCGTTTCCGTCAACGAAGGGATGGATGTTCACTAGCCTTAAATGCGCGAAAGCCGCCAGTTTAAGGGGATGCAGGTATTGTGATTTCTCGTTGAACTCCTTATCGAATTCTATCATCATTTCTGGAGCCAGAGAAGCCTTTGGGGGCACGCGCGCGCTACCAGCCAGATATACAGGGCCATCGCGGAAGACTCCCGCGTTCTCCCAGTCTATCATTCTGTAGAAAAGCGAATGAAGTTTGAGAACCGTGGCCGTTATGGTATCAATTCGCCCGTGTCTCACCATTTCCAGCATGAGCGAAAAGGCGTCGGAATGACCAAGCGCCTCACGCGCTTCCCATGTTTTTTTCCCTTCCGGCGTAACGCCATCCTCCAGAAGGATTTTTGTTTCCACTCTGGACATGGTGTTGCCTTCGATAGCGTTTGAGGTGTAGGTCAACTCGATCCGGTAATAATTGTCAAGCCGCCGCGACTCGAAAGGTAAAAACGCGTCCTGGCGTCTTAAAATAATCGACCGATTCGAGTCTATGGCTTTTAGTTTGTCATTAAGCGCGTCGTTCGCCATGTTACACCTTTGGTAGGGACCAGCCAGCGGCGTCCGCCTTAGAAGCATGCCGTATCACCTAGAGAATTTAATCTTCAAGCCCACAAACGGCGAAAACAGGGGTTCGAGTCCCCTTGGGATTAGCAGCGAATATTCCAATGATGTTCGCTAAAGGCTAAAAGCCCTGTAAAATCAGGGCTATTGGCTTTTTCTTGTCCAAGGCGATCCGTAAAAATCCCATTATATCCAGATATTTTGACGGGATAAAAGACGGTATCTCAGATAAAAACAAAGGCGATACTGAAAGGCCCCTGACAGACACTTTACTTAAAAAACTGAAGCCATTAGACAAACCCATCAAATACGCTGATATGTGTGGTATATATCTTTATTTAGCGCGCGCTGTGAAAAAGCGCGTTTTGTGAGGGAGCTAAAACGCTCCTCAGGCGACTTTAGATTCGCTCCGGTCGGTAGCGACCTTGGAAGTCATGGAGGTAACGAAATGGCTTAAGCCCTTGGCGTAAAGTCCCGTTTTAGCGGGGCCGCGAGTGAGCTCTTACCGTACAAACAAACGCCCGGTGACGGTTAGGCCTTGTTTGATAGGATGGCGGATTGGACAGCTATGAAAAGTTTCTCATAATTGGCCCATTTCCTCACTTAATTCGCAAGTCATCGATTTCGGTCTCTTTCAGTAATTCCGTTAATTCCTCCGGGGGAATATGGATCACCTGGCCATCCTTATAGCCAACCATGGGAACCCCAGCCTGAATATGACGTTTCATAGCCTCAATCCCACCCCGGCGAATGGCTTCCAAAATAAAATCACGCCGATCGTTCAGAAGAGCGCCAATATCGACTTTTCTTCGTTTATTGGTCACGACTATACACCTCTAAAAGTTGATCATAGGTTGTTTGGCGCGTGATGTCCAGCCGCCCAACAGCGGTTTTCTCGGCGACGCGAAGAGGTTTTATCGGTAAAGAGTTGTCATATAAACTCCATGAAGTGACAATCGGCTGATAAAGCTGGAAAAAATTTTTTAACCCCGCCGCAAAACGCCGCCTCACGACCAGATCTGGAATGTTGTGCCCACCAAGGGCCACTCGATTGGCCACGCGCTCCAGGGCCAACTCCGCCTTGGGCAGGGCAAGGAATATCAGATGGCTGTGGTAGCCCACAAGAGCCAGCTTTTCTAGCCAGGGGGCAAAGCTCCTTGAGGCCAGGGTGGTTTCGAAGGCGAAGTTGACCCGCTTGGCCGCCAGCTCATTCAGTCGTTTTAGCGTGATCCGCCCGGCCTCCAGAGCCACAGTCTCTGGGGCGAAAGCGCACAAACCCTGGGCGATGGTATCGGCGTTGACAAATTCATCCACGGTCAAGGCATCGCGCAAGAGCGTGGGGGCGGTGGTTGATTTGCCCGCCCCGTTGGGGCCAGCCAGAACGATTATATGGGGTTGGCCCTCGGCCATAGGTTCCTTTCTTTAAGGGTTAACCGTAAGTTTCATCGAATAAATTCATTGTAGCGTAAATTGGGTTAAATTACGATTCCGGCATCATAAATAAGTTCATACCGATTATGTTTATATAAATAAATATAATAACTAAAAATGAAATTATTAAAAGACAATTAATCAATATAAATAACTTTTCTATTGAACAAAAAATAAAAGCAATTCAATAGATGATAAAACAATATACTAAATTAAAGTAAAACATACAAGAGCATTTGTATCAGCTGAATTTATGTAAAAGTATATTTCTTAATTTAATTTATCATCTAGGAAGCTCCACAAAATCTTCGGAGCCCAAACCAGAGATCATCTAGCTTGTAACTCAAAAGCCTAAAGGAGCCTCCAGTTTAAGAAGTGAAGCCTGAGCGTGAGTCTCCAGTTTCGGAGGCATCGCCCCAGCCAGATTCTTCGGTCTCGGAGGATAAGGCCCAGGAGCCCAAACTATACCTCTCGCGCTGGAAAAAGAGGCCAGGTCAAACTTTACAGGACTTGAATAAAAATCAAGGCTAAATATACCAGCCTTTAGAGGCGCAACCAACGTCTGACCTGAAAACCCTGGAAAAAGGCTATGTCAATCTTCTTGCCTTAGCGGAGACACCAAAAACCAAGCCCTACGGCGTTTGAAAAGCGCTTAAGCTAGACGCTTCGGTCTCGAAGGCGACGCCAGAGCCAATTCGGGCGGGATCGAGGGAGACTCCGGCCTACTTGATAGTGAGCGCCAGCCGGAAACCTATGGAGTTGTCCCGGTGAACCGCCGACTCGGCGTCACGGTTGGCCGACTGGCAGAGACTCGCGCTGAAACTCCAGCCACAACCCCTAATGACGCGGACGGCCCCCGAGGTGGGGCCTTGGGGATCGGTTGGCGGTCCGCTCCCGTAATAGCCCGCCCCGTACCAGTCGCTCACCCATTCAATGACGTTCCCCAATATGTCGTAAAGCCCCCAAGCGTTTGGCCGTTTCTCCCCAACCGGGTGGGTGGAATTTCCGCTGTTGCCTTCATACCACGCGTGCCACCCTAACTGTGACTCATCGTCCCCGAAATAATAAGCCCCCTTGGAACCCGCCCTCGCGGCGTATTCCCACTCCGCCTCGGTCGGCAAACGGTAACGCGAATGCTTTTCCATTTGGTTTAATCTCTGGATAAAGATCTGGACATCGCCCCAGCTAACGGTCTCCACGGGGTTATCCATACCTTGGAAATTCGCTGGGTTTTCGCCCATCACGGCGACCCATTCTTGTTGCGTGACCTCAAATTTACCGAGGTAAAACGGGCGGCTTACGCTCACCTGGCGCTGGGGGAGCGCGTCGCCTTTGGCGTTCTCTAAATCCTTGTCCGCCCCCATCATAAAGGATCCAGAAGGGATAAGGACAAACTCCATGCCGATGGAGTTCGCGAAGGTCGCCGGGTCACTTTGGGCTAAGGTGAGCCCGGAACTAGCGAATATAATCAAGGCGGCGGTGAAGAAAACGCCAAAAAACAGTTGTGTTTGATTAGATTGAACTAACTTTCTCCATTAAATTAAATATTTTAAATGAAATTTTGGTGGGGTCAAGACTAGCGCGGTTGCCATTCGGCTTTCCAGCCCCTCTCATTAACTAGATAGGCGCTTTCCCGTTTAGGCGAGGTTAAGAACCAACGGTTTTGACAAGCCCCGATCGCCAAAATTGGAATCTGAGCCATGAGGTTGGACTCGCGCTATAACGGGCTCGACCGTAAGTCGCGAGCCACAAGCGGAAAACGGATTTTTCCCGACCACCAAACTCTTCAATGATAACCCCTAAGTTTCGCGTCATTATGGCTTAAGCGAGCCAAATTAAGGCGAAAGGCGCCGAAACCTATCCAACCGCCTTCACTCGGAGCCCTAAAGCCGGGGCTAAGCTTTGCCAAGCCCGGGCCGGTCGAATTGCGGGCGCGGCTAATAATAAAATTAATTGGGCGTTAAATTAAAGGAGAAAGATAGATAAATATTAAGATAAGACACAAAGACAATACTGTAAGCGTTGAAAGTCAGACAAAAACAGTTTTAAGCGCTGACTATGCGACGATTAGGCGACCAGGTTTAGCGACCGAGGGCGTTGGCCGACTCCAAGGCCACGCTGGCCGTGAGACCCCCGCCAGGGCGGTTGCTCAGCTTTAGGGAGCCGTTGTTCAAAAGGGCCATATTGCGGGCGATGGACAGCCCCAGGCCAGTCCCGCCCAAGTTTCTGTTTCGGGAGCGCTCCAGCCGGAAAAATGGCTCAAAAACCTTTTCCAGGCACTCCTCCGGGATCCCGGGGCCATCGTCATCCACCGTGATAAGAACCTGGGTTCCCCGAAGGGCCAGGGAAACCTTGGCGACCCCGGCGTATTTGACGGCGTTGGTCAATAGATTCTCAAGGCATCTTTTGAGGCAAATGGGCCGAGCTCGCGCCAAAATGGGCTCCCCCTGGCTTTGGTAGCTTTCGGAGCTAGAGACGGCGAGACCTTGCTCGGCCATGTCGTCCACAATGCTCTGGGTAAAGGCGAAGACGTCCAAAAGGACGATCTCTTCCGAGGTCTGGAGGCTCCGAGCTAACTCTAGGCCTTGCTCAACGATCGACTCAATCTCGTTGATATCGCCCGAGAGTCGCTCCCTTAAGTCGTTGGTGGGCGTTTTGTCGATCCGGAGCTTAATTTTGGCTAAAGGCGCGCTTAGGTCATGCCCCATGGCCTCCAGCATCCTGTTTCTAACCTCAAGGTTTTCACGGATTAGCTCTCTCATACGGTTAAAGGAATGGGCCACCTCGCGCGCCTCTTGGCTACCGGTCTCGGCTAAGGGCTCGACTATCTCGGGGTTATGGCCAAAGCGTTCCGCCGCCTGGCCCAGGCGCTCCAGAGGGCGGGTGGCTTTCTTGACGATGAGGATCAAGAGATAGGAAAACAGAATCGACTCAAGAAAGATGAAAAGGCGTTGGATCCAGACGGACCAGAGATTGGGGTCATGAATTGGCTGGAGTGTCTCCAGCCAGGAGTCGTCGCCAAGCTCAAGGGTTAACTGGAGGACCGGAATTTCGCCCTCGCCCTGGTTCGGGGGCGCGGGCCATTCAATGGCCCGTCCTTTGACGACCGGGATCCTGGAGCCCAACTCGGCCAAGGCCGCCGGGGTGTATTCGATCGCCCTGGTCGCGGGGTGGGAGCCGTCCGATTCCCACTCGGGCTCAAAGTCCCTCACGGTGAATCGCGAGGGACGCCTTGCGCCTGACTGGGCTGGACTAAGGCTAGATAAAAACTCGTCCCTTTGGCTCGGGCTCATGGCGGTCAGGGCCAAAAAGACGAAGACATCGCCATCTAGCCTCTCCAAGCGGGTTTCTTGGCCGTAGGAGTACTGAATGTAGCAGACCGCGAAGAGATTAATTCCCTGGAGGACCGCCGCTTCCAAAAGAAGAGCCAAGACTAGCTGGGCGCGAAGGGAGTCGGGCCAAAATTGTTTGAGGCGCGCGCTCACGCTGTTCCTCGCTCGACTGGGGTGGCCAGCAAGTAACCATCGCCCCGCATCGTCCGTATAATGCTCATTTCTTTGTCACGAAGCTTAGCCCGGAGTCGGCTTACCTGGGAATCGACGCTACGGTCGTAGATGTTGAGATTTCGCATGGCTAGGCTCTCCAGGATTCTTTCCCGCGTGATGACTTGTTGGGGATAGTCCAAAAACAGAGACAATAGGCGAAACTCGGCCGCGCTCAAGGGGACCACCACGCCGTTTTTGTCAATTAAATGGCGGGCTGGGGCGTTTAGCTTCCAGTCGGCGAAAGCCAAAATGGAGCCACTGGCGGAGCGAACCTCGCTCAAGGCCTGGCCTGGGCTGGCCTGGGCGCGCCTTAGGACCGCCCGAACGCGGGCTATCAGTTCCCGGGTCTGGAAAGGCTTGGCCAAATAGTCATCGGCCCCAAGCTCAAGGCCGACCACCGTGTCAGCGGTGTCCTTAAGCGCGGTTAGAAAAATGACGGGCGTCGAAGCCTGGGGCGAGCCAGGGGTCTTTAAGGCCCGGCAAAGGTCTAAGCCGTCCTCGCCGGGCATCATGATGTCCAGGAGAATCAGGTTAAAAGGGCCCCCCGAAAGGGCTTGGCGCATTTCCTGGCCGCTGTGGACCGCGACCGGGCGATATCCGTAGCTGGTCAGGGCCTCGACCAAAAGGTCGCTTAGTTCCTGATCATCGTCAACTATCAATACAGAGGGTTGGTCGATCATGGGGATTCTCGCGGCGAGCTATAAAAAGCGACGTTACCGGCGACTGTCGCTTATAAATCGCTAATTATAAAGAATAGTTATTAATTATCACTAAATATACTGCGCAATATATCATGATTAAGTTCCCAAATCCAGTGGCATAGTTTGACGAAACGGCCAGGTTTGGCCACAAAACCCCGCATCGCGCAAATGGCGATTTTGGGCCAAGGGGAAAAATTAGGCGGCCCAAAAGAAGCGAGAGGGTTATGGGATTTATCAAGTGGGATTAATCAAGCGCGTTGCGATTTTGAGAAAATTATGAGGCCACGAATGGGATTTTGGGAGGGGGAATTGTAAGCCTTAAGTTAAATTTATTAGTTATTTAATACGTTAAAGTTAGTTAATAAAGGTAATTGATAAATATAAAAATATAGTTTCATCATTATGAAAATTGTATTTTAATGTTCATTTTTCCCGATCCAAAATAAGTTCAAGCAACCGCCTATCGTTCATTACCCCGCTTGCGAGTTCCAATCCAATACGGACAGCGTCATCTTGCGAAAAATCAACTTCAAAATGGTTTAATTCAAGGAGAACCAGCGTCAAATAGACGCCAACGCGCTTATTGCCGTCCACAAAGGGGTGATTACAGACAAGCCCATAAACGATTCTGGCGATTTTTGACGCGATGGATGGGTATAATTCCACGCCGTCAAAAGTTTGAAAAGGGTTCGCGAGAGCTGACTCAAGCGAACCCTCGTCTCTGATTCCCTCTGTGCCGACCGTCCTATCCAACAGTAATTTGTGAAGATATTTGACCTGATCTTTGTTCAGCGTATTCATTTCGCCAATTCTTCAAACGCTTTAATATATTTCGCCAGAACGCGCGAAGCCACCGCGTCTAAGCTCTCATTGTCCACGTTGGTATCCTGACGGAACAGATCATAATCCAAAAGCGCGTAACGCGGAGCGTTGTTTTTCAGGATAATCGCCGTTCCCTTTTCGTCCACCAGGCGGGCAATCCTTGAAAAATTTTGGTTGGCTTCCGAAATGGAAACAAGATTTTCAATGTTGATCTTCACTCACAACACCTCTTTTTATAATTGGGTTATTTCCAGATCCTTTCAAGGCTTCTTATTTTTACCAGAACCGCTTCAAAAAAGGGTTTTGAAGTAATTTCTATGATTCCAGTATTGTCCAGACCGTCTCCAAAAAACAAGCCTAAAAGGGTCTTCGTAAATGGATCGAGTCTACGCGCCTGTCACCTAGATAAGTATATCACAATTTCTTGACCCAGACAACAGAATTAAGGAAGCGGTAACTCCAGCTTTGTTAAGTGGTGATTACAGAATGACCCAGAAGTTAACGCTTAGCTAGATAACGATATGATTTGATTTGAGATATCATTTAAAGACAAATAATTGGCTGAACTTAAGTCTACGGCCATTGGTCTCCATTTAGTCCCGAAGACCTCTAAACTGTATTAGGTCCTATGGTCAATCGCGGTTTTAAGGCTGGGCGCGGCTAAGCCAATGGTCTAGTCTAGTGGAAACCCATCGGGGTTAGAGATTTTTTATTGATATGCTGGGGCTTTTGGGCTATTATGCGCCTAACGCTATTGAGAATCGTTTGTAATGAGCGAGGTCCCCAAGGCTTGGTCTGAATAGTCCCTTAAAGCTCTCTAAAGAGAATTTTCCGCGGCGATTGCCTCGGAAAACTAAGGTTCTTGGAAAAGAGTTATATACTAATGATTCATTTAAACAATTTTTTCTAGGCTTTTAAGCGCCTAAATATAAAATTTAGCGATATTTAATAAAAATCAATAGTTCCTCGCGTCTTCAACATAACCGCAAGACTTCAGTTTAACTTATCATCGCGAAGGTTCCAGCATGCCCCAGGACGCTTTGTCGTTATTGAGCCAAGCCCAGACCACTGGCGAACCCTTAAAAGGCGTGAGCCTTGATGGGTTAAGCTTGGCTGACTATAATTTTAAATCCTTGGTTTTCGAGCGTTGCTCCTTTAAGGGCGCGGACTTAGCCGGGGCCAGCGTCTTGGACACGGCCTTTTTAGACTGCGATTTCACCGGGGCTAGTTTCGAGCGGGCTTCCATCTGTCGGGCCAAGTTCACGGGCCCGTTAATGACTAAGGTCAACTTCACGAAGGCCACTATAAGTAGCTGTTCTATTTCTATAAGTCGCTTTTTAAATGTTGATTTTTCGAGAACGACCTTTTTTGACTCTGATTTTGGGGAAAAGTCGGAGTTTGAAAAGTGCCTCTTTAGCTCGGCCAATTGCGGGCAGAGTCATTTTGGGGCCACGGTTTTTAAAGGCGCGGCCCTGGATCTAACCGTGATTAAGGACACCGCCTTCGCCTCTTTAGCCATTGTTGGGTCTAACGCGGTCCAACTCCAAGCCCCGGGGCTGATCGCCCACGGTCTGGAGGTGACGGAGTCGGATCTTTCCTTAGCCAACTTTAGTTCCAGCGATTTAACCGGGGCCAAGCTGGCCGGGCAGACTCTGGCCAGCGGGTTTTTTAAAGAAGCCATTTTGTCCGGGGCGGATCTTAAAGGGGCCAACGCTTCCAAGGCCATCTTCACTGGGGCCAAGTTGGATAAAGCCAATCTCCAGGATATGTCCGCCCCCTACGCCGACTTTTCCCACGCTAAGTTCACTTTAACCCTTCTTAAAGGGGCGGATCTGTCCGGGGCCAAGTTCCACCGGGCCATTGACCTAGATTTAATGGGGGTCAAGAGCTCTAAGGGGGCTAAGTTCACCGACGATGACCTGGCCCGGGCCGAGGATTTTCGGCCGCAAGTGGTTTAACCGCTTGGTTAGACCTTAAGCCCTTTGTTAGCTAACGGCCAAAAACCCCACTATTTGGCCCTAAGCCAAGTTATCTGGTCTAAGGCTTGTGGTTGGTGGCTCTAGAGCCATTCGGTCGGCCACGGGCCTTTTAGGCCCCTTTTTCAGGGCTGGTTATAGCCCCTTAACCCAAAACTTATCTTTTTGGCCTTCTCGCCTCCCCTAGGCCTTAGGGACAATCGCGCTTTCACTTAACAATCCTTTGACCGATCCCTCACAAAAAGCCTCCAAGATCTTCCCGGACTTAAGTTTTTTTCGCTGGGGATTGACAGATCTGGCCTTAAAGGTCTAGCTTTATTCGCTTTTTAGGGGTATTTATTAAGCGTATTTCCGCGGATAAGCGCGAAAAAATTGGGGCCAGACTCTGGCCCAGGATTATTGTATTTTATTCCGACCTAATTCTTTAATAAATTATTAATTATCAATTTGCTGGCTCTTTAATAGGCTTTTACCTAAGCGATTCCAACAAAATAAACAAAAATTTAGCCATCTTTTTCTATCAAGCCCAAAACTTAGGGTCTTACGGCGGTCATTATGGCAAACTTTTCCCCGGCGATGTTCTCCTTCGCGTTTCAAGCCCATAAAAACATTAACGCCCATCTGGTCAAATTTCAGGGTTGGGCGGGTCTGAACGAGCTTTATCGGATAAAGGTAACCTTACTGGTGCCGAGCGAGGACTTAGCTAACGCCGAATGGGCCGACTTTTTCGCCACCCCTTGCTCTTTAAGCTTGGCTGAGGATTACTTTGAGGGCGGCGAGGGGGCCCAGGCCAGCCACACCGTCTGGACCGGCCTTTTGACCAAGATGTCCACTGGGAGCCAACTGGACGCCTTCACTTACCTGGAAGTGGAGTTGACCCCGTATTTAGGGCTTTTAGCCGGTCAGCTCCAGAACCGTTTGCACTTGGACATGAGCTCTTTGGACATTTTGCGGGATAGCTTCCAGTTTGGGGGGTTAGAGCCGGATCACTTTAAGTTCTTGGCCCAAGGGACCGATTACCCGAAAAAAGAGTTCACCTTCCAGTACGAGGAGGATCTTCTGGATTTTGTCTGGCGGACCCTTCACTTTGACGGCTTGGCCCTCTTTTACGAGCAACAAGCCAACAACGAGGTGGCGGTTATCGCTGACTCCAACTTCCTTTTCCCGCCCTTACTGGACAATGAGGAGGAAGTCGTCTTAAAGCACGTGGTCACGAGCGGGCTATTCATTAAGGAAGGCGAGCGGCCAGCCTATAATTTCCGGGCCGAAAGCTCCTTGCCGCCCAAAACCTTGTTGTTAAAAGATTACAATTGGGAAGACCCCAACCGGCCTTTAGAGGTCCAAACCACGGTGTCCCCGCGCGGGCGGGGCGAAGTCCACTTGTATGGCGAAAACTTTAACTCCCTAGCGGAAGGCAAAAGGTTAAGCCAGATCCGCCGGGAGGAGATCCTCGGTAACTCCGAGCTTTACTGTTTAACCACTCCGGTTTTGGGGTTTAAGCCTGGTTTAACCTTCGCCATGTCCGGTCACCCCTGGGGCGGCTTCAATGACCGTTACTTAACCGTTAAAACCGAGTTCTCGGGCTCGCAAAGCGGGGCCCTAAGCTCCCGCTTGGGCGTGGACTTGGGGATCGAGGATCATGGTTTCACCCATAACCTCGTTTGCCAAAAAGTGGCCACCCCTTATCGGCCCAAGCGCCCTGGCCCAAGAAAGAAGATCACTGGCTCTCTAACCGCTTGGATTGACGGGGCCGGGACTGGCGATTCCCCGGAAATCGACCAGTATGGGCGGTACAAGATCTTATTGCCCCTGGACACCTCGGGCCGCAAAGGCGGCAAAGCCTCGGCTTGGGTGCGCATGGCCCAACCGTACGTGGGCCGGGGTTATGGCCAAAATTTCCCCTTAACCCCCGGGGCCGAGGTCTTATTGACCTTCGTGGACGGGAACCCGGATCGCCCGGTCATTTCCGGGGCCGTGCCCAACGCCGAGACGGATAACGTCATTAACGCGGGCACTTCGGACATGGCCGGCTTTGGGACCAAAGGCGGGGGCGGGTTAATGTTTGGGGAAAAAGCTGGCGAGCAGAAGACGGTTCTGTCGGCGGGCTCCAACCGGGGCGGTCTGTCCATCTCGGCCGGTTCCCCGACCACCACCTCCATTGTCTCGGATTACCTCGACTTTTTGACCAGCGCTAGTCGGTACACCACCACCTCCATGCAAGATTTGACCTTCACCGGCTGGGAGCACTCGGTGGACGTCAACTGTTCCACTTTGATGGACATCTTCTCCAAGTTGGACGTTCTGAAAGATGACTATATACCGGAGTCCCAGGAATTAGAGAATTATTTCACCAAAGATGATGTCCCCGTTGTCTCCACCATAGCTCACAAATCCGCGGCTTTATTAGAGTTTGGGTCGGACGCGTTGCATAAAGTTAAAGCCTTATTGGCTCTGGTGGACGCTTTTAAGGCCCGGGCCATTAGCCCTCACCCCAATTTGATCCAATTGCGGGCCAACTCCCAAGGGTCCAAAAGCGTTTTAAAAACCAAAAATCCCCCAGAGGCGAGTATTTTTAATATCGTGAGCCTTTTGCTGACCCTCATGCCCATGTTCGAGGACATGGTCCCGATCATCCAAGGGGCTAAAACTTTCTTCGCCGAGCCGAGCTCAGACGATGACGCCAAGGACTCCCCCCAAGCGACCAACGCCATCACTAAATTGCCGGCCATAGGCGTCAGTAAAGGCACCGCCTTAATGGATTTTTTGTCTTGGGTGGTTAGCGACATCTCGGTCATCGTCTCCATGACCAACTTGTTAGGGGACACCCAGGGCGTTCTCATTGACAACCTCGACTCCTACGTGACCATCAAAGCCTTAACCACCGCCGCCCTGAGCGGTTACGGCCCGACCATCGTTGAGTCGAACCGGGGGACTTTGGCCGATCTTTTGCGGCACAAAGTTAGCGAGAAAACTGGGCCCTTAACCCTTTTGACCCCGGACTTGGCCCAAGGATTGAGCGAACCCAGCTATGAGGACTCCAAAGCGGTTCTAATCTTAAGCGAACTGGTCCGAGCCGTGGGCGAGGAGATCAATCTATCGGCCTACCAAGCCCTGGCCGCCAAAAGCGCCGGGGTTATCCAAATAATCGCCGGGCTCTCGGAGGAGGATAAGACGCTTCTGGCCGCCCGGGATCTGGCTAAACAGCCTTTAATCTACGCTTTTAACGCCATGCTGGCGATTCCCGACACCGACACCGCCGCCCGTAGCGTGGCCATGGAAGTCATTTTGTCCAAGATCCCCAGCGTTTTGGGCGAGTTGCCGCCGGTTAGGACGGATCCAGACTTTAATAATGGGATCCTCATAAAGGCCGCGGGCGAGGGGGATCCGGTTCTCATCCAAACCTCTTACCCTAATGGCCATATTGAGATCTTGCAAGGGGAGGGGACCTTGACTGGCGGTCCGACCTCGCGGCGCCTTTTCTTGGATAGCGAGAGCTCCACCCTCCAAGAGGGCGAAAACGTCCGCCTTAAGCTCCAGGAAAGCGGGAACGCCGTTTTACAGACCAACGACGACACCTACGTTAAGTTGGACAACGTGAGCGTCACCATCGCCTCGGAGCCGGCTTCCAAGATCGAGGTCGACATGGAGGGCGTGGCCTTGGAGGGCCAAAACTTCGCGCGGATAAAGTCCGGGACGAACTCCGTGGAGTTAACCCCCACTGGGGCCAAGATATCAAGTGGCTCCAATGATCTCTCAGTGAGCCCAGCCGCCATCTCTTTGGGCTAGGGTTAGGCGAGCTTGGACAAAGACCATGGAAATAAAAGCGGCTAAAAGCCTTAGGGTCAGCCATATTAATCACCGGTATTATAAAAGCGATGTCCTGACCTTAACCTTGGGTTTGGGTTTATCGCTGATTGATGGGAAAGTTTTGGCGCCTAGCCAAGCCTATGGGGCCTTAATCCAGGCCTTTGGGCCCTACGCGGCCAAGGGTTTAGCCTTTGACCTAGGGGTGTCTAAACTACGGGGCGAGTTTTTGGCCTTAGCCGCGGCGGAAGAGAAACCTGGGGAAATAGGGCCGACCTTAGCTAGCTTCACCGTGGGGCCCGTTAGCCGCCTGTTCGCGGTTTTACCGGAAAAGTACACCGACGATCGGGTCTCGGTTTTTAAGTCCAAGGTTTTATCTTGGGAAAACGCCGCTTATGACCCCAAAATCAACCCCTTGGGGGTCATTCCCCAGGAAACCTACGGGGAGTTTGGGGTGCAAGCCCGGGCCCAGGTCTTTGGTTACTTAAAGGGCCATAACGGCGGCTTGGGTGAAGTTTTGCCCGGCCCAGCCTCGCCTTTGCCTTTACCCCCGGATCTGGCCCGCTCGGAGAGATTAGGGACCTTTGGGGACAAATGGCTCCACCAATCTTGGCCGGGCTTTCCCCGGGACTTTGACTTTGACGTTTTTAACTTGGCCCAAGAGCCGCAAAGGCTACCCTCCGGTTATTTTTACGGGGATGAGGCTATTATTTTGCGTAACCTCCACCCCACTAAAGAAATTCTAAAGACCGCTTTACCCGGCCTAAAACCCCGGGTGTTCATTAAGACCGCGAGCGGCGTCGCGGAGTTTGGGTCGCGCCTGGACACGGTCTGGCTAGCCCCGCTGGTTGACACGGCCATCATCCTTTGGCGCTCGGTTATTCCGGTCCAAAACGAAAAGAACTCGGACGTTGAGCTAGTGGTCGTGGGCTTAGAGCCTTTAGCCAATAACCCCGCGCCCCTGGAAAGCTGGCTGGAGCGCGCGAAAAAGGGCCAGGAATTAGAGCCGCCCTTATTAATCGGGGACCTCAAGCCAAAAGACCCGGCCCCCCAACGAACCCCGAAACCCCCGGCCCCGGCTAAGACGCCGACCCCGAAAGTTCCCCAAGCCCCGTTTAAGCCCACGGAGCTAGAGAAGATCCCGCCTTTAACCGCCGAGGATATCGTTCAGGGGAGTCAAAATCTTTTGGCCCAAAGCTTACCGGAAATTAACGCTAAACTGGCGGCCTTGGGCTACGCCCCTTTAGCCTTAGCCGACCTTCTGCCCCATCTGGCTGGGAACGCTAAGGTTTTATCCAAGCTCATGGCCGAGCCCAGCCCAGCTAGCCCACCGCCGTTATCTGAGGCCTCCTTAAAGGCGGCCCTAGATAAAAGCTCTTTAGGCCCTATCGCCAAGGAAAACTTTTTAAAAGCCGCTAAAACGCCCCCGCCCATAAGGGAGTCTTTTCCGGACCAAGCTTCTTTTACGGCGGCGGTGGCCAAATTCTCCGATGGCTGGGCCTTAGCCTTGGGGGCGGGCCCGACCTTTTCCGAGGGGCTAACCAAAAACCTTCTGGCTAGCGGGGAAGACGCTTTAAGCCAACGGTTAAGTGGGTATTTGTCGCCAAAGGCGGTTAGTCAATTGACCGCGCCGAAAGCCCTAAGCCCCGCGGCCCCAAGTTTTAAAGATCTGGATTGGTCCCGTTTAGGTCTTTCCAAGGAGGCCGGGGCCAAGGCCGGGGCCTTAATGGATCGCTTAAACGCCATCGCCTCCGCTAAGGTCGCGGTTCCCTTCGCGGATAAAATGGCCGCCTTAAACCAGTTGGCCCCGGAACTGGACGCGGCTTTGGGCCTGGCCGCCGGGACCATGGCCGGTAACTTCGCCCAAAACGCCCAAACGGTGAAAAAATTGGCCTGGGGCTCGGAGGAGATGGGCCGGGCCATCGCCAATCTCGCTAATGACCCCTTGGGCCTAGAGCTAAAAGCCATTCTCCCAAAACTAGAGGCTTTGCGGCTCAATCCGCCTTTAAAGGTGGGCTCTTTACGGGAACTAGGGTTACTGGCCGGGATAACCAACCTTAGTCTTTTGGACCGCTTAGCTCTCTTCGATCCCTTGGCCGGGGCCCCTAAGGTGAAAGAGGGCCTTCCTCTCAAACCGGCTAAAGAGCCTAACGTTAAGGCCCCGGATAAGCCATCGGGGCCCACTAAAGGCCTCGGGGGGATCTTAATCTTCACCTCTCGGGAAATGGTCGTTTCTCACTTAAAGGACCCTCAAGCCAGTTTAGCTAAGAGCGTTCTGGTCGGGCTTAATCTAGCCGACTTGGATTTCGCCAACCGGGATCTAACCAAAGCGGATTTACGGGAGAGCGATTTACGGGAAGCCAAGCTGACTGGGGCCAAGCTCAAAGGGGCCACCTTGGAGGGGGCTAACCTTTCTGGGGCTATTTTAAGCGGGGCTAGCTTGGTTTCGGCCAACCTAACCGGGGCCAAGCTGGAAAAAGTTAAGGCTTTGGGGGCGGATTTTTCTGAGGCCACTTTATCAGGGGTGGATTTTACTAGCGTGGCCTTAGGCCAGTTTAAAGCCCCTAAGGCTTATTTCGCTAAAACCGTTTTGCCAAAGGATCTCGCGGCGGCGGATTTGGCTGGGGCCAGCTTTCGCGATCTAAGTCTGGCCGGGTTCAACCTCGCGAAAGCCAACCTGGCGGATACGGACTTTTACGAGGTTAACTTAACCGGGGCGGACTTACGGGAAGCCAACTTAACCAAGGCCGTCTTTGAGGCTTGTCTTCTGGCCGGGGCCAACCTGGCCGCCATTAGCGCCCCCCGCTTAAGGATCTTTAAGTGCCACGATTTGGCGGGGGCTAACTTTTATTTAGCTGATTTAACCGGTATGACCCTAGTTAGCTCCGCGGCTAACGGGACCAACTTCCAAGGGGTCAAAGCCGATGGGGCCAACTTACGGGAGCTAACCTTAACCGCTAGCGACTGGCGGGGGGCCAGCTTAAAGGAGGCGGTTCTCTTCCGCTCGGATCTGACCGCGGCCAAGCTTATGCGGGCTAACCTTTTTAAGGCCGTCTTAGGCGGGGCCATCTTAAAGGGGGCCGACTTAAGCGGGGCTAGCCTTTATGGGGCCGACCTTTACCGGGCCGAGCTGGACGGATACACCAACTTAAAAGGGGCGGATCTAAACTCCACTATTTTAATGGTTTTAAAGCCGGATTTACTTTAGTGGCGGGTTAGGGCCTTAGAGCCATTACGCAAGGTTCATTAGGCGGGATGATTGGGAAAGGCGTAAAGGTTAATTTTTGACATTCCCTCTAAGGCCCCTAGAGTTAGCTATGAGCCTTTAACCTATAAACGCCGTAGGTTTGGGGCCTTTCCTCAAAAAAACTTTTCGCTTTATTTTTTGACGTAACTAATACGCTATTAAGACGATTGAAGTCAGGTTTTTTTCAAAGAAAAAACCATTGAAATATGTTGGGTTTTGGGCTATTGTTTTAGCCGCGAGACCTAAGAACTTTAATTTTTATTGGTTAGGCGTTTTGGCCTCAGCCTTTATAGGCCCTAGAAAAGAAAGGTTTTATTTTTTGGGGGCGCTTTAAAAATTTTTAAGATGACCCCATAAAGCCTTAAAATTAAGGTTATAAAAAGAGCTAGTTTAGTTTTTTCCTAAAATCTTGGCTTAATAAACATTTCAATGTCAGCTTAATATTAGCTTAAAAGATTAAATAATTTTTAAAGCCTTGTTTTTAGGCGATTTTAAAAGGAGGTTTTCGTGCCGTTATTAAATGAGTCCCCGCTCTATACGCTTGACCCGAGCGAGAGCACGCGTCGCGTTCTAGTGGGCCAGGCCCAAGATGGCCGGTATGTGGTTAGTGATGGCGAAGCGAGCTTTGAGGCCACGGTCGCGGCTTCCTGCCTTTTGGTCCCCCAGTTGGGGGATGTGGCTTTGGCCTATATAGACCCGGAAAAGGTCTATATCTTGGCTGTTTTGGAGCGCGATCCATCGAAAAGGGCCGAGGTGACTTTGCCCAGCCAGACGGTTATAAGCTCTAGGGAGCTGGACTTCGCCTCCCAAGGCTTTACGGTCAATACCTCCCAAGCCCAGTTTAACGTGGAGGAGCTCAGCGCCACGGGGAACCTCATGCGGTTGGATTTTAAAGTGGTCCACTTTTTAGCGGGTTTAGTCTCCTCGATCTGCCGGTCCTTACTAGCCTGCGCCCGGAGTTTAACCATGCGGGTGGAGGGCTCGGCTAACTTCTCCAGCGAAGTCATGCGGCTTTCGGCCACGGAGGATCTCATCTCGCGCTCAGCCCGGTTGGATCTGAAAACCACCGAGTCCGTGAAAATAGACGGTCGGGAAATAAGGTTAGGTTAGGTTATGTTCGCGTTAACGATTAAAGGCGGCCTGGCCCAATCCTTGGCCCCGGATGTCTGCAAAACCCCGGCTCCCCCGGCGGCTCCGGTCCCCATGCCCTACGTCAATATGTTCCAACTAAACCAAGCCGATCCTTCCTCGGCCAGTCAAAAGGTCTTCTTTGACGGGGCCCCGGCGGTTAACGTCCAGACCGAGGTGCCCATGTCCCAAGGCGATGAGGCCGGGGTGGCTGGCGGGGTCATCTCCAGCCAGAACATGGGGCCCGGGACCATCTCCCCGTCCTCGGGTAGCCAGAAAGTTTTTGTGGAGGGGAAGCAAGCCGTGCCCATGGGGGCCAACACCTTCCATAACGGCAAAGCCAGCTTCAACACCACGGGCATGTGCCCCATGGCTCAGCAATCTAAAGTCATGGTGAACTGATTTTGGCGGAGAACTCTGAACTCGCTGGGCTTTTGGAGGGCCTTTCCCCAGAGGATAGTCGGGCGTTAGTTGAGGCTTTGTCCTTAATTTTACCGCTTAACGCCCGCTTGGACACTTTAACCCTGGCCTTAGTGGAGCTTGACGGGATCATCGCGGGCTTGGACACGGCTTTAAGCGCCCAGTTGGACGTCATCCTAAGAGATCCCGACTTTATGGCCTTGGAGCGAACTTGGCGGTCCTTAAAGTATCTGGTTGACCGGGTGGACCCCCGGGAGAACGTGGAAGTCCATATCCTGGACGCCACGGCTCAGGAGGTGTACGAGGATTTAACCGATGTCCCGGAAATCACCCGCTCCAGCGTCTTTCGGAAGGTTTACTCCCTAGAGTACGGCCAGTTTGGCGGTAAACCCTTTGGGGTCATCATTGGGGCTTACGACTTGGGCTCAAAACCCTTGGACTTTGGCCTGGCCCGAGCCATGGCCAATCTGGGGGCCATGGCTCACGCCCCCTTTATCGCCTCGGTGGACCCTAGTTTTTTTGGGTTCAAAGACTGGCGCGATTTACTGGCGGTCCAGGATTTAGGGGCCATCCTCTCCCAACCCCATTACGCGGCTTGGCGGTCTTTACGCGATCAAGAAAACTCCCGTTATCTAGCTCTAGTTCTGCCGGGGTTTTTGGCTCGTCTCCCGCATCGGCCCAATAGCTCCGTGAGTCCGGGCCTTAACTACTCGGAAAAAACGGAAAACGATGGCGATTACGTCTGGGGCTACCCCTCGGTTTTGCTGGCCCTTTTAATGGCCAAGAGCTTCGCCCAATACCGTTGGTGCGCCAACATCACTGGTTTAGACGGCGGCGGTTTAATCGAGGGTTTAAAGTCTTGGCAGTATGAGTCCATGGGCCAATTGCAAAGTCGGATCCCCTTGGAAGTGCGCATTGGCGAAAAATTAGAGCAAGATCTAGCCAATAATGGCTTAATCTCTATCTCTTTACGGGAAAACCCCAATGAGGCGGCCATTTACGTGGCCCCGACCGTGTTGGCCCCCAAGCGCTTCACCCGCTCGGAAGGCGATGAGAAGGCCTCCTTTAACTACTTAGTCTCGACCATTTTGCCTTATATGATGATCGTCAACCGTTTAGCCCATTACATTAAGGTCATCCAACGGGAGAACATCGGCTCCTGGAAAGATCGGGGGACCATTGAAAAAGAGCTCAACGTTTGGCTTAACCAATACGTCACCGACATGGACAGCCCCTCGCCGGCCTTAAGGGGCAAAAGGCCCTTACGCCAAGCTCGGGTGGAGGTCCAGGATCTGCCCAACTCCCCGGGTTGGCGGCAGATGGCCTTGTATATTCGGCCCCATCTAACCTTTATGGGGGCCTCTTTCACCCTCTCCATCGTGGGCCGCTTGGATGAGGTGGATTTTGATCTAACCTAAACCCTCACCGCGATTCTAATTTTGGCTTCATCATATTCAGAATAAAAAATATTAGATAAGAATTTTCCCTTGGCGCGCGGATAATTTAGTGTAATAATTGAGCGTACGCCTAATAGTTACTTATATTTAGCTTCTTCGTGGGTACGCCAGACAGATTCCTGATAAATAAGTGAAGTAATATAAAACAGTCAGCTTGTAAGGATCAATAAAGTAATAGCGTTACCTCTAAAGATAGGCTCTTAAAGCGCGAAAGAGCTATATTTAGGGGAAAGATAGATAGGTTTACCAATCACGCCTTGGAATTCTCTCGCCTTTATCTCACCTCCGTAGCCTCTCTTTGGCCTCTTGTAATTTGGGCCTGTTTCGCTGTATAATGACCTTAAAGGAGACATATCTCATGCCGTTACCAAATGTAATTCCTCAAGATTCCCCCGAATCAATTGCCGCCACAACAAATG
>JAISRZ010000005.1 GCA_031273455.1 Deltaproteobacteria bacterium | reverse complement strand
CGGACCTGGGCCCGGCTATAGCCTTTTTCGGCGGCGGTTAGGTAATGGTTAAAGGCTTTCGTTGGCTCGGGGGGGCCATCTAGGCCGTTTTTATAGTAATCCCCCAAGAGGGCGTTGGCTTCCGCGGAACCGCTTTCGGCGGCCTTAACTAGCCACTCCAAGGAAGACTCGGGGCTTAAGTTGACTATGCCCGCGTAAAGACCCTCCACCACCAGGTTGGCCGCGTTGACGTCCCCATTTTCCGCCATAGAGGCCACGTATTCCAAGACCTTTTGAATGTACGCGTCTAGTCGCATGGTCTTAACCTCTGGTCAATAGGACCTTTTTTAAAAGCTAAGCTCAAGGCCAACCGGGCAGTGGTCCGAGCCCGTGGTTTGGGGCTCAAGCCAAGCTCGCGTAAGGTTGGGTTTAAGCTCCTCGGAGACAAAAAAGTAATCAATGCGCCAACCAATATTCCGCCGGCGATCTCCAGCCCGGTAAGACCACCAGGAGTAGCTTTCCGGGACATCGCCGTTTAAGACCCGAAAAGCGTCCAGGTAACCACTGGCGATCAACCGGTCGATAAAGGCCCGTTCCACCGGCAAAAAGCCGGAATTGTCCGCGTTCCCCTCGGGGTCGGAAAGATCAATGGGCCGATGGGCGGTGTTAAAGTCGCCGCAAGCCACAATGGGTTTCGTTTTTCTTAGGGTTTGGCAGTAGTTAAAGAAAGCCTCGTAATAGCCGAGCTTATAGTTAAGGCGCGTCTCGTCCCGTTGCCCGTTGGGAAAGTACACGGACAAAAAGTGGCAACGCTCAAGCTCCAGGTGGATTAAGCGGCCCTCTTTAGCGTACTTGGGGTCCGGTAGCTCCAGTTGAGCTTTAATAGGTTTTTCCCGGGTGTAGACCCCGACCCCGGAGTAACCCTTTTTCATTTCGTGGTTAACGAAGAAGGTCTCGTAACCCGTGGGTTTAGCCAGCTCAGGGCTTAGGTTCTCGGGCAAAGCCCGAGTTTCCTGCAAGCCTAAAATCGTGATCTTAGGGTTGTTTAAAAACTCCCTAAACCCGGGTTTTTGGGCGATGGCCCTTAGCCCATTAACGTTCCAACTGTAGAGTATCAATAGTCGTCCTCTAAGACGCCCGGGCCACCGGCCTTTAGGGCCTCGGCGTAGTCCACGGGCGGGGGGGCGGTCGTTAAAAAGAGACGTAAGTTGCCGCGACGCTGATTTTCCTCCACGTCCAAGGCGGCCCTTCTCAAAGCTTCCCTTTGGCCAATGAGCATAACCATCCGTTTGCCCCGGGTCACGGCGGTGTACAAAAGCTTACGGCGTAAAGCCCGGGCGTGGCTTAAGTGGATGGGCATGATGATCACCGGAAACTCCGAGCCTTGGGCCTTATGGACGGTCAAAGCCCAAGCGGGCCGCAGATCCTCCAGCTCCAAGACCTGGTAAGCGATCTTTTCGCCCTCAAAGTCCACGATGAGCTCTTGGTTTTCCAGATCCACCTGAGCCACAAAGCCCAAGTCCCCATTATAAACCCCTTTCCGGTAATTGTTCCGGATCTGGATAACTTTATCGCCTTTTTTAAAAGACCGGCCCATGCCCCCGTTTAAGGCCGGGGATTTTTCCGGGTTAAGGGCCGCCCCTAAGATCTGGTTTAAGCTATCCACGCCTAATTCGCCCTTATTGATGGGGCTTAAGACTTGGATGTCGGTTAAAGGGTTGACCTTCAGCTTTCGGGGAACCCGATCCAAAACCAGCCTTAGGATCTTGTCTTTAATCCCCTCTGGGGCGTGGTCCTCCACGTAGAAAAAATCCGAGTCCGGGGTTCGGGGCGGAGCCTCCGGGGCTTGGCCTTGGTTAATAAGGCCGGCCGCTAAAACGATCTGGCTCTGGTTAGCTTGGCGGTAAATGGTTTTTAGCCTCACGGTGGGGATGACCCCGGATTCCATGATGTCCTTAAGAACCTGACCGGGCCCCACTGGCGGCAGTTGATCGCTATCCCCGATAATGACTAAGGTCGCCCCTTTAGGTAGAGCCCCCAATAAAGGGTTAGCCACCAAGATGTCCAGCATGGAGGCCTCGTCCACTAAAAGGAAATCCAATTCCAAGCGGTTATTGGGCCCCCTTGCGAAACCTTGGCCTTGGGGCGAGTACTCCAAGAGCCGATGGATGGTGGTGGCCGTAAAGCCGGTGGCTTGGCTTAACCGCTTGGCCGCTCGCCCGGTGGGGGCGCAGAGGGCGATTTTTGGGGTGACTTCCCGCCAGATCCGGCAAATGGCCTTGGCGATGGTGGTTTTGCCCGTGCCGGGCCCGCCGGTGATAACCACGACCTTCTTTTGTAAGGCGGCCAGAACCGCTTGGCGCTGGTCTGAGTTTAAGGCGATGTCTAAGGTCTTTTCCACCCAAGCCACCGCCGAGTCCACCCGAGGGATCCGGACCGTGGGGGGAGCTTTGATTAAGGCTTGTAAATCCCGGGCCACCCAACATTCGGCCCGAAAGAGCCGGGGGGCGTAGATGTCCTGAACGCCCGGCTCTGGGCCATTTAAAGGGATGGCTTGGCCATTAACGATCACCCGGCTTAAAGCCACCTCCAAAGCCGCTGGTTTAGCCGCGGGGATCATCTCTTTGGCCCATCTAACGAGATCCCGGGAGTTAGCGCAAGCGTGGCCAGCCCGTTCGTTTTCCGCTAAGAGGTACAAAAGGGCGGCTTCCAAACGCTCTGGGCTATCCTCGGCCCGGCCTAAAGATAAGGCTAAGTTGTCGGCGGTCTTAAAGCCGACCCCCTGGATCTCAAAGGCTAAACGGTAGGGGTTGGCCTTAATGAGGTTTTCCGCCTCAGACCCTAAGCGGCGCATGATCTTTTGGGCTAAAGCCGGGCCCACCCCAAAGACGGCCAGAAACTTCAAAAGCCGCTTTAACCCGGCCACCGTCCGCCAGGCCTCAATGATCTTTTCGCGCTTAACTTTGCCGAGCCCCGGGACCTCGGTTAAGCGCTCAGGCTCGTTATCCAAGACCTCCAAAACCCGCTCTTGAAACATCCTGACCATGCGCTGGGCCAAGACCGGGCCGATCCCCGGGATGAGCCCCGAGCCTAAGTACTTAGTCAGACCATCGGGGCTATCCGGGGGGTGGGCGGTGAAGGAGCTGACCTCAAAACGGGGGCCAAAGGACTTATGGTTGACCCAGTCGCCTCTGACCTCCAAGAGCTCCCCCGCGGCGGGGCTCCCTAAGTTACCGACCAGGGTGATGAGACCTTGTTTTTTGACCTTAAAGCTAACCACGGAAAAGCCATTGTCCGGGCTATGGAAGATCACCTTCTCAATCTGGCCGGAAAAAGTCTCGGGCACGAGAGTTAGCTCAAGCGAGCGGCGGCGAGATCCAGGGCCAACTGGAGACCGCGCGTGGGAAAGGCTTCCCCAGAGATGGCCGGGCTAACTTTATGGCGGCCATCGGGCTCTGGGGTTAGCCTTAAGTAAAACTCCTGGACAAAGTTATCCTCCACCACCTTGGTGAACAAAAGGCCCTCATTGAGCTTAGGGTCAAAGAAAAAGGTGCCAAAAAGAACGGTGATGGCCCCGGTTTGGCCTTGGGGGCGGTACTTTTCCGGGTCAAAGTCGTCAATATAAGTCGGTCGCATAGTTAAAAGGCCCTGGTCGGGCTCCTCAGGTTTTAGAGGGGCTAAGTTAAGCGGTCGGCCTTCTAAGCGATAAAAGGTCGTTTGCCCTTGGGAAAGCCATTTGCGCTCGTATTTGGTGTCCAACTGGGCTGGCTTATGGGTTAGGGTTAGATCTAAGGCCGACCCCAAGGCCTCTTCCAGGGTCCAGTTAGCCAGATTCTCGTTATCCGTGACTAAGTGGAAAACCCCGTCTTTTTTGAGGCGCCTTCCCACTAAATTTAAAAAGTCCCTGGCTAAAAGTCTTTTATGGGCGTGGTTTTCCCGGGGCCAGGGGATGGGAAAAAGAACCCGGATAACGTCCAAGCTTTCTGGGCCGAACAAATATTTTAACGCCGGTTTACCGGCCAGCATGATTAACCGGACATTCGCGCGAGGCGGCCCGGCTAATCGTCGTAAAGCCCGTTTTATGGAGGCCCAGGCGATTTCTAGGCCCACAAAGTCCCTGTCCGGCTGGGCCAGGGAGGACCGATGTAAATACTCGCCGTTCCCAAAACCAATCTCCAATTCCAAGGGCGCCGCCCGGCCAAAGATTAAAGGCCAATTAGGCTGATGGGCGAGGGTGGTTCGGTCCAAGAGCGGGGTTAAGGAGCGATAGTAACTGGGGCTTAATTCCAAAAGAGCGTAACCTTCGGGCGGTTAGAAACCTTGGCTCAAGGCCAAACTTGATCGGTTCTAACCGGGCCATATTGTTGAGCTTAAGGGAAATTTAAATAAGGTCCGGTCAAAAACTGGTTTAGCCGCGCTAGTTTACCAAAGTTTACCCTTATAACCAGCTTAATTAGAGATAATAAGATATTAGCTAACCTGGCGTCAAGGGGCCAAAAAGGCCCCTTAACGCCCCAGCTTATGAGCTAAAAAGGGGCTCTTAGGTTAGCCGTTCGCCAGTTTTTTCCGGCGGGCCCGTTGGCTTAGGTAGACGATCCCTAAGAAGATGAGCCCGGGGAAGTTAAAAAGCCATTTGGCCGGGCGGTTTAAGTTGGGGATCTCAATGCCTAAGACCTCGGTGGGGTCATCCATGTTGACGCCCAGCTTTTCCAAGGGGCTATTGTAGGCCACGTCGTCTAAGCTCAGCTTATCGCCTTCCCAAGCTAGATACACCCCGGCCGCGGCTAACCGCTCGGCCGCGGTCTGGCCTTGGACCGGTAAGACCACCACTTGCTCTTTAACCCGACCGCTTTGGAAACGGGTTAGGACCCTTAAGCGGATATTTTGCTCTGGCGGCAGGTTTTCCACGGTCTCCTCTATCTGGCTAGGGGGGAGCTCAATAAAGGCCTTATAGAGCCGATTTTGGGCGATATCGGGCCGAAAAAGGAAGGCCATGGCCAGGAGCAGGAAGATGACCTCGTACCAGCGGGTTTTGATCAACATGTACCTTTGGGTGGCGCTGGCGAAGGCTAGGCAAGCGAGTAACGAGGTTAAAAGGACCCAGACAAAGTGGAAGGCGTTTTGGATGTTTAAAAGGAGGATTTCCTGGTTGTAAATAAAGACAAAGGGCAGAACCGCCGTCCTTAGCTCGTAGATAAAGCCCTGGACCCCGGTTTTAAAGGGGTTGCCCCCGGAGATGCCCGAGGCGGCGAAGGCGGCTAAGGCCACGGGCGGGGTGGCGTCGGCCATGACCCCAAAGTACAAGCAAAAAAGGTGGATGGCCAAGATGGGGATGCCTAAACCATGGGCCGCGGACAGGTTGTAGATAACTGGGCTTAACAAAGTGGAGACAATGATGTAGTTGGCCGTGGTGGGTAGGCCCATGCCTAAAAGAATGGCCAGCATGGCCGTCATGACTAAAACCGCCGGCAAAAAGCCGCCGGAGATGGTTTCCACCAGCATGGCCAAAACTTGCCCGACCCCGGTTAAGCTGACCGTGCCGACCATGATCCCAGCGGTGGCCGTGGCTAAACCAATGCCCACCATGTTTTTGGAGCCATTGACTAAGCTACTTAGAAGCCGGGAAAGCCCCATCTTAAAGGTCGGCATGATGGGGAGCCCCTTGCGCCAAGCTAAAAAGGGCTTTTGGGTCAATAAAATGAAGATCATGAGTAAGCAGCCGTAATAGGCCGCGAGCCCGGGGCTCATCTCCATGACCATCAGGCCCCAGACCAAGGTGGCCGTGGGCATAAGGAAATATAACCCGGAAAAGATGACTGGGGTGGCCGACTCAAATTTGGTTAAAGCCTCCAGATCCCCTTCTGGGAGCTCGGGGTACTTTAGGGACGCGTAGAGTAAGATAACGTAGCCGGTGATTAAGATGAGCCCAAAGACGATAAAGGACCATTTCCCAAAAACCGTGGGGATCCAAGCCAAAAGATAGTAAAGGCCCCCTAAGATGAGAAGACTGGAGCTTAAGATTAAGCCAAAGCGAATGATCCGCCCAAACCACGGCGAATGGGGTCTTTCAACGCCTTCCATGCCCAGTTTGCAAGCTTCCAAATGGACGATGTAAAGGAGCGAAAGGTAGGCTAAAAGGGCCGGGATAAAGGCGTGCTTAATGAGTTGGCTATAGGGGATGTTGGTGTACTCGGCCATTAAAAGGGCCGCCGCCCCCATCACTGGGGGCATGATCTGGCCATTGGAGCTGGCGGCCACCTCCACGGCCCCGGCCTTTTCCGCGGAAAAGCCGACCTTCTTCATGAGCAGGATGGTTACGGGCCCGGTGGTTAAAACGTTGGCGATGGAGGACCCGGAAATGAGCCCGTTTAACCCGGAAGCCACCACCGCGGCCTTGGCGGGGCCGCCCTTTAAACGACCGAGGAGGGCGAAGGAGAGGGCGGTTAAGTAGTTGCCCGCCCCAGCGTTCTCCAGCATGGCCCCAAAAAGGACGTACAAAAAGACAAAGCTGGCCGAGACCCCCAATGGCACCCCAAAGACGCCTTCTTGCGTTAGCCAAAACTGGGAGGCGGCCCGAGAGATGGAGGCCCCCCGATGGGCGATGATGTCCGGGGCGTAAGGCCCAATAAAGGCGTAGCTTAAAAAGACCAAGGCCACCACGGTTAAAGGCAGGCCCATAACCCTTCGCGTGGCTTCCAACAATAGGGCCATCCCGATCCCAGCGACGATCAGATCCTCTCGCGTGGGAATGCCCGGCCTTTTAGCCAACTCGGCTTGGAAGATAAATAAGTAACATGCGGAAAAGGCGGCCACTAAAGCCAATAGCCAATCGGTGATGGGCACCCGGTCCAAGGGGCTGGATTTAAAGGCCGGAAAGCCCAAGTAAGCTAAGAACACGGCGAAGGTTAAGTGCAAAGAGCGGGTGGCCGTGTCGTTTAAGACCCCAAAACCTAAAGAGTAAGGGAGGGGCGAGGTGATCCAGATCTGGAACAGAGACCAGGCGATAGCCACGAAGATGATGATGAAATGGGAACACCCCCGCGGCTTTCGCCGTCCGGTCTCCTTTTCCAGCATCTGTTTGATGACTATGGAGGCGTGATCTTTGTGAGTCGAAACCATGGATATTCCTCGTAACCAAAAGGCCATAAAGGGGTTTTGGCTCCTCATCCCAAAACCCATAATATTGGCCCCTTTAGCGTTAATCGCGCTAGGGCCAGAAGAGAATTAAGTTACTAACGCGCCCTATCTAGCGAAAAGGGGTATTAAGGAGTTAAAGCGTTAGGTTAAAGTGAAATAATATAGCCAAAATCTAACCTATTGGGGCCAATAGTTTGAGGCTAAGGGATAACGTTACCGTTATCCCTTAACCCTTGACCGCCAAGGGAACGTTAAGTCGCCTTTTAAGGATTTACTTAATCAGGCCAGCTTCTTTGAAGTATTTTTCGGCGCCCGGATGGAAGGGCACGGAATTGCCCTCCAACATGTTCGCCGGCGTTAGATCCGCGAGGGCTGGGTGGAGTTTTTTGAACTCGTCTAAGTTGCCAAAAACGGCTTTGGTGATTTGATAAGCCACGTCGTCGGGTAAGCTGGCGCTGGTCATTAAAGTGGCCCTAGGCCCAAAGGTGACCGTGTCCGCGTCCGTCCCTTTGTACATTTTGCCCGGGATGACCGCGAGTGGGTAGAAGGGGTATTTTTTGACAAAGCTATCGACTTTAGGGCCAGTTACACTGACTAAATGCGAATCGCAAGTGGTGGCCGCCTCGGTGATGGACCCATTGGGATGGCCAATGACGTAAACGTAAGCGTCAATTTTGTTGTCGCAAAGAGCCCCGGCCATTTCCGCGGGTTTAAGGTCAGTGGATAGGCTAAAGATATCCGAGGTCCAGCCATACTCTTTCATTAAGAGCTCTAGGGTGTTGCGGTTGCCCGAGCCCGGATCGCCTAGGTTCATGCGTTTACCGGCCAAGTCCTCAAATTTTTGGATTTTGGCGTCATTCCGGGCCACCAGGGTGAAAGCCTCGGACTGCAAACTAAAAAGAACCCGCAAGTTTTTGTCCGGGCCAGCGCTGGCGAAGCCTTCCGAGCCGTTATAGGCTTGGAATTGGACATCGGATTGGACGATGCCCATGGATAGATCGCCCGTCCGTAAAGCGTTGACGTTATAGACCGAAGCCCCAGTGGACTCCACGGTGCAACGGATGTTGTGCTCTTTAGCCCGCCGACCGACGTCCACCAAACGACAAATGGCCCCGCCCACTGGATAGTAGACGCCCGTGATTCCGCCTGTGCCGAGGTTAAAAAACTGTTCCTTGGCGTTCTGGGCCTTAGCTGGGCCAGGAGCGGAAATAAGAGCGGCTCCGGCTATTAAAAGGCAAAGAAAAATGAACCCAATCTTTTTGCTTGTCATGACCAATAACTCCTAAAAAATAGTCGTGATTTAATCTAGGGTTTCGCCCTAACTACCGCTTTGGCGCCCATATTTAGCTTAAGCGGTTTTGGTGGCCCTTAGGGGCGGGCCAGGCGGGCGAATCCTAGCGACAAAAGGTTATAACCACCAATAAAAGGACCCCCCAGCCCTTCTGGTTGGACGCCAAAAAGTTTAAGGCTTTTTTGGGCGCTTTAAGCCTTTGGCGGCGTTAAACAATTTTTTAGCTATATAGTGAATAAAAGAGGCTAATAGGAAAGTACCTCAAATTACCCAGTATTTTAGATTTAGCTGATAATAACAAAATACGGGGTTAAAATCCAGTGACGCTAGGTCTGGCCTTTTAACGATAATGAGTTTAGATACGCAATAACGTTAGTTAAGTTATTTTTGGTCAGGCGAAAATTGGTCTTTTGTAATTAGGTTATATTCCGGATCCCTAAAGCCCGTATAGCTTTCCTTAAAGGCGAACGCCTTAGCCCTCGCCTTAAAAAACGGGCCTTAGTCGCGCTGGTTAAAGGGGCCTAAAGGTCTAAGGCCAAGAGTCAATTTTTATCTTAGGTTGGATTTAGGCTTAAATAGTGGGGTTTATTAGAGAGTCATTTTGTTATTGGTAAAATTCGTCTTGTTAATTTATTTTCAATCTTATAACGCTATAAAATTTAATTTTAACTATTTTACCTAGGTATTATGAATTTTTATAGCTCAAAAACATTTGTTCGTTTTATTTTAACTGGTAGGAAAATTTATCTTGACATCCCGGGGGGCCTTTGGTAACCTTGGACGAAGTTCCATGAAGGCGACTTTTTTATCATCAGAAGATGAAAATATTTATAACCTATTTTTGTAATTAGGTTATATTTAAGTTTATTTACTATTATAAAATTAAGCCATGAAGGCCGCGTGGGGGTTTTTGCGCCCTAAACGCGGTTTTTTTTTGGCCTCATCTTCTGGAGAATCCGATGAAAAAGTTAGCTCTTTTAACTATCTGTTGTCTTCTTTTAGTTCCGGCCTTAGCTAAGGCCCACTTTGGCATGCTTATCCCCTCGACCCCCACGGTCATGGACACTAAAGACGCCAATATCTCCTTAGACGCCAAATTCTGGCACCCCTTCGCCAATAGCGGCATGAATCTCGTTAAACCCAAAACCTTCCAAGTTTTTATCAATGGGGCCCCCACGGACCTCCTCCCCAACCTCAAAGAGACCAAAGAGGGCGAGTTCACCACCTGGCGGCTGGACTACAAGGTGGCTAGGCCGGGTCTATACGAGTTTGTGATGGAGCCCCAGCCCTATTTTGAGCCGGAAGAGGATAAGTTCATTATCCATTACACCAAGGTCTTTGTGGACGCTTTTGGCGGCGGCGAGGGCTGGGACGTCCCCACCCCAGGGTTAAAAACCGAGATCGTGCCCTTAGTTAACCCCGGGGCCGTGTACGCGGGCAACACCTTTGTGGGCCGGGTCTTATTGGACGGTAAACCGGTTAAAGGCGGGGAAGTGGAAGTTGAGTGGTACCCGGGAAAGGGGAAAGCCGCTAAAGCCCCTTATGACTCCATGGTCACCCAAGTGGTTTTAACCAATGACGAGGGTCTTTTCTTCTACACGCCCCCGGCCGAAGGTTGGTGGGGTTTCGCCGCTTTAAACGAGGCCGACTACAAGCTGCCCTTTGAGAATAAGGACCGCGAGGTGGAGCTGGGCGGAGTTTTGTGGGTCTACTTCCATAAGTTCCAGGGCCTTGGCCAATAGGCCCATAAGGAGCGGCGGGAGTCTATGACACGTAACTACGTTTTTAAAGCTCTAGCCTTGTTGATGGGTCTAGGGGCCATTCTGGCCCTGGCCCCGAATGAGGCTTTAGCTCACGGGGTCTATATCTTTGGCTGGGAGGAAGGCGACCAGATTTGCTCGGATAGCTATTTTACTCGTTCAGATAAGGTTCAGGGCGGGACGGTCCGGATCTTAGGCCCAGACGGCTCCGTTTTAGCCGAGGGTCGGTCCAGCGACGCGGGTCTGGCCTGTTTCCCCCGGCCCCAAGTCCCAGGCGACCTTCAATTAGTCGTGGAAGCTGGGGAAGGCCATCGAGCCGAGTTCACCTTAAGGGCCAGCGAATTGTCTCCCTTAAGCGCGGCTCCGGCCCCTAGCGCGGCTCCAGCTAGCCCGACAGCCAGCCCAGCCAGCGAGCCCGCGAGCGCGAGCGCGAGCGAACCTAGCGAGCCGTTAAACGCTTCTTTAGATAACGTTCGGTCCATTGTCCGCGAGGAGCTAAAGACCCAGTTAAGCCCCATTATCCGGACGCTCGCCGAAAGTCGGGCCGGTGGCGAGGGCCCGCCGACCTTTCGGGAGATCTTTGGCGGTTTAGGCTGGGTGGCCGGCGTTTTTGGGGTGGCTTTCTTTTTTTCCGGTCGGAAGCGGAAATCAGCTTAAAGCCGTTATCTTTGACCTTTTATCAGTTTATGGTGTAGCCATGCATATTTCCGAAGGCGTTCTTTCCTTACCCGTTTTAGCCACTGGCGGTTTACTGGCCTTAGGTGGCCTTTATAAGGGCCTAAAGGCCATCCATGAAGAGGATATGCCTAAAGCGGCTATTTTAGCGGCGGTCTTTTTCACCGCCTCTTTAATCCACGTTAATATTGGGCCCAGTTCCACTCACTTGGTCTTAAGTGGGTTAATAGGCCTTATTATGGGCTGGGCCGCCTTTCCAGTCATATTTTTAGGCTTACTTTTACAAGGCGTCCTCTTTAACTTTGGGGGGATCACCACCTTAGGGATCAACACCTTTAACATGGCCGCCCCGGCGGTTTTGGTCTCGGCTTTGTTTAACCGTTTGGTTAATAGCCCGAACTATGTTTTGGCCTCAATCGCTGGGTTCATAACTGGGAGTCTACCTATAGTCATCTCGGCTATTTTAGTGGGTCTTTCCTTGGCTTTAACCGGCGAGCGGTTTATAACCATGGCCTACGCCATCTTCCTTTCTAACCTACCCATTGTTTTAATTGAAGGGTTTGTTTGCTTGTTCTGCGTTCAGTTTCTGAAAAAGGTTCGGCCCGCTATCTTGCGGCCCCAAACCGTTTAGCGTCTAATCTTTCCAAAGCGAAAAAGGGCCATTTTGGCCCTTTTTTTTTCGCCCTAAAGCCCACCATTGGCTAAGACTTATGGAGACTTTTTAACCCCAAGTTTTTGGCTTTCAAGCGAAACATTTTTATTGGCTTGGTTATAAAGCCTTAAGGCTCGCGCGGCCAGGCGCCGGGCCGCCCCAGCGAACGGGAGTGGAGAGACCAAAATGGTTCCATCGCGCCAGGCTATTTCGTTTTCAAGACTTCTTTTAGGGGACGAACGCCAAAGTCCGTCCAGCTTAAGTCCGCCAAAGACCAGTCCGCGTAAATTTTTTAACCTAAATTTTCCATTGAGAAAAAATTGTTAATAAGTTAAATTAAGACATCTCCACCAATTTATGTTGTCTACCAAATTCACGACCGACTCATGGCTTTTTTAAACTATGGAATTTTTAGAGCGCTTTTCTTACTAAGAAGGTATTTATGTTGTTACATCGTCTGAAAATGTTTATTTTTATTAATAAGCGCTGTTTGGTTTATTTTTATGTTTTATGTACTGTTTATCTATCCTTACTGATAATATCAGAACCATTATTCGCTCAATCAATCGGCAATAATAATCAAGTTACACCAAAAAATATATATTATTACAGCGTTTTTTTTAAAGTTTTTATATGTATAATTGTTTGTTTAATTGTATTTACAATGTATAAATGTTATAAGAAAGAATTAATTATTTTTGAAAGTTTTACTGATTTATTAAGTAGTTTTTTGGTATGCCTTTCTCCAATAATTTTTTTAGTTATATTTCATTTAATTTTTGATAATTTTGCAAAAAAATCATTTTATAATTATTTATCATTATTTTCTTGTTTGACATCGATTCCATTTTTGATATTTTCAATAAAATGCTCAATAAACTATAATGACAAATTATTTAAGATAGTAATAAGTTCACTCACAAAATTTTTTATACCATTACTTATTGTTATTGCGTATATATTACCTAATATTAATCGTGATCGTCGAAAAAGAAGAGTGCCTTTAGAAATTGTGGCTAAAGTAGCCTCTGTAACAGCTGTAATATTAATGCTAGTAACTAATAAATCATTTAAATCAATTAAGGATTCTTGGCATGGACTTTAATATATTTTTGTTGATAAATTTACGATATAATTAACTAAGACACCTGTATCCATTCCCGGCTTTTTGAGCCGGTCAAAGCGCGCCTGGCGGCTGATCAAAGGGCCAGAAGAGCGCGGGGAAAAGTAGGAGAGTAAAGCCACGTCAAAAAAGGAGACGTGGTTCGGGATGATAGGTTCCTCTCCCTCAAGGTTTTCTAGCCCTGTCGATTTTCGGACGGTAAATGAGTTGGATAATGGCCCCAGCCTCCGCCAGAAAAGGCCTTTGGTGAATAGCCTTAAAGGCGAGGAGGCTCACCGCCAAAGACCAGTTCGCGTAAATCTTTTAACCTAAATTTTCTATTGAGAAAAAATTGTTAATAAGTTAAATTAAAACATCTCCACCATTTTATGTTATCTACTAAACTTACGACCGACTCATGGCTATTTTAAGCTATGAAATTTTCAGAGCGCTTTTCTCACTAAGAAGGTATTTATGTTGTTACAGCGTCTAAAAATGTTTACTGTTTTTAATAAGCGCGGTTTGGTTTATTTTTGTGTTTTCTGTATGGTTTGTCTATCTTTATTGATAACGTCAGAACTATTATTTGCTCAATCAATCGATAATAATCAAGTTACTCCCAAAAATATGTTTTTTTCTAGTGTTTTTTTTAAAGTTTCCATAGGTATAATTGTTTGTATAATCGCATTTACAATGTATAAATGTTATAAAAAAGAATTAATTGTTTATCATAGTTTTACTGATTTGTTGAGCAGTTTTTTGATATTTTTTTCTCCAATAATTCTTTTAATTATATTTAATTTAGTTTTTGATAATTTTAAACAAAGGTCATTTTATACTTTTTTAATAATATTTTCTTGTTTGACATCCATTCCATTTTTGATATTTTCAATAAAATGCTCAATAAATTATAATGATAAATTATTTAATATTATATTAAGTTCGCTCACTAAAATTTTTATACCATTACTTATTATTATTGCGTATATATTAGCTAATGTTAGTCGTGATCGGCGGAAAGGTGAATGGCGTTCTACTTATGAAAGAAGAACGCATAAAGAAAATATGGCTAAAGTAGCCGCTGTTACTGCTGTAATATTGGTCCTAATAACTAATAAATCATTTAAATCAATTAGGGGCCGTTAAAAAATTAACTTTTTTAAGGCGTTCATAACCAAAAGATTGTTTATATGGTATATGTTCAATAATCCTGTCTGCCTCGTTTCGCAAAATAATAGCGGCGCCACCTTTAAGTGGTAACAATGTTTTTTAGTACTGTTATCACTACCTTTATTAAGGTAATTAACGCAAGAAACTGCTAAAATGCATTTATATAAATACTATAACATATTAATAAATATAATTAAATATTGCGCTTAACGTTAAATAATACGATAAATAAATAAATAATTAATTTAATAGATAGTATGTCAAAAACTGAATAAAAATTTCAGAACACGTTTTTTTGATAATATAAAAAAATTATATAGTTATGAAATTTAGAAACAATTATAACTAATTATAAATGAAATTAGTTGTAGTAGATTTAAGGTTGACCGCTACGTCTTAAGGTCACCATAAAAGCTCAGTGTATGACCGGCCAGAACTCATGGTTTCTTCTAAGTCAGGGGCAAGACTCCCCAAGATGAGCTTTTTAACATAATTAAAGTCTGGGCGGACTTCCGCCAGATTGATTAAACTGTAAAAATCTCCCCTCACGTAGCCAGCCAGGCTGAAGTCTAAGAAAATGAGGGCGGTAAAAAATAAATTATTATTTAAAATTATATCATTTTACTGTTGAAAAAGTCAATAGAATGTATTATATGAGTATTTTAAGACAGAACAAAATTTCCGAGAGAATCATGATTAGATGTAAAACAGTTAACCTTGATCCTTCCGCGACAGCGGTTATTACAAAATTTGGCTCTAGCCACAGAACACGCAAAACGAGAGCCGATTTATTGGAGTCCTTGGGCGGAGACTTTTAGAACCTTGGTCCTACTAGATCTTCCTATGGACCGGATTAAAGAGCTTTATCGCTCCGATAATGGTCCCCCCACCCATGATCATCATAAGGACTTCTAAATACCGATATTGGGAGACCGGATGTTACCCGGTAAAATTTGTCGGTTAACTGTTCAGCCTTTCCTAACAAACCATCTTTTGATCTTATAACCGGCGAGATCGGGCCAACATCCTCGTTATTCAGGAAAATTCTGTCCTAAACTTTGGGGCGTTTTAAAGCTTTAAGACCCTTTTTGGATAAAGCGCGATTATTGGAGCTTTTCCCGCTCCGCTAGTTGACTAGTGGCCATGGCGATTAGTTTTTGCAGATCGATTTTCCCAATGGGGGTCACGGGAATCTCCTTAACCACCATGAGTTTTCGGGGGCAAGATAGCTCAGTCAGACCGCTGGCTAAAACCTTGGCCCGTAAGGCGTCTAGGTTAAGTTCCGGGTTGGTCGTGACTAAGTGCAAGGTTTCCCCTTTATCGCCCCCGCCCAAAGATAAGGCCACGGTTTTTTCCTCGGGGTAAGCGGTTAAAGCGATTTCCTCAATTAAGGCCAAGGAGACCATCTCACCTTTGATCTTGGCGAACCTTTTGAGCCGTCCCTTAATAAAGACATACCCTTCCGAATCCACCTCCACTAAATCCCCAGTGTCGTGCCAACCATCCTCCACAGGCTTAATCTGGCCCGGATTATCGGCCATCATATAACCCAGCATGACGTTGGGCCCTTTAATCCACAACCGACCGCCGAGCTCAATGCCGGGCACTGGCTCTAAGCGGTATTCCATCCCCGGGCAGAACTGGCCCACTGAGCCTATTTTCGAGCGCATGGGGGTGTTAATGGCCACGACCGGCGCGCTTTCGGTGATCCCGTAACCTTCATAGAGCCGGATGCCAAAAGTATTGAAGTAGAGCTCCCGGGTTTTGGGCTGGATCTTCTCGGCCCCCAATAACACATAGGTCACGTACCGAAAATCGTAAGGATGGGCGTTTTTGGCCCAAGCCGCGGCGAAGGTGTCCGAGCCGATTAAGATGGAGGCCCGGGTGTCATAGATCAGCTCGGGGATGGCCTTAATGTGTAAGGGGCTTAGGTAAATAAAAGAGCGTAACCCCCGAATGAGGGGCAGAACCAAACCAATGTTTAAGCCAAAGACATGGAAGCAGGGCATGGCGTTAAAGAGGATATCATTAACGTTGACTTCCACTAAGCTCACGGCCTCATGGATATTGGCCATAAGGTTAGCGTGGCTTAAGACCACCCCTTTGGGTTGGCCTTCGGTCCCGGTGGTGAAGATGACCACCGCCGGGCTCTGGGGGGCGGCGGGCTGACCGCGCCAGAAAAGCCCTAAAATAATGTCTTTAAGTTTTAAAGTGGACTCGTTTAAGGCGATGGTTTTAACGTTTAAGTTTTTTACGTCAAGTTTATCGCCTAAAGTTTTTAAAAAAACTTCGCTCGTAATGATAGTTTTAATTTGCGAGGTGTTAACCGCTGAGACCAAGTGCCTGGGGCCTTGGGAGTAGTTTAAGACCACCGGGATCCGCCCGCCCGCCCATAAGCCAAAGAGGATTAAACCCAAGCCAATGGAGTTGGGGGCTAAAACCCCGACCTTTTCCCCGGGGGAGGTCTGGTGGGCCAAAAACCGGCCCAAAACCCGGGCTTTCGTTAAGAATTGGGCGTAGGTCAGAGGGCTTCTTTGGAAGTCCTCAATGATGACCCGTTTTTTACCGTAATAGCGGGCCGCGTCGTTTAAAGCGGTCCAAAGGTTTTGTTGGTTATCGAGGGACTTAAAGCCAGCCTCAATTAAGATGTCGTAAATGGCTAAAGAAAGTCGCCGCCGATAGTCCCGGCCTTTTTCCCCAACGGCCCGGGGGAGGTTTAACTCCCGAGGCGGAAAGATAGTCATGGCGATGGGGGTTTTCGGGGGTTTAACCCGTAAGTATTTTCTTAAGCGGCCAAAGAGGGTGTTCTCTAACCCGGAAAAGAAGACCGGAACGACCTTAACCTCGCGTTTGGTGGCGATAAGGCCAGCCCCCTCGTGGATCTTCATGATGGAGCCGGTGGAGGTTATCCGGCCTTCGGGGAAGATGACTAAAGTTTTGTCCGTGCCGACCACGTTGATTAAATCCCGCACGCTCATGGGGGAGGCGGGATTGACCGGGATGGTCGGGAAAAACTGGACTAAAAGCCGCACCCACCAGACCTTTCGCCAGTTGGCGTCAATGGCGTAAACCAAAGAGCGCGGGGAAAAGCAGGAGAGTAAAGCCACGTCTAAAAAGGAGACGTGGTTGGGGATAATGATCAGGGTTTCCTCGCCCTCAAGGTTTTCTAACCCCTCGATTTTTGGGCGGTAAATGAGTTGGATAATGGCCCCAGCCGCCGCCAGAATGGGCCCTTGGGGAATAGCCTTAAAGGCGAGGAGGCTCACCACTAAAGCCGATAAAGCCACCACTAAAAAGACTTGCGGAATGGAAGCCCCAATCAGTTGAATGAGGCCCATGACCAGTAGGTTTCCTAAGACGATAAAAAGGGAGTTCGCGATATTGTTGGCCGCGATGACCCGGGCTTTCTCCTCGGGGCGAGCTAACCTTTGGATTAAAGCGATTAAGGGCACCACAAATAAGCCGCCCGAGACGCTGACTAAAAAGCACAAAAGAGCGAAGCGTAAGTAGGGCCAAGAACTTAAAAAATGGCTTAAAGTCACCGAGTCTTTAACCGCCTCCGGGGCCCCTAAAACGCTAAAGGCCAAGCCAGTCATAAAGATGGTTAAAAAGGCCCCGGCCAAGGGGGCTAAATTAGCCGACACCCGGCCCCGGCAAAAGCTTTGGGCCAGTAAGGAGCCTAAGGCCACGCCCACCGAGAACATGGTGGTTAAAAAGGCGTTGACCCCGACCGTGGCCCCTAAGACCTCGCTGGCTAGAACCGGGAGCTGGGTTAAAACCACGCTCCCCATGGCCCAGAACCAGCTAATTAAAAGGATGGGCACCCAGATATCTTTGCGGGCCCGGGTCGATTTAACGATGTCGTAGGTGGAGCCCCAGAGCTTGGGGTTAATCTTTAAAGTGGGGTCGGCGGGCGTGGAGGCGGGCTGGGCTAAAGCGAAGCCAAAGCCAATAAGCGAGATTAAAGCTAAGGTAATAGGTAAGGCTAAACCGACTTCCGGGGCTAACCCCGGGCCAACCGACTGGGCGGCTAAGGAGGCCCCGGTTAAAGAGCCTAGAGTGATGGCCAAAAAGGATCCGCCGCTAATTAAGGCGTTCCCGGCCAAAAGCTCGCCTTTGGTCAAGATTTCCGGCAAAAGTCCGTACTTTAAAGGCCCAAAAAAAGCTGACTGGGAGCCCATTAAAAACAAGGCGATAAACAAAGGGACAATGAGCCCTTGGTAAAAACAGTAGCCCGCCCCGGCCATGACGATAAGCTCAAACCCTTTGGCCAGCTTAATTAAAGTGGCCTTGGAGTAGCGGTCGGCCAACTCCCCAGCTAAAGACGAAAAAAGAAAGAAAGGCAGGATGAGTAAGCTCATGGCCAGACCGCCGAGTAAACTTTTAGTCTCCGCGCTCATGGTCTCGCCGGTAAAGGCCAAAGAACCAAAGGCTAAGGCCGCGATCATGGCCTGACGAAAGCAATTGTCGTTAAAGGCCCCTAGAGCCATGGACCCGAAAAGAGGCAGAAAGGGTTTTTTGAGCAAAATGGCCCGAAAGACGCGCATAAACTATTCTCCAAAAGGGCGAGAGCCTAACTAAGATCAAGAGGACAGAGCGCCGCCAATAAGCGGCTAAATCCAGGTCAAACCTTAAGCGATAGGCCTTAAATGATAGGGCCAGTATACCACAAAGCCTGGGGCGGCTTAGAGAATAAAAATATATTAAAATTTTTAAGGATAATTTACGTAAATACAAATAAAATATAATATTATATAGTTAAATATAAGGTGGTTAAAGACTATATCCGCTCGATTTTGGCTAAATCAATCTCTTGGGCGTTTAAAACGTGAACCTGACTAAACCCTTCCGTCTCAATGGTCTCCAAGGATTTAATTAGTTGTTGGCTTTGTCTTTTGACCACTTCCTCTGGGGTCACCCGACCGGATCTTTGGCTATTGCGGCTAAGGCAGACCTCTAAGGGCGGGTTTAAGACTAAAGCCACCGCTGGGCGGTTATGACTTTGGGCTAAGCGCGTAAGCTCTAAGCGGGCCGGTTTGCGGGTCGAGGTGGCGTCAATGACCGTGAGGCGGCCATGGCCCAGCCGATAGTTGGCCAAGCGATGGAGGATATCAAAGGCCGCGGAGGAAGAGCTTTGGTTGGCCTCGTCATCGGTGATCATGGCCCTAAGCCTGTCAGAGCTAATGACTTCCGTGGGGCTAAACCAGCGGGCCGCGAAAGAGCTCTTGCCGCTACCGGAGATCCCCACGAGGACGACTAAAGAGAAACTAGGCAAAGTGATGATCATCGATTAGCGGGCCTTTTAGCTAAAGGGGTTAGGGTTATTAAAAACCTTAAATGCGCTCGTATTGTAGCGAAAAGATAACCTTTTTTCAATCGCTAAGGAAAATGAGTTGGCCCTTGGGAAAAATTGGCCCCAAAAATTTATCCAAAAAGGAAGACCCCCAAGACCAGCGGTTTAAGAGATCTTTTATTCATTTGTGTCTGATTTTAGCCGGAAAAAGGCGGCTAAAAACTACATATTTGGGGGAAAATTACGGGCCATAAAGATAACATATTGATTTTATTTGATTTTTTTAAATCGAGGGGTTGGCCCATTAGTTGCTTGATTACAATCCTGATAAGGGATTTTGACTCCAGCGTTAAAGGCCATTTTGGACGCTTAACCAACGCTTAACCAGCGCTTAACCTAACTTTTAACCTGCTTTTAACTTAATAGTAGGGATTAAGCGACGCGTCGCTTGGTCAGGCTTAACCACCAAACGCTCTGACTAGATTATTTTCGCCTTCCTCTTACGTTAACTTTTAGGGGTCTTTAGGGGATAAACCAAATATCCAGCATGCAACGGCCACTTCAACATAAAGAAAAGGAAACGCGCCTACCGCGCGGCCCTAACTTGGACCGGGCTATCAAAGCCTTAGGGGAGAGAAGTGGGCCGGAGGATCTGTTAAAGGACTGCGGCGGTCGCTTAATATCTCTTTTTCTCTCTTTGGGGCGTCATTTAGCCGAAAAAAACGACATGAATGGGGCCTTGGACGCTTTATTAACCTTTATTAAGGAGGAGTTTAACATCCATCGGGGCATGGTTTGCCTCCTGCATAAGGCCTCGGGCAAGATCTTCGTTTATCGGTCCAAAGGTTTGACCCCCGAGGAAGAGGCCCGGGGCATCTACAGTTTTGGCGAGGGCATCACCGGTCGGGTGGTTAAAACCGGTCAACCCATCGTCATTAGACGGATTGGCGATGAGCCGGGGTTCTTAAACCGCACCAAAACCGTGGTTAAACCCGGGGATTTGGACATGTCCTTTGTCTGCGTCCCCATTGTTCGGGGCCAGCGGGTTTTAGGGAGCTTAAGCTCGGAAGGCTGGTTCCCCGATGATCTTTCCTTAGAGCGGCACGCCGAGACTTTAAGCGTTATCACCAACCTTTTAGCCTCGGCCGTGGAATTGTACTTAGTCGAGAACGTGGATAAGGTCCTCTGGGAGCGGCGGGCCCAGTCTTTAGTCACCGAGCTCAGCCAGATGCGGGAACGGTATTGCCCGACTAGCTTAGTGGGCTCGTCTAAAGCCATTCAGGAGGTCTATTACCTCATCCAGAAGGTGGCCACCCGGAAAACCACGGTTCTTTTATTAGGGGAGTCTGGGGTGGGCAAAGAGATGGCCGCCAACGCTCTCCACTATTACGGCTTAAAAGCCCAAGGCCCTTTGGTCAAGTTCAATTGCGCGGCCTTGGCCGAGAACCTGGTGGAAAGCGAGCTTTTTGGCCACGAAAAGGGCTCCTTCACCGGGGCTTCCTTCCATAAGGGACGCTTTGAGATGGCCGATGGCGGGACCATCTTTTTAGACGAGATCGGGGAACTGCCCTTAGGCGCCCAGGCCAAGCTTTTACGCGTCCTGCAGGAACGGGCTTTTGAGCGGGTCGGTGGGGGCTCCCCCATTCACGTGGATATCCGGGTCATCGCGGCCACCAACCGGGATCTCCATGAGATGGTTAAAGAGGGTTTATTCAGGGAGGATCTGTATTACCGCTTAAACGTCTTTCCCATCATGATCCCGCCTTTACGGGAAAGGGAAGACGACATCATCCTTTTGGCCCGCCATTTTCTGGACCACTACAATGAGGAGACCGGGAAAGCCATCACCGGCTTCGCCCCGTCCACCTTACGCTTATTAAAAGCTTACCCCTTTCCGGGCAACGTTCGGGAACTGGAAAACGTCATCCATCGGGCGGTCATCCTAGCCGCGGACAAGGTCATCCGCCCGCACGATCTGCCCTTATCCATTAACACCCCGGAGTTTTTAGAGGTCGGCGCGGCCAATGGCTTAGAGAGTCGGTTGGCTAAGATTGAGCATCAGATGCTGGCTGAGGCTTTACGGGGCAAAAAAGGGAATATCTCGGCCGCGGCCAAAGAGCTGGGTCTAACCCGAAGGTCCATGGCTTTGCGCATGAAAAGGTTTAATTTAACTTACAAAGACTTCCGTCCCCAAAGGGCTTAAAAAAGCCCTATCGCTCATATCCCCGCTTACCCCACCGCCCTAGGCCCAAAGGCCCCTTAGAAGCCATTCTATAGGGGTTTTTGGGCCACTATTCCAGATAAGCCAGATACCGGCCCTGGGGGGTCCTTTCGATTTTAAAGGGTAAATCATAGGTTAAAGACAAGTTTTCCGGGGTTAAGGTTTCGGCCAGCGGCCCTTTGGCCACCACTTGGCCGTTTTTAATGGTGATGAGGTGGGTGATAAAGGGCCCAATCTCCTGAATGGTGTGGGTGGTTAAGATGATGGTCGGGGCCTGGGGCTGGAGGGCCAACTGGCTAACCAGCGTCAAGAAGCGCTCCCGGCCGCCCATGTCCAGGTTGGAGATGGGCTCATCCAAGATCAAAAGCTTGGGTTTAGTTAAAGCGGCCCGGGCTAAAAGGGTCCTTTGCCTTTCCCCGGAGGACAATAGGCCAAAGGGGCGATCTAAGATCTTCTCTAAACCGTATTCCTCGGCCGTCTCTTTAGCCGCTTTCACCATGGACGCGTCCGGATCCTCATACAGACCTAAGGAGGCTAAAGGCCCGGACAGGATGGTCTCCAGTAAGGTGACATGGCCAGGGGTGATATCGGCCAAAGCTTGAGAGACCCAACCAATTTCCCGGCGCAATAGTCGTAGATCCACGCGGCCTAAACGGTGGCCTAAAACGGTGATCTGGCCCTCAGTGGGCCAGATATAGCCGGTGGCCAACCGGAGGATCAAGGTTTTGCCCGCCCCGTTGGGCCCCAGTAAGGCCCAATGCTCCCCGGGTTTAATGGACCAGTTGACGTTGTTTAAAAGGGGGTTACCCCCGCGTCGGAGCTCCACCCCGACTAGTTCTAGGATTTTATTGGGATCAAAAGGCGGACGGTCCATAGGGCGGTTTCCCTTCGGGCGTTTAGTTATTAATGGTGTAATTAGCGCTTAAGACCATAGCTATAATACATTTTAGGGTAGTTAAAACAAGAGTGGGGCCTAAAAAACTAGTGTTTTCCAAAGGTTAGCTAAGGCAAGGGGCTTTTAAACAGCCCCTAAAAGCCGATTGGCCCTAAAATCTAAAGCGGTTCGATCCGGCCCCTTACTTTTCGCTGAGCGGCAATCTTGGGGCCATAGTTCCCCTTAGCTAGAAGGCCCTTTTCGATTTTCTTAAGACCTTTAGTCTTTTTAATGGTGGCTTTAAGCCTAAGGATATCTTTGACTCTATAGTTATATTATAGCTTGTTTTAGGGGTCTTATTAACTGGTCAAGGTGGCCCGAAAGTCGCGGGCGCGATATAAATTAGAAAAGACTTTAGCGGTCTTAATTTTAAGCGGAAGATTTTAATAATGATTTATTAAATTAAATCTATACGATAAATTTAATATGATATGTAAAAATATACTTTATATATTATATTAAATATTGTTTTTATTATAAATATTTCTTTATATTAAAATAAATATAAATTTTAACCTAGTAATAATTTTTACCCGGTTTTCCCGTCTTTAGAGCTAATAATGATCCTTAAGCGCGATGGGAAATGAGAATAATTTTTGGCTCTAATATTCCGCTCGGTTTGACTTTAGAAAGGGGAGGGGCTATATTCCGGTTGGCTTATTTTAAGCCCAAAACTTTGGGGGGGAGCGAATCCTTCCTGGTGAATAATCTTAGGCGGGTGGGCCTTATGGCTAACCTAACTAGAGAAGTTTCTGGCCCCCTAAAAAAAGTCGTAAGCCTTTAAGTGAGGCGTTTTTTAGCTTTTACCCTTTTAATTTTTTTTATTGTCTTTTAAGGCTAATTATAGTCTTAATTTTGGTTTTTTTTAGGGGTAAATGGCTAAGTTTAGGATGGCGCGTGTTGGAAGTCCGTAAAGCCCGGGTCGATGACATCCCGGACATCTATGATTTACTAAGGGCCTTGGCCAAAAAAGGTTTGCTTCTGCCGAGAAGCTTCGCCAACCTTTACGAGATGGTCCAGACCCTGTACGTGGCCCGGGATCCGGCCAACCCCAAAGTTCTGGCCGGCACGGCCTCTTTGCAGGTGGCTTGGGAGGATCTGGCCGAGGTTCGCTCTTTAGCCGTTATAGAGGAGTTTCGGGGGACTGGTTTAGGCCGAGCTTTGACCCAAGCTTTGGAAGCGGACGCTCGGGCTTTAAGAATCAAGAGGATGTTCGTTTTAACTTATGTCCCGGTGTTTTTCGAGAAACTTGGCTACACCCAAGTCTCCCTAGAGGAGCTACCGCAAAAGATCTGGTCCGTCTGCTTTAACTGCGTCCACTACCCCAACTGCCAGGAGATCGCTTTAGTCAAGGATTTTCCGGTGGAGTAGCTTCCCTATTGGCGTTAAAAGAGGGTCCGGGTGTCTTTAGGCTCTAGCCTTTCCATCTCCTCAATGGTAGGTAAGGCTTTTAAGTCCGCTAACCCGTAAGTCTCCAAAAACTTAGGCGTGGTGCCGTAAAGCATGGGATGGCCCGGTAAGGTGTCATCGCGCTTCACCACCTTAATAAGATTTTTCTCCAGTAAGGTCCTTAAGACGCCCCCAGAGTCCACGCCCCGAATCTTTTCCACCTCGGCCCTTAAGACCGGCTGGCGGTAAGCGATGACGGCTAAGGTTTGCGTGGCGGAGCTGGATAAGGTCTGCGGGGATTTTTTCTTCAAGCGTAAGACGTACGGGGCTAAAGCGGGTTTGGTCCGGAACTGGTAGCCGCCCGCGACTAAGCTTAAGGAAAAGGCCCGGTTTAAGTCGTCATACTCGTTAATGAGGCTTTCCACCACCTGTTCCACGCTCTCCGAAGAGATATTGTCCCCCACGGCTTCCACTAGGCGCGCAAGGCTTAAAGGGGCGTCGGCCACGAACAGAAGGCCTTCAACAATGGTTTTTAACGGTAGCATGTTTATTTATCCCAAAATGGTCAGACGGGAGCGTAAGGAACGCTTTTAGCGGTAATCCAGTTCCGTGGGGTCTAAGTCTTTGGCTTCCGGGTCCGCCAGCCATAAGCCCGGGCCATAAAACTCGGTCTCGGTTTCTTGGTAGAGGCGTAAAAAACCGGTCCTAGCCAACTCCAAAACGCCTAAAAAGCTTAAAGCCAGCTCCAAAGGGTTAGGGGCTAAAACTTTAGCCAGCTGACTAAAGTGGGAGCTTTTGTGTTCCAGTAAGTAGGCTCGGATCTCCCCCAGCTTTTCGCCAATGGTCTTGGTCTCCATCAAGAACTTTAAACCGCGTTTCCGCTCCAGATCTTTCCGGTCGGCCAGTTGACGCCAGGCCTCAATCAACTCGAACAAAGTGGCTTGGATGTTATCGTCAAAAGTGATGGCGGAAAGCTCCTCCATCTCCCCCCGGGTGAAAACGTCCCGGTCCAGTAAGGGCCGCTCGTTTAAGGCCGTGGCCACGGATTTGAGCTTGGCGTACTCCATTAAGGGCCGGGTCAGCTCTAAGCGAGGATCCTCTTCGGGCTCTCCGTCTTCGTCCAAGCGGGGGAGTAGTAGGCGGCTTTTGATGTTGGCTAAGGTGGCGGCCATGAGGAGAAAGTCGGCGGAGGCGTCTAAGCTAAGCCCTTCCAAGGTCTCTAAGCTTTCTAAGTATTGGCTGGTGATTAAGGAGATGGGGATATCGTCAATATCCACCTTGGCCCGGTCGATTAGATGCAACAGGAGATCAAGGGGCCCCTCGTAAGAGCCATCCTGGAGATCGAGCTTAATGTTTAAACTTTCCGACACCGCCCTTTACGCTCCCAAGTCAAATAAAATTTTGAATCTTTCGCCTAACAATAAACGGCCAAAAAAGAAAAAAATAGGCCCAATGATTCGCCCTAAGGCCCCGGTGGCCATTAGAACGATTAAAACAATGAAAGATAGCTGACTAAAACGCCGTAAATTGTCGGCCACCAGAGGGGGCAGAAAAAAGCTTAAAACATTAAACCCATCCAAGGGCGGGAGCGGCAAAAGGTTAAAGATGGAAAGCCCGAGGTTAATCATAAACCCCGATAAGAACATCAATATCAAAGGCTGGGCTAAGCTCTCGGGCAAATGGCTAAAAATTAGGCCCCAAAAAATATCCAACCTTAAGCCAATGGCTAAGAGCGCGGCTAAAGAAAAGTTGGCCAAAGGCCCAGCCACGGCCACGAGGGACATGTCCCGGGCGGGGTTTCTAAAGTACCTTAGATCCACGGGCACGGGTTTGGCCCAACCGATAAAGTTAGTCAGCAATAAGACTATGGTCCCCACTGGATCCAAGTGCTTAAAGGGGTTAAAAGATAAACGCCCTTTTTTGGCGGCGGTGGGGTCGCCTAAGCGATAGGCCATCCAAGCGTGCGCGTACTCATGGGCGGTTAAGCCCAAAAGGAGGAACGGGATGGTGATGGCTATTTGTTGGATGTCTAAATCAAACATGAGTTTACCAAAAGGTTTATTTTAGATATAAATTATGGCTAATTAAAAGACTTAATTAACCCAACCAACAGTAAAGTGAACCTTGATCCAGCTTTCCGGTAAGTTTTTAGCCAACTAAGCTTTAGCTGGGGGACCAAGGCCAAGGCCGTCATTAACCGAGCTAAAGCCGCCCCGGGCCAAGAAAGGGTTAAACCCCCGCCCGGTTTAATTAAGGCCGCCGCGGCGGTTAATAGGGTGGCGAGATCGCCAAAAAGACTTTCCCGCATGGCCCTTTTCGCCGGGATTGGCGAGCCTCTTTTCGAGGGCTCGCGCCAAGGCGGGTTAAAAAGGGCGTAATCTAAAAGCCCCCCGATCTCGGTTGGGGTCACCTCCCGTAAGTCAGCTAGGACTAAACGGAGCCGGGTTTTCAGGCTTTTTTGGGCCAACGTAAGGTTAGCGGCTAAAGAGTCGCTAAAGGCTAGCTCCCTTTCCAGGAAGACCATTTCCCGTAACCCTTGAAGCCGACCTTGGTTTAGAGCCTCTAAACCCACCACCCCCGAGCCCGCCCCCAGATCCGCGGCCCGACCATTAAGAAGGGCCCTAGGGGCGGCTTGGGCCAGGCGGATGGAGTCAAAGGCGAAATGGAGCCCCTTTGGTTGGCGGTAGTCGGGCGCAAGTTTTAGAATACTCACAAAAAAGTTGGCTCCAGTCAACCAAAAATTGGCTTTTTATACCATATATCGCGTTCTTTGGCAAAAAGGCCCTAATAGCTGGCTAAGGCCTTTTAGGCCCCTTTTAAGGCTAAGGGGCCTATCAAGACAGCGGTCGAGGCCACGGCCAGGGACAAACCTAATTCTAGCGGTTTTTTAAAAATGATCAAGGTTTAAGAGCTATTAGGCTTTTAATATTAATTGTATAACGTTAAATTGGGCTCCAAATTGACGGTTTAGGTTTTTTCCAGTTCCACCTGGAATTGTGTTATCATATAGAAAAAGTGAGGTTCTTTTGTGGTGGTTAAAAATAAGGAGTTTATTCGCGATTTAAAGCCGGGCCAGTATTTCACCGGGCCCTTAATGGTCAAAAGCTTAAGGCGGTTACTCACCAAGAAAGGCGCTCCCTACCTTAGCGTAGAGTTCGTTGACCGGACCGGGGTCTTATCCGCTAAGGCCTGGGACGAGGTGGAGGCTTACTTAACCGTCTTAGCCCCCGGGGAAGCGGCTTTGGTGGGCGGGCCAATCGACGCTTACCAAGGCGCGAAACAACTAACGGTCCGCTCGGCCAGCCGGTTGGACCAAAACTCCTTGGATTTAAGCGATTTTATCCCCACGGCCCGGCAATCCGCCGAAGAGCTCTTGGCCAGCCTTAATGGGGTCATCCAAGGGATAGTCGATCCTGACTACCATCGGTTAGTCATAAGCGTCATAAACCACCCCCAATGCCAAGCCTTCGGGACCTTACCGGGGGGTAAAACCTTTCACCACGCTTACTTAAGAGGGTTACTTGAGCATAGCGTCTCGGTGGCCAAACTGGCCCTCCTCATCGGTCAGCATTACCAGCCCTATTTAAACCAAGATCTATTAGTGACCGGGGCCATTTTGCACGATGTGGGCAAAACTTGGGAGTTCACCGCAGCCCCCAGCTCCGAATACACCACCCCCGGCCGTTTGCTGGGGCACCTCCAGATGGGGGCCGCTTTTATTGGGGAAGTGGCTAAAACCTTGGATAACTTTCCCGCGGATAAGCTTTTACTGGTCCAGCACCTTTTGGTTAGCCACCACGGGGAGGCCGAGTATGGGGCCATCCAAACCCCGAAGCTTTTGGAAGCCTTAGCTTTACACCAAATAGACGACCTTGACGGTAAGCTTAATGGGGTGGGCGTCTTTATCCGCGAGGAGCTGGAAGCCCAAGAGCCTGAGGCCAGAACTGGCTGGACCTCCTACCATCGTCTCTTAAAGTCTTATTATCTCCATACCCCTGGCTCGCCTCTTTGGGGGGAAGAAGTCAGCCCACCGGTTCCGGCCAGCGAGCCTAACCCTGGTTTAGCCCCTTCGCCAGCCTCTGGTCTGAACTTAAAAGGCTTAGAGCCGGGTTTTAGGCCCCCCGATATTAACGAGACTCGCCCCCCGAAACCCAATAATCCCCCTAACCCCAGACCCTCGAACGAGAAGTTTCTCCTCGAGGAAAAACGCTACCACCAAAAGCTTTTCTAATGCCTTGGAGTTTAATCGGTCTTAAGAGCTTAAAGGCGACTTTAAGTCGGATGATCCACAGCGCTCGGTTCCCCCACGCCCTACTTTTAACTGGCCCTCGCAGGGGCGGTAAGTTCACGGTGGCTAAAGATCTGGCCAAAGCCTTAAATTGCCTTGAGCCCGAGCCCGACGCCTCCCCTTGCGGGGTGTGCTTAAGCTGCCGGAAGATTGAGGAAGGGAACCACCCGGACTTTATTGTGAAACGCCCTACTGGGCTGAGCCAGAGCCTCGCCATAGACGACATCCGCGATCTCATTCGGAGTTTGGGCTACCGGCCTTTTGAGGGCCAACGCCGGGTGGTCATCATCCGGAAGGCCGATAGCTTCCGGGAAGAGGGGGCGGGGTCGTTGTTAAAGACCTTGGAGGAGCCTAGCTTATCCACGGTCTTGATCTTAACCGCCTTATCGGAGTCCCGGGTTTTGCCGACCTTGGTCTCCAGGTGCGTCAGGTTACGGGTCCCGCCTTTGGCCCGAGCGGAGATCCTAGCGGCCCTAAAGGAGCGTAAGAATTTAACTGGCCCCCGGGCCGAGCTTTTAGCCGGCCTATCGGGCGGGGCCTTAGGCGCGGCTTTGGAATGGCCCCCGGAAGAGGCTTGGGGCCGTTGGGCCAGTTTAGATCAACTGTTTGGCCAGGTTATCGAGGGCCAGGCTCTTGGCCGGAAGGCGGTTTTGGACTTTACGGCCACCGAGTGCCAAGAGCTGGAAAAGCTGAAAAAACTGGATCAAGAGGAGGCCAAGAAGGCCGAGGAAGGCCAGGAAACCAGCGGCCATCGCCAGGGGCGTTACACCCGGCTATTGGAGTTTATGCGTCTTTGGTGGCGCGACGTTTTGGTTTTAGCCGTGACCCGGGATAAAAACCGTCTGGCCGGGCCCGCCGCCTCCCTAGCCCAAAGAAAGTGGGCCACCGAGGTTAGCCCCAAGAATTTAACCGCCCGCCTTAAGGAGTTGGACTATCTTGAGGACAACTTGCGGCGCCTATCGCAGTCGGAACTGGTTTTGACGGCTTATTGGCTGAGTTTGGTTAACAGCTTAGGGCCTAAATAAAAGACTTTTCCCGCCAGCCAGCTGAGGCTGGCTGGCGAAAAAAAGCGGTTATTTCGTTTGCCCAGGCTATGTGGGCTCTTTTAGCCTTTGGGTTAAGTTAGTTTAAAAGTTTTGTTTCAATGTTTAAAGTTTGCGTTTATAGTTTTTTTATTGTTTATTAGATGTTTTAAATTATTCGTTTTTGTAATTTTTTATTAATAAATAATTTTATTAGAAAAATTCGCCGCCTTATTCCCGCTGGTCTTGGGGGCCAACCCTGAAGGGCTTTGGGATAATTGGGGAGGTGGTTTATGGAAGACAATTTTTTGGACACGGAAAACGTTGAGCCCTCCTCGGGCCGGGGCAAGGAGCCCTTGAGCAAGCGGGGTCACAAGATTAAATGGGAAGAAGGGGACCATAAGCCCAGAACCTTAGCTTGTGGGCGGACTGTCCAAGTCCGGATTCGTTTTGGCGGGCAAATCCAGTCTTATGAGACCGGCGATCTGAAGCTGGACATTGGCGACTGGGTGGTGGTGAGGCAAGGCGACACCTCGCGTTTGGGGTTAGTGACCTCCATGCCCATTGTTTGGCCGGACTTAGGGGACGGCCAAAGGGCGGTCATGTTGCCTGAGGACCGGGTGGTGGTCCGCTTGGCCACGCCCGAGGATCTCACCCGGCAAGCCGAAAACCAACTGAAAGAGCGCGATGACTACGCATATTGTTTAAGTTGCGTCAACCATCTAGGTCTCTCCTTAAAGTTGGTGGCCGTGGAGATCACCTTAGACAACTTTAAGACCATCTTTTACTACACCGCCGAGGAAAGGGTGGACTTTCGGCAGCTGGTCCGGGAACTGGTCAGCCGCTTTCGGACGCGCATTGAGATGCGACAGATCGGCGTTCGGCAAGAAGCCCAGAAGCTAGGCGGCTTAGGTTTATGCGGGCGTTGCTTTTGCTGCTCCAGCTTCTTAAACAACTTCTGCCAAGTGTCCGTGAAAATGGCCAAAGAGCAGAACCTGTCGTTAAACACGGCCAAGATCTCCGGGGTCTGCGGTCGACTCATGTGTTGCTTATCCTTTGAAAACTACGCCCGTAACCAAAAAGCCTTAGCCGCGCCGGAGGCCAAACCGGAACCCTTAGAGGGCGAGGCGGCGGCTTCGCCTTTGGCCTCGGACGCTCTAGCCGCGCCTAGACTAGAGGAAACCGCTGGGGAAACCCTTAACGCCACGGACGCTTATGACCAAAAGTCGCCCATCGAAGAGCCTAGCTACTCCGAGCCCTTAGAGGTAGAAGCGGCCCTAGACGCCGAAAATCCAACCTCGGACGATGATACCCCCTAAGGCCTAGGTTTTGGCCAGCGACCGTAAAGGGCGGTCGTTTGGCCAAAAAAGCGGCGTTTTTTAAGTCTGCGATAAGCGTCGCCTATCTTAGCCCCTAAGCCCCTTTTTAACGCCCAAAAATCCCCTTAAACCCGCCGCGGTTAAACGCGGATCGCTCTAGCCCTAGCCATTTTCCTATCTTAACGATATTTAATTAGACAAGACGCGTTAAACGCGTTATAATATAATTAAAGATCTAAAGGGTTTACGGTTAACCGAAAGATGGTCTTCTAGCTAGGTTAAGCTAGGCCTAAATGGGGGATATTCGCGTGGAGAAGAAAGACGCGACCGCTTAAAGGCCCTAAAAAAGCCCCATAAAAGGGCGTTTTGGCTTCAGGCTATAATACAATGGCTCTAAGCCTAAAGCTCGGTCACGGGCCTTTTAGAACTGGTTTTGGGGCTAGTGGGCAGGGGCCTAAGGTCCCCCAACCCTGGAGAGAACTTAGGCGATGTTTAACCCCTCTAGTTGGCGGGCGCTAGACTCCTAAACCGCCATTAGCCTTGAACTGATCAATCTATAAATCAAATATCCATATAATTAATGTCTATTTATAGATTAAAAGCTAAAATAACCGGGAAATTAAAAACACTAATCGTCTGAGCCCCGATGGACGGAGGCCACGTTGACGCTGATATAAACCGCGCCTATTAGCTGTTCGCTTTGGGCTCTTAAGCCTCCAAACACCCTGGAAACCCCCATCGCTAGACGAGACTCAAGCTAACCCAAGAGCCTTTTTCCCCGCTTAACGAAATTAAATTAGACAAGACGCGTTAAACGCGATATATATAGCTAAGAAGTCCAGGATTTACGGATAGGCCGCGACCTAGGCGCAAACTAGGCTCCAAGTAGGATTTTAATCTTTATCTTAGGACTCGAACCTAGGCGCTTTATCATTGGCCTAAGATTGTCCTTGATGGAGGATATTAGCGTGGAGAAGAATGATTCAACTGAGCCCCTCGTGGTCAAAAATGACCAGGCCGTAAGAATATTACGCCTGGGCGCGACCGATTTCGCCGATATCCGTCAAAACGGTGATTATTACGCCGACAAGACTAAGTTTTTGTATGAAATCGCTAAACGGTCTGACCCGTTTTTCCTAGCCCGGCCCCGGCGATTCGGGAAATCCCTTCTACTTAATACCCTTGATTGTATCCTTAGGGGGAAACGGGAACTGTTCGAGGGGCTTTGGATCGACCAATCGAACTACAAGTGGACTCCTTACCCGGTTATTAATTTGAACATGTTCAGTGTCACCGATAATGACCTGGGATCCATGGAGGAAAAATTGTCTGGCTTGTTGGAAGCTATAGCCGCTAACGCAGGGGTTGAGATAGAGAAAGAAAATCCAGTCTCTATGCTGAATTGGCTTATTACGCTCCGCTACGCGAAAGTCAAAAATAAAAAGGAGCTAATAGAAAAGAACGCTTCCGAACAAAAAACAGACATCAATCAGACGAAGGTAGCCATTCTCATCGATGAGTACGACGCCCCAATAGTTTCGCATCTCAAAGATCCAGACAAGGCTGATCTATTTCGCCAATACTTAAAGCGATTTTACGCCACGCTTAAATCCAACCTTGATAAAGTTGGCCATATCTTCATAACCGGAGTGAGCCGATTCACCCAACTCTCTATTTTCTCTGGGTTAAACTTCGTTAACGACATAACTTTCGACCGCGCGTTCGCCGCTATTTGTGGCTTTACCGCGGAGGATCTAGAGGATCTGCTTAGCGATCGCCAGGAACAAACTATAGAGCGTCTCATTATGAATGATTGTCTGACCCCAGGAAGCGATGGGAATGATTTAAGAAAAATGATTCGGGACTGGTATGATGGCTACTCTTGGGACGGAAATACCCGGGTTTACAATCCCTGGTCGGTTCTCTCTTGCCTTAAGAAAGCTGAAACAGACAGTTACTGGTACACAACTGGTACGCCTAATTTTCTTCGCCAAGTGAGCGTTGAAGCTCTAAAGGACCCGGATTGGCTCAATAAAAATAAAATTATCTACAAGCGGGATACTGAAATTGACGATATTAAGCGGATACCTCCAGAGGTTCTCTTGTTACAGGCTGGCTACCTGACGATTAAGGAAGCGTTCCGCGATGGATCAGACAAGCGATTAACCCTGGAAGTGCCCAATCTGGAGGTTAAAGCCGCCATGTGGCCCCTAGCCCAAGCGATGGACCTGGTGGACGATAAGGATACGGCCCAAAAGTGGGCCAAAAAAACCCTAGACTGTTTACTGAAATTAGACGCTCTGGGGGTGGAAGAAGCTTTT
>JAISRZ010000011.1 GCA_031273455.1 Deltaproteobacteria bacterium | reverse complement strand
AGCGTCCCCTCTGAGATAGTGGCTAAAAAGGACTTATAAAGACCCCGACAAGCTAACGGGGCCAAGGAAGGAAGGCCATTGGCCTCAAGTCTTGAGATCTAGAGATGTCCGTCTATATTACTTGGGTGAACGCTTACATATTAAAGAAGCCAGCGACCAGCTGGTAATTTTAAGCGGCGACGCGCAAGCCAGAGCTGTTAGCTGAAGCCAGAGATAAAGCTCTAAGAGATGCGATCTCTAGGTATGACGAAGGGCTCCAGAAAGGGCGCCAGGAAGAGCGCCAGGAAGTAGCCACAAATATGCTTCTCTCTAAGATGCCTGTTGGCGACATTGTAAAAATCACTGGGTTGTCGCTAAAAGAAGTGAAGCGGCTTTCCGCCTCTCTCAAAGCGACGGGCCAGGTATAATTTTTTCCAAGGCGTCGCCTGGCGAGCGACCTCCTCAAAAAGCCAGGGGCCTTGGTTTAGCGAAAAAACCTTCCCATCTCGCTTGGGCCTTAGGGTAGGTAAACTTGGCCTCTAGACAGAGGCCCTGAGGCTTGTGGCGCTTTTTTGAGCGAGGTTGCTTCAAATAGCTAATTTTAAGTTGATTTTAATTCTTTCTATTATTATTGGTATATCATTGTTAACAATATATTTTAAAACAATTATCTTGACAGATTACCAGACACGTCCTAAACCCTCATTAGGCCACAACGCTTCACCCCTGACTAATGAAACATGCTATCACTAACTCTTGACTTCCTGGCCACCGTCTAACTTCCGAGCGTCATCTGATTTCCTGACCATCCTCTGACTTGGGTTTACCCCGCTTTTAAGGCCATAGCCTGACCTCTAAGCTCCCTCTAACTTCAAGGCCTTCCGCCACCAGCCACACATCATCTAAGTAATCCAAATTCCACAACTTGCGGATATTGATTTCCAGTATTTAAACTCTACTATTTCTTATTATGATGACTGATATCTGGACAAGTAATTTATTGGGAAATACATCAACCCAGAGATCCTAAACCGTTCAACCGCTTTTCAATCGCGCGTTTAAGCCCGTGGCCTCTAGCCGCCCTAGCCCCTTAAGCCCAAAGCGAACCCCAAATCCTAAGCCCCATTAGGCTTAGGCTAAGTTAACCCCGAAGCGTCAAAGTCGCGGCGAGAAAGGTTCGCGGCTTAAGGCCAAAAAGGTCATAAGGGGCGGTCGTAGGCGGAAAGCCGAAAGACCCTAAGCTCGAAGCTGGCTAGAAGCTCTTTAGGGGCCAGGGTTAAAGGCGAGTCGCGCTCCTGGTAAAAAAGACGGGTTTAATTAAAACCCAAAAAAGGGTAGGCCGCGTCTAGAGCGGTTAGGAGCCTTCGGGGCCGTAAGATCCAAAAAAAAGATCTTACACCGCCAGCGATCCTTCGATCTCCTGGGGCAAGACGGCCAGTTCTTGGGCTAAAAGGGTTAAGCGCTCCGCTAAATCCGGCCAGTTTTTGAGCTTCGGCCAGAGGTCATCGGCTAGGGCCAAAGCCTGGGGTAAATAGTCCAGATCTTGGGGCAGTTTCACAAAACTAAAGGACGGCCAACCGGATTGCTTAAAGCCCATCTCCTCGCCTGGGCCCCTTAGTTTTAGATCCTTTTCCGCCAAAAGATAGCCGTCTTGGCATTCTTTTAAGGCGGTCAGCCTTTTTTGGGCTTTATCCCCGGCGTGGGGGGAAAGGAGGGCTAAAAATAAGCCTTGGCCCCCGCCCCGACCAATGCGGCCCCTTAACTGATGGAGTTGGGACAAGCCAAAAAACTCGGCCGCCTCCACCAGCATCACATTGGCCCCAGGCACGTCCACCCCGACCTCGATAATGGTGGTGGCGATGAGGATATCCAACTTTTTGGCCCGAAAGTCGGCCATGACTTGGTTTCTAACTTTCGGCTCTTGGCGACCGTGGACCACGCCCACGGTGAGGTCTGGGGCTCGCTCTTTAATAAAAGCCTCAATCCGTTGGACGTCCCGCCCCCGGGGCGGGACACTTAAGCGCCCGGGGACGGCGTACTCGTGGATACCCAAATCGCTAAAGAGGCTGGGATCCTCGGACGCTAGCCCGGGAATTAAAGCGGGTTGGCTTAAAGTCTCTAACTCCTCGTCCTCGCCCACTCGCGGGGCCACCACAAACCCTTGCTCCCCGGAGCGGACCTGATTAAAAAAATACCGGTAAGCCGTCTCAAAGTCTTTTTCCGCGAAAGTTTGGGTGATGGCGGGTTTGCGACCGGGAATGGAGCCTTGGATGGCCGAGATGTCCAAGTCCCCGTAGATGACTTGGGCCAAAGACCGCGGAATCGGCGTGGCGCTCATGGACATTAAATCGAGCCCCGGGGATTTTTGGGCTAAAGCTAACCTTTGCCGCACCCCAAAGCGCTGTTGCTCGTCAATGATGGCTAGACCCAGATCTTTAAAAACCGCGCTTTTGGATAAAAGAGCTTGGGTCCCCACGACTAAACCAATGGACCCCTCGGCCAGACCTTTTAAAACCTCGCGCTTTTCTTTTAAGGGCAAGGCCCCAGTCAATAAGGCCGGATTATGGCCCAAAGAGCGAAAGATGGGGCTTAAAAAATCATAGTGCTGCCGAGCCAATAACTCCGTGGGGGCCAAAAAAGCCACTTGCCGACCTTGGGCCAAGATGAGGGCGGCCATATGCCCAGCCACCACGGTTTTTCCGGAGCCCACTTCCCCTTGCAATAGGCGGTTTAGGGGTTTCGCGGAAGCGAGATCGCCAATAAACTCCCCAGCCACCCGCAGTTGCTCGGGGCTCGGGGCAAAGGGGAGCTGGGCTAAAAAGTCCTCCCCAGCCTTTAAGTCCACGGATCTTACTCTTAAAGGGCCATTAACCGCCCGCCTAGTCTTTTCGGTTAAGATCAATAACCGCCAAAACATTAGCTCCAAGGTGGCTAACCGCCGATAAGCCCGACTGCCGGTGGGTAAGGGCAAGGGCCCGGGGTTGGGCGGGGGCTGATGGATGACGCCCAAAAGGGTCACCGGGTCCATTAAGCCGTGACTTTCAACCCACTCGGGCGGCAAAACCGGGGGGCACTGGGGCAGATCCCGTAAGATTTCCTCAAGGACTTTTTTTAAAGTGGCGGGCGGAACCCCGGGGTAAACCCGATAGACGGGTTTAACCCCTAAAAAGTTCTCCATGGCCTTTTCGGCTGGGCAGATGTCCGGATGGGTCATGGAGGCTCGACCGCGATCGTCTAAGACAATCTGGCCCGCGATGACCAAGGTTTCGCCCTTCCGGGCCACTTGGCTATAGTAGGGGATGGACCGAAACCACCAAATGACGACTAGATCGTCGCCATCCACCACCTCCACCTTCAGCCAGGGCGTCCCCCGGGCCGAGACCCCTTGGCGGTTGGCCACCACCCGGCCAATGAAGACGATGTCGCGGCGGTCCTCGGCCTCGGCCACGCTGATGACCCGGCGGCGATCTTTGTAAGAGACCGGCGGAACCGCCAATAAATCAATGGAGGTGATTAAACCCCGTTTAGCTAAAATCTCTAAGCGCGTCCGGCCTAAACCGGTCCGCTTAGCTAAGGGGGTGGACAAAGGGGAGTTCAGGGGCCAGGGGATCATTTGACTAAATAGTTGGCCGAGGTTTCGGCCACGATATCTTGGTTTTTCAGGCCCAAAACCGTGAGCTTAATATAACCGCGCTCCAAAGGGAGAAAGGCCTGGGCTCGGCCATTTTGGGGCGTTTTTCGGGCGATTAAGGAGCCATTAATCAGCCACCTAACTTCGTTAATGGCCGGGCCCACTACGACTTTAGTGGCTAAAAGTTGATAGTCGGGGGCTAAGCTTGGGTCCACGGCGTAAGTCTCTTGGCTTTTCGGGGAGATTAAAGTTAAGCTCAGCTCCGGGGCCAGGTTTTGGCCCATGAGATCGTGATCGCAAACTTTGGGGAAAGGGAGCTTGGATAAAAAATACTCCCTGACCCCATTGGGGCATTTAGGGCCCTTTAATAACCCGCTTATGGGGCAGATTTCGTTGGCCACGACCCCAGCGATAGGTTTTAGCGGCCCCGGCGGGTAACGCGTCACTAAGTAATCGGCGATCTTCCGCCATAACTGGCCCGCCCCGGTGACCCCAGAAACTTTCCCCATGGGCTGGCCCTGGAAATTGCCGGCCCAAACGCCAATAACGAAGCGCTCGGTGTAACCGACGCACCAGTTGTCCCGAAAGTTTTGGCTAGTTCCGGTTTTGACCGCGGCCGGGTAAGGGGTGGCTAAAACCCCGCCCCGGCCAAAGCCTAAAGCCCGGGCCCCATCGTCGGCTAAGATGTGGCTGACGATAAAGGCCGCCCCGGGATCCATAAGGCTCAGGGTTTTCGGTCTATCCCCAGCGGGTTTGGGATCCGCGGCTAACGTTTGGGGTTCCCCGGAGGCCCCGTTTAAGGCCATTGATGCGTAAGCGTTGGTTAAGGCCAATAAACTGACTTCCCCGTTCCCTAAAGCCAAACCCAAGCCGTAAAAGTCGCTATCGTCCTTAAAGTTTAAGCCCAAAGCGTTTAAGCGCTTTAAGACTTTTTTCGGCCCTAAAGCCTTAATTAGCTTAATGGCCGGGATGTTTAAGGAGCTCGCCAAAGCCACCCGGGCCGGAACGGGCCCGTGGTAAGTCTCCCCGTAGTTTCTCGGGGTGAAAGAGCCCTGGGAAGAGCTAAAGTCAATGGGCCCATCCTCGAGGATGGTCCCAGCGGTGATTAACCCTTCCTCCAAAGCCAGTTGGTAGATAAAGGGCTTTAGGGCTGAGCCCGGTTGCCTTAAGGCTAAGACCCCATCGTTTTGCCCCTCCTGGGGGTCAAAAAAGTCGGTTGAGCCCACCCAAGCCAAGACCTCCCGCTTAGGTAAACTTAAAACCACCACCGCCGCTTGGGTTAAACCTAAGGCGGCTAGATCGCTGGCCGTGTCCGCCACCATCTTCTCCAGGTCCTTTTGGATGGTTAGATCCAAGGTGGTTTTAAGGGGGCTGGTTGGGGGCGCCTTTAAGGCGCCGGGACCTAAAGAGGCGGGAGCTAAAGAAGCGGGAGCCGCTAAAGCGGGAATTAGATCCCGCCCCTTTAAGCGGGTTAAAAAATGGGGGGCCAAAAAGGGCCGACGCGGGGCTTTTAGGCTCAAGGGCTCCTTAATGGCCCTAACGTAAGAGGGTTCGTCCAAGAGGCCTTTCGCCTTTAACCGACCCAAGATCCAGGCCCGCCTTTGGTTTAACCGCGGAAAATCGTTCAGATGGGGCGTTTTGGGCAAAGCGGCTAAAAAGGCGGCTTCCGCGGGGGAGAGGTACTGGACGTCTTTACCTAAATACTCCCAACTGGCCGTGGCCAAACCCCAGCTTAAGGGCCCAGTGGGGACCGAGTTTAAGTAAGAGGCTAAAATTTCGTCTTTGGAGTGGTGACGCTCAATTAAAAGGGCCACCCACAGTTCTTTTAACTTCCGGGAAAAGGTCCTGGGCCCGGGGTATAAGCCTAAAGACAGGCGAGCTAACTGGGCGGTGATGGTCGAGCCGCCGCTAACTAAAGACCTGGCCTTTAGGTTTTGGCCTAAGGCCCGAGCCACGGCCAAGGGGTCTAAACCTAAGTGATAATAAAACCGGTGGTCCTCAGCGGCTAAGACGCTGGCCACTAAGTACGGGCTAAAGTCGGCTAGCCGCCGGTTTTCTTGGTAACCAAGAGGGCTCGGGAAGGTGGTTAAAGTGGTGGCGTTACGGTCAGTCACCCGGGTGGAGAAAGGCCACTTGGCCGTGGCCAAAGGGTCAGGGAGTAAACCCAAAAAAGCCCAAAAAACGCCTAATAAAAAGACGAAGATAAGGCCCCCTATTAAAAATAAGGGGCCGCGAGAGGCTTTAACCGGGGGGGTTAAGCCGGGACCCGGTAAATGGCGTTCTGGTCTAGAGGCGGGCATTTTTTGACCAGCGAGCCCACAAAGAGCTTGGGCCAACACTCCACGATTTCCGTGGGGTTAAAGTCTTTGATAGCCTTAGAGGTCTTAACCCAGTGGACGGGGGAAACCATTTGCTCCATGAGTAGCTCTTTTAAAAGAGCCGGATCGTCCACGGGTTCCCCTTTAGCGTTGGGAATAACCGGAAATCGCGGCTTTTTAAAGTCCACTTCTTTTAGAAGCTCGGCCATTTCTCGGGCGGCCTCGCTCATTAAAGGGCTATGGAAAGCCCCGGAGACCGGTAAGACCAGGGCTTTGGCTTTTTTCATCTCCGCGTAGCGGACTAAGGCTGAGACGGCCTTAACCTCGCCGGAGACCACGGTTTGGGTCGGGGTGTTGTAGTTGGCGGCCACCACCGTCCCCACGCCTAAGGCCAATTCGCAAAGCTTTTCCACCTCGGAGCTATCGATATTTAAGATGGCCGCCATGGCCCCGGGGTGGTCAAGGGCGGCCTTTTGACACAGTTTAGCCCGGAGCGAAACCAAGGTTAAGGCTTCTTTTTCGGTGATAACCCCAGCTAAGGTTAAAGCCCCATACTCCCCTAAGGAGTGGCCAGCGGCCACTATAGGCTCAGCCCCTTCGCTCACCAAGATCTTGGCTAAGGCCAAGGACAAAGATAAGATGGCTGGCTGCAGGTTTAAGGTGTCGTTTAAAGTGGCCGCCGGGCCCTCTAAGCTAATTTTTTTAATGGGAAGGCCAGAAATCTCTTCGGCTAAGGCCCAAAGGTCGGCCAGGTAGGGGCCTTTATCCAGAAACTTTTGGCCCTGACCGACAAACTGACCCCCTTGGCCAGGAAAGAGGAAAGCGGTTTTCGCCATTATGAGCCCTCCTTAAGCTTTGGCCGCTAGTTGGGCCAATAACCCACCGGCTTTTAAAGTGGCCGCGGCCCGCTCGGACACGGCGAGCTTAGCCAAAATGTCTTTATTTAGGGCCGGGATCTGAACGGTTAAAATGGCCCCGGCCGCGATCTTAGTTAGATCCACGGTAATAGTTTGCCCAGGGGTAAATAAGGCCCGCTCCTCCGGGTTCACCAACTCTAAAGGCAAAATACCGAAGTTAATGAGGTTAGCTTTGTGGATCCGAGCGAAGCTGACGGCCAAGACCGCGGCTAACCCTAAGTAGCGAGGGGCTAAGGCCGCGTGCTCGCGACTCGAGCCTTGACCGTAATTGACCCCCGCCACCACGATCCCGGGCCCCTTTAACTGCCGCTCCGGAAAGGTCGGGTCAATGTTATGAAAGATATACTTGGAAATGGCCGGGATATTGGCCCGTAAAGCTAAGATATGGGCCCCGGCGGGCAAGATGTCATCGGTCGTGACGTTGTCGCCTAAAGTTAAGGTCACTTTAGCCGTTAAAGTTTCGGGTAAGGGCGTAAACCTGGGGAGCGGGGCGATGTTGGGGCCCCTTTCGATAACCAAGTCCAAAGCCTCATTGGCCGGGGCCGGGGGGACGACCAAAGAGAGATCCACCGGCGTAATCTGGGGTTCCGGGACGTTAATGTGTCTTAGATCCCGCGGGTCGGCTAAATGGCCCTTTAAGGCCGAGTAAGCCGCCGTCTCTGGGCTGACTAAGTACAGTTGGCCCGAAGGGGTCCCGCTTCGCCCCGGAAAGTTCCGGTTGGAGGTTCTTAAGGAGACGCCATTGGTTTTCGGGGCTTGGCCCACGCCATTGCAAAAACCGCAAGCCACTTCCATTATCCGAGCCCCAGCGTCGATAAAGTCCGCTAAAGCCCCGGCTTTGGCTAAGGCCAAGTACACTTCCCGCGAGCCCGGGGCGATGACTAAGCTAACGTTCGGGGGAATCTTATGACCCTTTAAAATGGCCGCCACCGTCAATAGATCCGCCAAAGAGGAGTTGGTGCAGGAGCCAATGGCCACTTGGTCCACTGGCAACCCGGCGATATCCGACACTGGTTTAACGTTCCCCGGGGAATGGGGGCCAGCGGCTAAGGGGGTTAAAGTCGCTAGATCAATGGAGATAAGTTTATCGTAAGTGGCCTCGGGGTCAGCGGCTAAAGGGGTAAAATCTATGGCCCGGCCCCTTTCCGCTAAAAACTCCCGGGTTTTTCCGTCCGCCGGGAAAACCGCGGTGATGGCCCCGGTCTCAATACTCATGTTGGCGATAGTGGCTCTTTCGGTGACCGAGAGGTTTTCCAAAGCTGGGCCAAAAAACTCCAGGATTTTGTCCCGTCCGCCCGCGACCCCTAAGATCCTTAAGACCTCTAAAGCGAGGTCTTTGGCCCTAACCATGGGGGCTAAGGAGCCAACCAGCCGAATCCCGTAAACCTCGGGCATGGGTAAATAAAAGGGTTGCCCGCCCATGGCCACGGCCACGTCCAAGCCGCCCGCCCCAATGGCCAGTTCCCCCACCGCCCCAGCGGTGGTGGTGTGGCTGTCGGCCCCAAGTAAACTATCGCCCGGGCGACTAAAAGACTCTAAGTTAACCTGATGACAGATGCCGTTGCCGGCTTTGGAAAAATAAGCCCCCAACTTTTTGGCCGCCGAGGCCAGGTAAGCGTGGTCATCGGCGTTCTCAAAGCCTATTTGGAGGATATTGTGATCCACGTAAAAGACGGAGCGCTTGGTGGCCACCTTGGGAAAGCCCAAAGCCTCAAACTGGAGCATGGCCATTTGGCCAGTGGCGTCGTGGGCTAAGGTTTGGTCAATGGCGAGACCAATCTCTTGGCCCACGACCATTTCCCCACTCGTTAAGTGGCTTTGGATAAGTTTACGGGTTAGGTTCAAAGCTGTCATAAGGTCATCGTCTTTATAGGTAAGAGCCTAAGATATTAGAGTCTAGATAAAACCGCTTGGCCAAAGGCCATGGTCCCGATGGGGTTTAGGCCGGCTAAGCGGGCTAAATCGTAAGTCATGAAACCTTCTTTAATAGTCTGGCCAATGGCCGCCCGGATCCTTTGGCCCACGCTCGGCCAACCAATGTGGTCAAAGGCCATGGCCCCGGACAATAGTAAGGAGGAGGGGTTAACCATGTCCAAGCCTTTCCGGGCGGGGACCGTGCCGTGGGTGGCCTCAAAGACCCCTAAACCCTCGCCCAGGTTAGCCCCGGGGGCGAGCCCTAGGCCGCCGATTTGCCCGGCTAAGGCGTCCGAAAGGTAATCGCCGTTTAAGTTGGGGGCCGCGATGGAACTGTACTCGCTCGGCCTTAATAAAACTTGGGTGAACATGTTGTCGGCGATACAATCTTTAACGATTAAACGCGGATCGTTTTCCTTGGCCTCGGCCCGAACCACCGCCTCTTGGCTAAACTCGGCTCCGGTTAACTCTTGCCCCCACTTTAAAAAGGCCCCTTCCGTGAACTTCATGATGTTGCCCTTATGGACTAAGGTCAAACTGGGTCTTTTCTCGCGGATGGACCAGGCTAGGGCTAAGCGGATGAGTCTTTTGGAGTTAGTTTCGCTCATGGGTTTTAGGCCAATGGCCGCCTGACTGTCCACTTGGACGCCCAGCTCATCGCGTAAAAACTGGATGAGCTTTTGGGCTTCCGAGCTATTGGCTGGCCACTCGAGCCCGGCGTAAACGTCCTCAGTGTTCTCCCTAAAGATTAGAAGATCCAAGCCTTCGGGGTTTTTCATAGGGCTGGGGGCCCCGGGGATGTGTTTCACTGGCCTAACGCAGGCGTATAAATCCAAAGCCTTCCGGATGGCCACGTTTAAGCTTCTAATGCCCCCGCCCGTGGGGGTGCCTAAAGGGCCTTTTAAGCCAATCCGGTATTTTTTTAAAGCCTCTAAAGTCGCGACCGGTAAAGCCGAGCCAGTTTCTTGGTAGGCTCTTTCCCCAGCCAAGGCCTCAATAAAAACCACCTCAAAGCCTTCTTTTTTGGCGGCCTCTAAAAAAATGGGCTCAGCGGCCCGCCAGATTTCTGGGCCCACCCCGTCGCCTTCGATTTTCACTATCCCCGCTTTAATTGGGGCGATAAAAGAGCCATTTTCGTAAGATATTTCAATAGTCATTTTTAATCGCGATGGTCGCCTTTAGGCTTAACTGTCGTTAACCGTTTAAGGGTTAAAGGATTTATTGGTTAAGCGTTTATGGGTTAAGCTTATGGTTTAGCGTTTAAGAGAACATAGATCAAAAGGGCGGCTATTTCCCCTATCTCCACCGTGGCCCCTAAAAGGTCCCCGGTGACCCCGCCTAAGGCTTTTCGCCAGATATAGGCCAAAAAGAAGCCTAAGGCCAAGACCCCGAAAGCGGTTATGAGGCCAGTTAGCCCGGCCAATAAGCTAATGATCAAACCGCTAAGAGCGGCTAACCGAAACTCGGCGGACCCAGCCCCATCCACCACGTAATGGGCTAAACCGCCGGACGAGCGGGCGTAAGTCCCTTTAACCGCCACCACGGACGCGGCTAAACGGCCCCAGACGGGGGCTAAAATTAACCCCACCAAAGCCGAGGTTAGGGTCATCATTTCCGTTATAAGGCTAATTTTGAGGAGGAGGTCTAAAACAATGGCCGCGACCCCAAAGGTTCCTAAGTGGCAGTCCTTAAGAATGGCCAGTTTTTCCTCAACCGAGCGGTGAGACAGGAGGGCGTCAGCCGTGTCGGCCAGACCGTCAAGATGGAAGCCGCGGGTGAGGATAGCCAGGGCGATGACCACTATGATGGCGTTAAATGACCCGGACAGACTCAAGGCCCCCAATATAAGCCAAACTAGGGCTAAAATCAAGCCAAGGGTTAAGCCTAAAAGCGGGAAATAACCAGCCATTTTACCCAGCTCAGACTCGTTGGGGTAGCCTCGGGGCGAGGGTAGGATGGAGAGGTAGCCTAAAGTTAAGCGAAATTGGCGGAGCATAGGTTAAAACCCTTTAATTACCTAAGGTTGGGGCTGGTCAAAGAACCGTGGGGGGCTATTCTAGCGCCTTATAGGGCTTTGGGTTAAGCCTTTTCGTTGGGCTTTAAGTTAACCTCGCAAGGCCATAGGGAGACTAAGCCCAGAAAAAAGGCTTATTTTCAAGGGGTTAAGGTTAAAAGACCCGGAAAGGAAAATAGTTGGGCCTTTAGAAGAAAAATATCTTGAATTTATTAGGCTCTTAAGGTAAGTAGTTTTTCTATGATCGCCTGGCGCGCGATTTAGCGTGGCCAGGCTAGGCTAATCACGCCTAAATTAAGGCCTTAAATCTGGTTCTAAGCCCGAAGGGCCTATCATAAATCACCCTTTACCGGACGCCAATCCGGTGGCTCGCTATAGCTTTTTGGCCCTCAAGGGCGGCAAGAGGAGGCTATTTTTGGACTTGAATAAGCTGAAATACTCCACGGAACTGGTCTGGGTGCGTCTGGACGACGAACGCCAGGCCACCATCGGGTTGACTGAGGAAGCCTTAAGGGATTACACGGAGCTTTCGAAGATCCGTCTGCCCTCGGAGGGCGAGGAGTACGCCAAAGACGACACCATCGGGCATGTCTTCGCTGGCCGAGGCCGAGGATTAAAGATTATCGCCCCTCTAAGCGGGGAAGTCCTCGCGGTCAATGACGATTTATTGGACACGCCGGAAGTCATTTTGGAGGATCCTTACGAGGACGGTTGGTTGATTAAGCTCAGCTCGCCCGCGCCCGCTGAGGTCGAGGATCTGATGACCCGCTACGAGTATGAGGATTTCGTTGAGGAAGAGTTGGACGATGAGGAAGACAGTTTCCTTAGCGACGATGACGACTATGACGATGACGATGACGAGGATGATTTTGACGATGAGGACGATGACTACTTTGACGATGACGATGAGGACGATTATTAATAGTCTTTAAGCCATCTAATCATATTTTTTTTTCGGCGGGGTTGGCCTTGACCCCGCCTTTTTTCGCCTAAAAATCTAAGAAAACCAAGGTCCGCCCTGTTGGCCGCCTAGCCCAGAAGGTTAGGTCAGGGCTTTTGAAAAGACGGGGGCGAGGTTAATCGAGGATTTAAAAGCGCCTAAAGGAGAGGGTCGCGGGAAAGCGATCTAATAAAGCTGTTTTAAGGTATATTAGAATGTTGTTAGTAAAACTAAAAATAAAATAAAATATTTATGACGTAAAATGATAATTGTTAATAAATAACCCGAAAATAACGATCTTAAACCCCGCCCGCTAAGCTCAAAACTAAATACCGCCTTTAGCCTTTTGGAACCAAAAAAGCCTTATTTAAACTTCCTTGAAAAACAAACTTAAGTTACGGGTCTAAGCCCTAAGCCCTAAGCCTTTGTCGTAGCCATAAGCCCCGCCCCGAAGAAGGGGGCCAATAAGACCCCTAAAACCCGCGCCCTGGCCTTAAAAAAAATAAGCCGGAAACACCCAACGCCTTACCACCTAGAATTAACCGCCGCCTTAAGCCTTTAAGGCTTAAGGCGGCCATGAGGTCGTTAAAAGGTTAATGGGAGAGGTTAAGCGGCCAACCGTTATGGTTAGCGTTAAGGTTAGAAGCTGGGGGTAACGGCCAAGGTTAGCCGGGGGTCTAAGCCCTTAAAGGCGAGGCCATAGTTTAGCCAGTTAAAACGGCAGATCCCCGTCCGAGGGCAGGGGGGGCGTCTCATCATCGGGAATCTCCTCGACCACCGCTTCCACCGCGGGCGGCTCAACTTTGGGAATCGCGGCTTGGGGCGCCGTGGCTTGGGGCGGTTCCGCCGCTGGCGGCTCGACCTTAGGGGCTTCCACCTTAGGGGTCGTGGTTTGGGGAGGATCCACCGCTGGGGGCTCAACTTTAGGTGGCTCCACCGGGGGTTGGGGCGCTTTAGGCGGCTCGACTTTGGCTTGGGCCGCCACGGGTTGGGTCGCCACGGATTGGGCCGCTAGGGGTGGCTCATAAGGCTCTTGGTCAAGATCATTGGCTAAAGGGCTGGGGGCTGGGGCGGTCGGTTGGTTGGCGTAGCTATCCTTCCGGGACAAAATAACCAGGTTGTTGCCGATTATTTCCGTGGTGTAGCGTTTAATCCCTTGCTGGTCTTCCCAAGACCTAGTCTGAATACGCCCCTCGATATAGACCTGACTGCCCTTACGCAGATACTCTTTGGCGACTTCGGCGGTCCGCTCAAACAAGACGATTTTGTGCCACTCCACGCGGTCTTCGTTATTCCAGCGATCGGAAGTGGCTAAACTGAAGGTGACGAATTTCTTACCGGTTTTAGCGGTTCGATATTCCGGGTCCTGACCTAGGTGACCTAATAAAATAGCTTTATTAACACTGGCCATATATACCTCATAAGACGTTAAGTCTTAGCTTGTTAGTTAAGGATTATTTCGCTAGGGCCTGCAATAATGGCTAAGCGCTAGCCAAGTGAGAGCCAGGTTTAGCGAAAAACAAATGAATAGGATAACATAACACAAGGTGAGCGGAATGTCAATAGCGCGCTATTGTGGAGTAATTAAATAAAGTAAGTCGTTATTAAATAATTTATTGTGTGTTTTTATTAAAAAATTGTGATAAAAATGTTATATACTTTAATTAACAATTCTTTAATCTTAAAAGATACGTTTATTTAAATTATAAAGCGTTTTTAGAAAAAGGGGGGAGCGAATAATTTTGTATCAATGATATTTATATTATTATAGTCAGATTATTCCATAAAGACGCGATAAAGATGAAACTACTATCAATTCCCCTGTTACGCGTCAAGTAAAAAAGTATAAAATCTAGACCTGCCTTAAGATTACGGAAAAAGAGTCAAGGAAATGTCAAAAAGTCTTTGACCAGAAAAAAAGCTTTGGCTAAAATGATCTAATTTATGTCAGAATTCCCAATAACTTAAGAGGTCGCGACCTTAAGAGGTGGTGACGCTAATTGGAAAGTCGCCCAACAGACTTGCGCCTTAAGTCGGCGAAATTTATAAGGACGCTCTAAAATGTCCCAGCTTAGTCACGCGGATTTACCAGGTTGGCCCAGGAAAACTAGGCGTCAATCAAGCGCTCGGAAAACCCGGGCTGGCTCCTTACATTTTGTTAAAGCGGTCAGTCGCTTATCGCTTAGACGCTGGCTTCTGGGTTTGGGCTTATTGAGCCTTTTCCTCGCCCCTGGCCAGGTCTTGGCTACCCCGGCGCGCGATAGCGATGAGGTTAAGTCGCTGAAAGCCTTTGATACCCCCCAAAACGATCCTAACGACAAACTTAATTGGTCAACCGCCCCGGCCTATGGTGAAGAATGGACTGGCGTTAGCTGGGCTAAGGCTGGGGAGGGTGATTACCGGGTAAAGGAAATCGTAATTGAAGACGCTAAACTGTCAGGCACCCTGGACCTAAGCTCACTTAAATCATTGATAACTTTGTCGGTTGAGAATAACAATTTCACCTCCTTGGATGTTTCTAAGAACGCGGCCCTGGAGAAACTATCCGTGGCAGACAATAAACTTACCGCTGTGGATGTCTCTAGAAACGCTCTTCTGGAGGAACTTAATGTCGGCGAGAACAATCTTAGCTCCTTGGATGTCACCCATAGCCCCGCTTTAAAAAGCCTGTCCGTGAAGAAAAATAAACTTACCGCCTTAGACGTTTCCCAAAATACCGCCCTAGAGGCCCTTGAAGTCAGTGGTAACAAATTGCCTTTAAGTCAGCTTTACCCAATGACGACAATGGGGTTCCAGGCTCTGGCGTTAGGCGATCAAACTGGGGTCATTCCGCCAAGTTGGCCTTTAAGCCCTCTTGTGACTGGTAAAGCCTACGATCTTAGCTCGGAAATGACATTTAACGGGGTTGACACCGTTTTCTCCCTGACTTTGAATGGCGAGACGGCCACGATCAACAAGGATTATTCTTTGACCAATGGCCTTCTGGTCTTTCACAAAGCTGGCGACTACCAAATTATCATGGAAAATGACGAAATCCATAGCGGCTTAAGCCAAGATTTCCGTAAGGCTTCCGTTCAGACCGAGATTCTGAAAGTCGCGTCCGGCGGAAGATAGGGTGATGTCCCAGGCGCCGCGATCGGTAAACAGTCGCTGGGAGGCCATTGTGGGCGGGAAGTTAGGCACTTTTGACAGTGACTACGGCGGCGCCTGGCTATAATAGGTTATTTAAATTATTAAAGTGATTATCAAAATGCTTTTCATATAACAATTTATAATTTTCCTTAATTATCAATAGTTATCCAACGGTGATAATAAGTTATTTGACGAGGTCCCTAATGAATTCCCTTCGTAAATTTAGCGCTAACCTTAACGGCGCTGTCTTTTCGCGTATTGACCAAGCGGTCAACCGTTTATTGACTAAGCTAGGGCTTCTGGCTTTGGGCCTATTTATCCTGGTCCTCGCCCCAGGCCAGGTCTTAGCCGGGCCATCGTACAACAGCGAAGAGGTAAAATCGCTAAAAGCCTTTGACACCCCGCTAAACGATCCCAACGATAAACTTAATTGGTCAACCGCCCCGGCCTATGGCCAGGAATGGACTGGCGTAACTTGGGCTGACGCTGGCGGTGGCGATTACCGGGTGAAGGAAATATTTATTGAAAAAATGAGCTTGTCAGGCTCTCTTGACCTAAGCTCACTGAAATCGCTGACCGTCATGTCTGTTCATGACAACAATTTCACCTCTTTGGATGTGTCTAAGAATACGGCCTTAGAGAAACTATCCGTGGCCTATAACAAAATCGCCTCCTTGGATGTTTCCAAGAACGCCGCCCTAACGGCCTTGGTCGTGTCAGAAAACGAACTGACCTCTTTGGATCTCTCTAACAATAAAGCCCTGGAGATATTAAGAGTCGATAACAACAAACTGACCGCCTTGGATACCGCTAAAAACGCCGCGCTGGTGACGATTGAAGCGTCTAACAACGAACTCACCGCCGTGGATTTCTCAAAAAATCCCGCTCTAGAGAATCTTGATCTATCTTTCAACAAACTGACCGCCTTAGATATAGCCAAAAATACCGCTTTAAAAACGATTTTTATCTTTAGAAACGAACTGACCGCCTTAGATGTTTCCAAAAACATCGCCCTTAAGAGCCTTTACGCGCCGAATAACAACCTGACCGCCTTAGACGTTTCCCAGAACGCCGCCCTAAGGGACTTGGACGTGTCTGGCAATCCCCTAAGTTCCTTGGATGTTTCCAAAAACGCCGTCCTAAAGGAGCTGACCGCGAGCGAAATCAATCATTTGGAATTGGATATCTCCCAAAATACCCTCCTGGAGAAACTTGACGCCTTCAAGAGCGGCCTTAGCTCTTTGGATGTGTCCCATAACCCCGCGCTAAAATACCTTATTGTCTGGGGTGACCAGCTGAGCTCCTTGGATCTCTCCCGTAATACCGCTCTTGAGTATCTCTTTGTGAGCGCCAACAAACTAACCTCCTTGGATGTGTCAAAAAACATTGTCCTGGAGTTTTTGTTAGCGGACGATTTAAATCTTAGCTCCTTGGACGTTTCCCATAATCCTAGCCTTAAGGAACTGCGGGTGTCCCATAGCGACCTTAGCTCTTTGGATTTGTCCCATAATCCAGAGCTGGAAAGCCTTGACGTCTGGGATAACAATTTTAGCCAATTGGATGTCTCCAAAAATACCGCCTTAAGGTACCTTACCGTTAGTTATAACAATCTTGAGGTTTTGGATGTCTCCCACAACGCTAAATTAACCTCAATCTCAGCGAGCGATAACAATCTTCGGGCCTTGGATATCTCACGCAATACCGCTCTTTCGAGACTGGATATCAGCGACAACAAATTTCCATTGAGTCAGCTTTACCCAATATCGCGGAGGGAAATATCTGAGCTTAGGTTTGGAGCTCAAAAGGACGTTGTCCTCTCAATTTTGACTGGCGGCCCTCTTAAGCTAAATCAAGGCTACGATCTTAGCTCAGAAAAAGCTTTTAACGGCGTGGAAACTGTATTCGCGCTAACTTTAGGCGACACTCCGGCTAAAATTGGTCAGGATTATTCTTTAACCAATGGTCTACTGGTCTTTCTGAAAAGTGGCGAGTATCAGCTCACCATGAAGAACGCCGCGTTCAATGATCGAGGTGTCCTTCAACCTGGTGAGGTTATCGTGACCACCGAGGTTCTTAAAGTCGCGGCTAAGTGACGCTAGATTATTGGGTCAGAGGCTAAGAGAGGTCAATGGGGTCGGGCGTCCTCATTCCTTTGGCGTCACTAGTTAGCTCCTGGTTTAACTCGGGACAACGTAAGTTTAGCCTCTGACCGCTCTTACCGGCCCTTTGGTCTATCCTCCATAGTCCACCCACAGTCTGCCACCATAGTCCACCTCCTTAATCTAAGCGGCTCATTTGGGCCGCTTAGAAGGATCTATAAGGTGAGAATAATAAGCTGGCGTCAAACGGCGAATCGCGAAATAGTCAGAAAGTGGTTGACGGCTAATTTTATGAGCGCTAAGGTAATGACCCAATTTTATTTATTCTGTTCTGGGTTTCATGATAAAAAAATAATTTTGAATTATTATGTTAAAAAAGGCATAAAGTGGAACGTCTAGTTTATCCTGATCATTATATTTCTATGGATAGCCAGTATTTGAACTTTTTTATGGATAAAGGCTTAAATAGACTACATTCGTTGCTAGTTGGCACGATTCTTGCTCTCTCTCTCTCTCTCTCTCTCTCTCTCTCTCTCTCTCTCTCTCTCTCTAGCTCTGTCTCTGTCTCGCTCGGAGGGGAGAGGGGTGAGTAGGAGGAGGAGCTGGG
>JAISRZ010000007.1 GCA_031273455.1 Deltaproteobacteria bacterium | reverse complement strand
GCGCATACGCGACAAGGAACTTAATCCATTCTGGAAGATGTAAAAATACCATCTTAAAGACGATATCGTTGGTTAAGGTGTGGATTCTTTTTTTAGTCATCAGAGGACCTCAAAACGCGCTAATCTTGAGGAATCTCTGGACTCTCAAAATCTCTAAAACGCCTAAACCGCCTCGCCGCGCCTCTACGCGACAAAGCTCTTTAAAGGTTCTTGGGCGAGCGAAAAACCCATATAAAAAGAAATTATCCCGAATAACCGTAAGCTTAAAACGTTTAGCCGCCAGGATCTCGCGCCTTATGTTTTTGATAATATCTCATTTCTATCAAAGACACAACTTTAAAGTTGAGTCAAGGCTAGATTTTTATTGTCAACTTAACCGACTAAATGGCTAGCCAGGGGATTTAAGCGTCCCAAAAGCTATCAACCCCTTGTGGCTTATAAAACCAAATAGCCTTTTTTTTATAAACTTTATTACCTATTATCATCCATATTGTCCAATTGAGCCCAGCGAAGGCCAAATTTCAGAGATAAATTTATTCGATTCCACGATGATTTTAGGCCTAGAGTTCAAAGGCGAATCTTGAGCCGAATCTTGAGCCATTAAATATTTTTAGATGAAATTTGGACTAAGAGTCCATTAACATCCACGAAGTTTTACGGTATTTTTTAACGGCGTTATTTAGGGCTTCATTTGAGAATCTTCAATATTTTTAATGAGTTACAATTTTATTCGGCGGAGTTCCCGGGTTAGTGGTCTTGTGGCGTCGTAACTATCAAGCTTTTGATTATCAGCTCTAAAGTCCTTCTATCTATATTTATCACTCATTTTTTCTAAAAAAAATTGCAATTAATTTTATATAAATTTTTATACTACTATATACATCTTAATTACAACATTTAAAGATTATTAATCATTATTTTAGTGAATATGACGCTCTTTTGTTTAAAGGAGTTCTTACCGACCAGGTAACTGGGTCGCTGGTTCCACGCTCAGCTTTTAAATAGAGCGGTTTTATAGGTATTCGCCTTAGAGCCCAAAAAATGGTATTATTTCCCAGTTCCCTAAACCTTAAGGATTTTTATGCCTTTTTCATCGCCAAAATGGCGTCTTTATGACCATTTGATCGGATCTATTCCCCCAGAGTCTAAAGTGGAGGCCGTGACCATTGTCACCTATTGGGTGGCCGTCAAATCCAGCCTCGGCGGGACCGGTCTAGCCCATATTCTGCCCCATGAGGGCGGCGTAAACCCGCCGGACCCCCAATCTTTAGTCGGCTTAGACCTCAAAACCCTCGCTTTAAAGCTGAAATCTTGGGATTTAACGGAAACCGCTTTAGGTCTCGCCGCGGTCACGGCGGCGGCTAACTCGGCCCTTTTAGCTAAGGGTCTAACCGCCGCTTCTAAGGTCGCCGGGGAGACCGCCTTTGATCACCGCTTGGAAATGGCTCGCGGGAAAAAAGTGGCTGTCATCGGCCATTTTCCTCGATTAGAAGTCATCCAGGAAGTGGCTCGCGAGTTTTATATCTTGGAGCGGAACCCCCAGGACGGCGATCTGCCGGACACCGCCGCCGAGTACCTTCTCCCGAGCGTGGACGTGGTTTTTATCACCGGCTCCTCTTTAGCCAACAAGACTTTGCCTAGGTTGTTAGAATTATCCGCCCAAGCTTACGTGGGCTTAGTGGGGCCAAGCGTCCCTTTGTGGCCCTCGCTCTTTAACTTTCAAGTGGATTCTTTGTCCGGGACGGTCTTCCATGATTACGACCTCATAGCGGAGGCCATTAAAAAAGGGGCCTCCACCTCCCTTTTCCGGTATGGGGGGTTCCGGGTCAATTTAGGTCCGGATTTTCAGCTATAGTTCTTAATTGGGCCTAGACAGGGCCAAAACGCTATTTTCTAAACCCGCCGGTTGAAATGAGGTCTATTTTGGGTATAGAATTGTTGTTCGTGGGTATTGGCGGATCCATTGGCTCAATTTGCCGGTTTCTGTTAACCAAGCTAGCTATCTATCTCGGGTTTGTTTTTCCCTTAGGCACTTTGGTCTCTAACGTTCTCGCGGGAATCCTCGTGGGTCTCGTTTTTGGGGTGGAAAAACAGTTGGGTTTCTCCCCCAGGGTCATTTTGATGATCCGGACCGGGTTTTTAGGGGGTCTAAGCACCTTTTCCACCTTTAGCTTTGAGACGGTCCATCTGGCCCAAAGGGGCTTGTACGGCGAAGCGGGCTTAAATATCGCCTTAAACCTCATTTTAAGTTTAGCGGGCGTCCTTTTGGGCCTCCATCTGGCCAAGACTTACCTTTTAACCACAGGATGATCATGACCGCGACTAAATTGCAAGCGAAACCGTATCGTAAAGCCGCCCAAAAAGCCCCGGAGCCCTTAAAAGCTCGGCGGCCCCGCCCGGTCAAAACCGTGGACCTAAGGCTCACCGCCCCGGAAATTGAGCTGGCTAACCACGAGGCCCGGGAAAAAAGGCTTTTAGTGGCTCTTTACCGGTAATGGCGACCGTTAAAAACCGGATCATTGGGACCGCGGGCCACGTGGACCATGGCAAAACCGCGCTGGTCTTAGCCTTAACTGGCGTGGACACGGACCGGTTAGCCGAGGAAAAGCGGCGGGGCATCACCATTGAGAACGGGTTCGCCCACCTGGCCTTACCGGATGGCCATTTAGCCGGGATCATTGACGTCCCCGGCCACGAGCGGTTCGTTAGGCATATGCTGGCCGGCTCGGGCGGGGTGGATATCGCTTTACTGGTGGTGGCCGCCGATGATGGGCTCATGCCCCAGACCCGCGAGCACTTGGATATCTTAAAGCTTTTGGGCGTCCCTTGGGGAATCGTCGCTTTAACCAAGATCGATCTGACCCCGGATCCTGAGTGGCTGGAACTAGTCCAAGAGGAAATCCGGTCTTTAGTCAAAGGGGCTTTCCAAAACGAGCCGCCCATTATTCCGGTCTCGGCTAAAACCGGTCAAGGGCTGGACGATCTAAAAAAAACTCTGTTTAAAGCCCTAGCCGAGAGCCCGGCTAAACCCAGCGGTCGGACCTTTCGGTTGCCTGTGGATCGGGTCTTCACCCGGCCCGGCTTTGGGACCGTGGTCACTGGGACGGTCTTAGGCGGCTCCATAAGCTTAGGGGACTCTTTAACGGTTTACCCGCTAGGCTTGGAGACCAAAGCTCGGGGGATCCAAGTCCACTCCCAAACCGTGGAGACCGCTTACCCTAGGCAAAGGGCGGCCCTGAACCTCGCTAACCTTAAGACCACCGAGCTTAAAAGGGGCGATGTCTTAGCCATCCCTTTAAGCTTATCGCCCTCTTACATGTTGGACGCCCGCTTAGCCCTTCTCAACTCCTCGCCCTTCACCTTAAAAAACGGTCGGGTGGTCCAAGTCCATTTAGCCGCCAGTCAGTTTCCGGCCAAAGTCATCTTAATGAGCCAAGAGGAGTTAACCGCTGGGCAAAGCGATTACGCCCAGTTGCGCTTAAAGGCCCCCATCGCCGCTCGCCGGGGCGATCGGTTGGTCATCCGTTTAACCTCCCCGGCTATCACCGTGGGCGGCGGCGAGATCTTAGATCCAGCCCCGCAAAAACGCCGCCGCCATAAACCCGAGGTCTTAAACCAGTACAAAACCTTAGACGAAGGGGCTTTACGGCAGCGGGTGGAATTGGCCATTAAAGAAAGACCCGGCTCCTTTACCCCCTTTAGCGAGCTGGCCTTACGGGCCGACTTGGGCCCTAAGGCCTTGGCTGAGGCCCATATCTTGGCCGATAAAGGGGTTATTGTGGCCATGACCCCGGAGATCTTTATCCATCAAGCCGAGGCCACTAACCTTACCCAGAAGCTTAAAGCCTTACTTAGCCTCTACCATCGGGAAAACCCCTTTAGCCCAGGTTTGTCTCTGGAGGAAATCCGCTCCCGTTTAGCCCCCTTAGCCCCGGCCGGGGCCTTGTTAAGCCTCATCGCCCTTTGGGAAAAGAGTGGCTTAATCGTCCGGGAAGAGGGCGTTTTACGCCTTAAATCCTTTGAGCCGAAAGTGGACGAGTCCAAAAACCAGTTTATCGAAAGACTGACCCAAACCTACTTGGCTTATGGTTTTACCCCCTTAGCCACCTCCCAAGTCTTACCGCCCCAAACCCCTGAGGAGACTCGTTCCCGGAAAGCCGCCTTGGCGCTATTAACTAGAACCGGGGAGCTTTATCGCTTAGATGACCTTTACCATGTTCATAAGACGAGTTACGAGGCGGCTTACGCGGTTTTTAAAGAACTAGCCGTAAGTGGCCCAGTGGAGCCGGGGCCTTTTCGGGATAAATTAAAAACCTCCCGCAAAGTGGCGGTGGCTCTTTTAGAAAGCTTTGAGAGCCGAGCCTTGGCTAAAAAGGCCGGAGCCGGTCGTTTACCTCTTTAACCAGAGGCCAATCAGACGCCTTTCAGCGTAGCGCCCCCAGTCTAGCCGCAAACTAACTTCTAGCGTTTAAAAAGGCTTCACCATAATCAAACCGGATTGACGCCACCTTGAAACAAATTTTGCATTTAATCTTATAAATTATTATTTATTAATTTATAAAAAGAATTTTATATATTTTTATTGTATTTGTATATCTAATTTTTGAAAAATTAATGTTTTGAGATTTATTAAGGACTTATAACCGTTTTTCCCTTGTCGTTTAGCCTATATTTTTGAAATTCGCTATTTGGTTTATCTGGATGTGTCAATTCAATAAGCCCCTCATTAAGAAGAGGCGTGATGTTACGACTGAAAGAGCGAGTGTCTCCATACTGGCCAATGGAGGCGAAAATCTCCTTCCGCGAAAGGTCTCCGGTTTTGAGAGCCTTTAAAATCGCTAGGTGGGTTTTGGAAAGTTCGAGGTCGCGCTGATTTTGATCATGGCGCCGCTCTTGGCGCTTCTCCCGCTCTTTTACAGCGTCAAGAATCGCCGCAAGCGCAAACTCAATGAAAACGCCGCTATCATTGACTTTTCTCGCGCTCTCAATAGCTTGATAGTATTCAGGCCTCTTTTCATATAAAAATAATTCCAGCGGAACCCATTGAAAAAGCGATTTCCATTTGGCGAGGACTAAGGTCTGCCACAGCCGCCCCATCCGCCCATTACCGTCCGCGAAAGGGTGAATGATTTCAATTTCATAATGAAGCGCCGCGCTTTTTAGAACCGGGTGTAAGGTTGTCTTTTTAGCCCATTCGAACAGTTCCTCAATTAATCCAGGGACAAATCGCGGGCGAGCGCCAATATGCGCTACCCTGTCGCCATCGAACACGCCAACGTCGCCGCTACGAAATTTACCGGCTTCTTTTATTAGGCCGACCGTCATTAGCTGGTGAGCCTTCAGGAAGTCGATGGTTGAGTATGGATCAAACCCCAATATCTGGCCATAGGCCTCATAGGCGTTCTTAACCTCTTTGATTTCCGCCTGGGTCCCCACAACCGCGTTTCCCTTAATCACGGCTGTCACTTCGTTTAGAGAAAGCGAGTTTCCCTCAATGGCTAAAGACGCATAGATCGCCTGGGCGCGGTTCTCTCTATGAAGATTATGATTTTTATTGAATCCAAGACCGAGCTCAAGCCTGGTCACTATTTCCACTATTTTCGCCAAGTAATCGGCGGCGCCAAGAGTTATTGTGTATGGTGGTGGTTGAGTCATAACCTGGTCTTTACGTTTTATATCGTCATAAAATTATTTTGAGGATGATTTCTCATCTAAGAGTGATTTTATTGAGCTTTGGAGCCCAATCAATTCTAGTCGGCCACCTTAAAGCGCTAATGTGTAGGCGCTCACCTCGTCCGTACTAATTTCCAAACTAATTTCCGATTAGGGCCAAAATGAGCGAAAACCGCTGGAAAATCCATCTGGATTTAAGATATTTCTCTGGCGAGCCTTTCCAAGAAAGGCCACTAAAATCCGTGGATAGTCGAAATTTTACGCTGCGCTGAAATCTCAGTTGGCTGGCGTTCCTCAAACAGGCCACAGAAAATTTAAAGAGGTGGTTTAGGCGATCGATCGAGAGGCGTTACGGTCAAACTTAGGGTCACTTCGCCTGTCGGCGTATCCTTAGGCGACTCTAAATCCAATTTTAACCGTCTATCTTCAGAAATAGTAACTATTTTTTCAATAACGGTCATGATTAACGCTCCTTTTTGTCGCTTAGCCAGTTCTGACGCTCAGACTAGCCGCCCTTACGTGTCTATTTGAGGCCTTTTTAGCTTTATAAGCCCTGGGGCTAAAAAGGCCGGATCCGGTCCTTTTCCTTATAATTATCTATCCCAATATACGCCATCCCTGAACTTATTTCTAGCGTTTAAAGTAGACTTTATTATAATAGGGCCGGAAGGCCGCCTTTTAGGGTTAAGGTTCCTTAAGCCTCGCCCCGAAAAATCCTTCCGCCCAACGACCATTAGCGATTGAAAATTGTATTGGTTTTGACTATAATAGTTATTGTCTTTTTTGATTTTAACCTTAGCCGCTTAAGGCTTGAGGGTGGGAGATTTAGAGCGTAGTGAGTGAGAGCCCTCAAGGCGGCGGCCTTTTAGCCAGCTGTCCTTCTGGCGGTTGTGGGGCCAAAATGGATCCGGCGGTCTTATCCCGGTTCTTAAAGCTCCTCCCGCCCCAAACGGCCCCAGACCTGTTAGTCGGTTTTGGAACCAACGATGACGCGGCGGTCTGGCGATTAAGCCCGGATCTGGCCGTGGTCTCCACGGTGGACTTTTTTCCGCCCATGGTCGACGATGGCCATTTGTTTGGCCGGATCGCCGCCACCAACGCCTTAAGCGACATCTACGCCATGGGGGGCCGACCCATTTTGGCCCTTAATCTCGTCTGTTTTCCCCAATCCTTGGACCCAGCCATTTTAGCCGAGATCTTAGCTGGCGGGGCCGAGACGGTTAACGCGGCCGGGGCCTTTTTGGCTGGGGGCCATTCCATTTACGATAACTTACCCAAGTATGGCCTGGCGGTCACCGGCTTAGTTCACCCGGATAAGGCCCGGCGGAACCAAGCCGTCAAAGACGGGGACGCTCTAATCTTAACCAAACCCTTGGGAGTGGGGCTCATTTTAAGCGCCCATCGCTTAAAAGCGGCGGCGGAAACCCATTACCAGGCGGCCATCGACTCCATGACCACTTTAAACGCCAAAGCCGCCTTGGCCCTGGACGGGTATCCGGTTAACGCGGTCACTGACGTCACCGGGTTTGGCTTATTGGGCCATTTAGCCGAAATGGTGGGGACCGATTACGCGGTGGATCTAAACTTTGATTCCTTGCCTATTTTTCCGGGGGCTTTAGACTACGCGGCCGAGTTTTTCGCGACGGCCTTAGGCCAAAGGAACCGGAACCATCTGACGGGCCAAGTGGATTTAACTTCCTTAAACCCAGCTCAAGAGGAAATCCTTTTTGATCCGCAAACCTCGGGCGGGCTCTTAATTAGCTTACCCGCCAGCCAGGCTAATAATTTACTCGCGACTTTACAAACTGACCACCCTAAGGCGGCCATCATTGGCCAAGTGTCTAGACGCCGGGCGCCAGATCCGGCCATTACGGTTCTATAGGACCGCCATTAAGTAAGGAGAACTCGTGGCTACTCTCGACATGTTAGGTCAACCCTGCCCTTTACCGGTTATTGGGGCGAAAAAAGCCTTAAAACAAGCCACTCCGGGCGACACCCTCGTGGTCCTGGTGGATAATGACATCGCCGTCCAAAACCTAGCCAAAATGGCTAAGACCTTAGGCCATGAGGTCAGCTCCAAGGCTATTGATAAAAACTTTGAGGTCGTTATTGGGGTTAAAGCCAAAGCCCCAGCCACCGCCCAAGAGGGCGGCTTGGTGGTGGCCATTAGCCAAGGGACTTTAGGTAACGGGGACCAGACCTTGGGCCGGAACCTACTAAAGGCCTTTATCTTCTCCTTAACCGAGTCCGAGCCCCGGCCCGAGTACCTTTTGTTCTTTAATGGCGGGGCCTTTTTAACTTGCGAGGGCTCGGATAGCTTACAGGATTTAGCCACCTTGGCCGACCAGGGGGTGGTTATTTCCACCTGTGGGGCCTGCTTGGACTTTTATGGGCTAAAGGAACGGCTTAAAGTCGGGGCCATCACCAATATGTACGCCATTGTCTCCACCATGAGCCAGGCTGGTAAGCTCATTAACGTCTAAACCTTAAGCTGACCTTAAGCCCGAGGCCCCTATTTTACGGGCTTAATACGTTTTTTCCGGGATTTTTGGCGGGACCTAAGAGGATGTATCCTTAAAAAATCGTAAATCTAGTATAATAACTATTGGCTAAGCGCGTTTTAGCTAATCCTTAAGTCTAGGGACCTATCGGATGTCAGGACCACCAGAAATTTTAAAACGTATTCCTAAAGTGGAAAAAGTGATTGGCTGGGCCCTAAAGGACGAGGATCTCCAGGATCAGTCCCACGCCCGGCTTCTTAAGGCCGCCCGCCTAGTCTTATCCGAGCTCCGGGCCGAGATCCTAGAGCGCCGGTTATTGGCCGTGCCCGCCGACCAGATAGTCTTGGAAATGGTCAAGAAAAAGACCCAAGACTTAAACCAAGCCCGCTTTAAACCCCTGATTAACGCCACCGGCGTGGTCTTACACACTAACCTGGGCCGAGCCCCCTTGGCCTGGGAGGCTTTGGAAAGGGTCCGGTTAACGGCCCAGTCCTACTCTAACTTAGAGTATGACCATTTAACCGGTCGTCGGGCTGACCGCTTAAAACCCGTGGAAGAGCTCTTGGTGGAGCTAACCGGGTCGGAGAGCGCCTTAGCCGTCAACAATAACGCCGCGGCCCTTTTTCTTTTAATGGCCTCTTTAGCCAAAGACCGGAAAGTCATTGTCTCTAGAGGGGAGCTAGTGGAGATTGGCGGGTCTTTTCGGTTATCGGACATCATTGAGGCCGCTGGGGTCACCCTAGTGGAAGTGGGCTCCACCAACCAAACCCGCATTGACGACTACCGCCGGGCCGCGACCTTAGACCACGTGGCTTTGATCTTAAAGGTCCACGCCTCCAATTTCCGGCAGATCGGCTACGCTAGCCAGGTGGAGATTGAGGAGCTGTCGGCCTTGGCTCGGGCGGTCAACCTCCCCCTGGTCGTGGACTTGGGGAGCGGCAGTTTAGTGGATTTAGAGCCTTTGGGGATCAACGAGACCACGGTCAAAAAGGCCTTAAGCGCTGGGGCCGATGTGGTCTCTTTTAGCGGGGATAAGCTTTTAGGCGGGCCCCAAGCCGGGATCATCGCCGGTAAACGGCCAATCATTAGCCAACTAAAAAGTCACCCTCTAACCCGGGTGGCCCGCTTGGACAAGATGTCTTTAGCCGCCTTGGAAGCCACTTTACTTCTGGCCCAAGACCAAGACGAGGGCAAGAAAAAGATCCCGGTCTGGCGGGCTCTCCATTTAACTATTGAGGAGCTAAAGACCGCAGCCATCCGCTTAAAAAGATTTTTAGGCCCGTTTCCCGGGTTAAAGCTCTCGGTCGTCCCGGTGGATGGGCAAGCTGGGGGCGGGGCCGCCCCGGAAAGCCCGTTGCCCTCCTTCGCGGTGGCCATTGAAAGTTTAGTCAATAACGTCTCGTTATTGGAGGAAAAGTTAAGGCGCCAGAAGACCCCGGTGGTGGCTAGGATCAGCCATGACCAACTCCTTTTGGACGTTCGGACCATCTCCCCGGACGAGTATGGGCCTTTAAAAACCAGCTTAACCGCCGCCTGGGGCGAAGTCGTGGGCAGCCCGGTTAAAGTTAGCCCCTTTATGGGGCTCTAGCGGCGCTTATGGTCACTTGGTTAGATTACCTCGACCGGGCCAAAGAGTATCACGGTCACCTCTGTAGTGGGCAGATCTTGGGCCTAAGGATGGTCTTAAAGGGCTTAAGCTTACTGTCCTTAGACCCGGAGAAACCCCAAAGAGATCTGATGCTCTTTATTGAGACCAACCGCTGCTTAGCCGACGCGGCCTACGTGGTCACCGGGATCACCATTGGGCGGCGGCGTTTAATCATGTACAACTTCGGCAAAGCGGCCATGACCTTTTTAGACTTAAACACCCGCCAAGCTTATCGGGTGGCCGCGACCTCCCATATTAAACCGGCTAAAGACGTAACTGACCTTATTGGCTTTTGGAGCCAATACGCCGATGAGGACATATTTTTGATCCAAGAGGTGGTCGTCCCCTTAAAACCCGAGGACCTACCGGGTCGGCCCCAAAGACGGATCACTTGCCCCATCTGCGGGGAGGACGTTTTGGACGGTCGGGACGTTAACTCTAAAGACGGGCCCATCTGCCGGGCCTGCGCTGGGGAGGCCTATTACAAAGCCTTGCCCTTAAAACGCCAAATCGGCCCGTTTTAAGGGTTAGCCTAATTTTTTACGAAGGTTTACGGCCAAAAGAAAAACGTATCCCTTCACGGGTTTATAGCTACCCCCTATAGTGAGGTAAATTACTAGCCTTTTCCCCTGGATCATATAGGAAAAACCCTCAAGTAAAAAAACACTCAATCCAGCCTGACCGCTTTATTTCCGCTATTAATCGGTTTTATGGGACATGGAACCTTCGATTAGTGGTAGTGTCAATTAAAATCAGGCTGTCATCGGCGATTTTCCGATATTAATGGCTAATATAGAGTTATAGCGTTATATTCATCTCGGTGAGAAATCTAGAAGGAGTGGGCGATTTTCCGATGTTAATGGCTAATATAGAGTTATAGCGTGATATTCATCTCGGTGAGAAATCTAGAAGGAGATTGACTGCGATCAAAAGCCCTATTTGAAAAAGTCATGGTTAAATTATTGACTGTTCGGGTTAAAGCGACAAAGCAACTTCGCCTTTCTTCCTCCATTTCGCGGGAATTATCCCCCTTTTTTACGGCGTTAAATGATGGTAATTGGTTCTCAATCATACCAATTAAATAAACATATTTAAATTCAAGACCTTTAGAAGAGTGTATTGTAAAGCAAGAAACCGCATTAGGATGTTTTCTTGGTGCTTTAGATGATAGATTGACTTCTTGTAGAAACTGATGCAGGCCTATTTCTCCTTCTATAAATTTATTTGAAATTTCATTGTATAAACCAATCCATATTTCTTTTTCTTCTAAAAATAAATCAAACATGTTATGATGTAATTGAGCATTATTATGCTCATTATTCGTATACCAACTAAATAAACTATTAGAAAAATCTTTATAATTTAAACTATTAAATAAAGGTTTAATACCTTCTATAAAAAAAACTCTAGAATTGTCTGACAATTCGTTTTTAAGTAATATTTCTTCAATCCATATCGCTAATAAATTCGAGCCATTCCCCGAAGCTCTGGTTATTACTAAATCTAAATCTACTTCTATGTTTTCAATGGAGAAAAAAGATGAAGAAAGGATGTTAAGAGCTTTTATATTATCTTTAGCTATCATAAGATTAAGAATTGAAAATAACATTCTCAAAGGATGGCTAGAAAATTCATGTTTATTAGATAATAAATAAGATTTTACATTATTACTATCTAATTCATCTTTAATAAGCTTTAACAAACGATTAGTTCTTGATAAAACAACACAATTTCCTAGTTCATTTTCCGGAATGGTAGATATATCTTTCGCAACCCATCGTAATTCATCTTTAATATCGTTAAAACGAAATATTTTAACGTTTTGTTGAAAATTATTCCCTTCTTTAATCGCGATTAATGGTTTTTTCCCAATATACCTTTCATGGTTATTTGATATTAATGAATTAGCCATTTCGATAACTAATCTAGGGCAACGGTAATTTTGGGTTAATTGAATTTCTTTCATATTAAAATCAGAACGTAAACTTTGAAATCTTTTATTGTTAGCGCCATTCCATTCATAAATAGTCTGATCATCATCTCCAACAACAAATAAAGATTTCGTATTTGGTGTCGCTAAGCAACGTAAAAATTCATATTGAGCGTAATTTGTATCCTGAAATTCATCAACAAGTAAATGTCGATATGCGATACGGAGTTTTTTGGCGAGAAATGGGACTTTTTTAAAAAGAAAAATAGCTTTTGCTATTAAACTTTGAAAATCAAGCGCATTAACGTTTGTTAAACGTTCCCAATAATTTTTATAAATAAGAGCTATTGACTTATAAAAATTAATATTGCTATTTTTTAATTTTTCTTCAGCGTCATCTGGCGTTATACAGAAGCCAAGCAGAAATGATATTATTGGTAAAAGACATTTGGAGTCAAAATAATCAGGGATCTCGTAGGAACTTTCCTTACGCGCTATCTTTATAGATTCCTCAATCAAAGCGAGTCTATCAGCGTCGTTTGGTAATATTTCGAAATCAGGCTTCAGACCAATGTGTGATCCATTTTGTCGTAGAAACTCCGCCGCGAAGGAGTGATATGTTGTCAAGCGCAGTCTATTAATTTCAGATGGCGCGAGTTCATGCACTCTCGTTCGCATTTCAGCGGCTGCCTTATTTGTGAAAGTCAAACCTAAAATCCGAAAATATTCTCCTTTTGATTCTTCTAAAATACGAACTATCCTAGCGGTAATAACCGCAGTTTTCCCTGATCCAGGACCAGCTATTACCAGAAGAGGTTCGTCATTCCAGTCAATAGCTTTCTGTTGATTCTCGTTAAATTGACGTGATTCAATCATATTGAGCCTAATGTTTTGTTTATTTTATTAATTAAATCGCTAAATTTTTCAGGTATATTGTTGCTAATTTTTATCTTATTAGCAATTTCATTAGCAATAAAAAATTTATTTTCTTTAATTTTTTTTGTCTCTAAAATTGCATCTTGAATATTAGAGATATTCTTTAATTTTAGAGCATTTATATATTTATCACCAACAATATTTTCAAAAACATCAGAAAAACCAGAATCCCAAAGAAAATATTCTAAGCATTTTTGCTCAAGTTGAACTATTCGGTCTTCATCAATATTGTAATTTTCAGAAGCTTTGATCGCATTTTGAATATAATTTTTACCAGAATCATCTCCATCGACAAATAAAAACCATATAATTCCTAAAGATTCGGCAATCTTAACATAAGGCGCAGATCCTCCAAAACGGGCGATAGTAATTATTGAATAACTTAGATTAGTCAATTTATCCCTTAAAGATGAAAGGACAGAAGAAACAAACAAATAGTCTGATTCGCCTTCAACAAGAATCCAGTAGTCTGAAAATAAAAACGAACCTTTATTGCACTTTATATTAAATTCAAAAGAATTTATTTCTCTTGGTTCTAATTTGTTGTCGCTAATTCGTCCTATAAATGTTTCACCATTTTTCTTATATACTCTTCGAATACTAGTTAGTGGAACCGATGAAATAAAATCACCAGAATGGCTAGTAACTATTGTTTGCGAAGGTAAATTTTGAATCAACTCCGATATCGCGCGAATGGCTGTTGGGTGAAGATGCGCTTCGGGTTCTTCAAGGGCTAAAAGTGATGGAAAATTATTATTTTTTCCTTTTAACATATATTCGTTAAATGACTGGCACGATATTTGCTTAACGCCCCTCCCCCATCTTCTTTCACCATTCCTTGGGCACCTACTTCTTTTTGGTTTTTTAGTCAACTTGAGTCAGAGCTACCCTCATCTCCTAATATAAAGAGAATAGCCAACGCTGGACCTATAGTCAAGGAGGATCCTAAATCCACATAATGATCCCCCTGCGCCTGACGCGCCACCCTCTCCAAACCAGGGCCCAAAGGCGCCTAAAACGACCGGCAACCGACCAAGCCCGGCCAAGAACCTCACCTACCCCTTGTCATGGCTCCAGGGTCTCAACATAGGGAATCTTAAGCTGGTCTGATAGGGTCTCCTAGCGACCCCCATCCAGGATCGTTAATGGCGAGCCAGGTCGGAAAGGTCTACGCCAAAGCCAGTGAATAATCCTGGAGCCAAGGGATAAGGCGCCAGCCGGGAGATCTTAAAAAAATCCCCCTCTCCCCTACGCCAAAACGAGATCCGCTAAAACAAATGGCCTTTTAGCGGGCGAATGGCTAGCTTAAGCCCTTTGGTTAACCGACAATCCCTTAATATCCTAGCCCCAAATCCTTTCCAACCGATAGGGGCTGATCTATAATTGGAGCGAAGAATGGTGAACGCTTAAGGCCAAAACCCTAAGATTGGGACAAGAGGCTGGAAGGATTGTCGCTGGAAGGACTTCTATGGCTCTTTGGAGCGAAGGCCGTGAATAGACACCCTTTTATCGACTAGAAAATAGCTAATTTATTGACTGAGGCGCTCAAGCTTTTAAAAGTTCCGACCCAATATTCGGCTAAATTTAATTTAAAGGGTAATAATAATAATAGACGCTTTAAGAAAGACACTTATTTTAGAGCTCCAAATACCACTTTAATTGAGGCTCCGCGGAAAAAGGCTTCATTATTGATTTATAACCTTTAAAAACCTCGATCTGACTTTATCGGTGCTTTCAATGGCTTAAAATTTAGACCGCAAATTTAGCGAAAAAAATTTATAATTCACCTATATTTACGAAAATATTTGAGTTTTACTATTAGAAGTCTAGATAATAAAAGGAAAATATTAAATTCTTTAGATTGTCGCGGCTCTAAACATTTAAAAAGTAACTTATTTATTGTGAGAAAAACCAGAGCCGTTACCCTAAATTTTGGGCGGCTTGGAACCCGTAAAACCTTGTGTTTTAGCCGTTATCCCGGGGTTTTGGCCTTTAAAATTATCGAATTTATTTTATTGACAATTATGAGCCAACTCGGTTAATATAAGCCATACCCCTCCATTAATGAATCTTGGCTGATAACCCCCTTGTAGGAGCCCGTAAATGGCGGTATTGGAGTTTAAGTTGGCCGAGAAAAAAGAGGGTCGGATTTTAGCGGTCTGCGCTGGCGACATTCCGGGCGCGGCTAAAAAAGACATTGGCCAAGGCCATTTAACCCGGTTCTTGGGTTTAAATGGGGACGCGGACGCCTTACAAGGCCATTTGTATCTTTTAGCCGAAAGCCAGTTTTTAGCCCAAAAGGCCCTTAAACCCGATTTAACTTATGGGTCTTTGGGGGAAAACTTGGTGGTTTCTTTGGAAATAGCCGCCTTTGGGCCAGGGGCCCGTTTACGCTCCGGGGACGCTTTAATTGAGCTATTAGAGGACCTTTCGCCCCTTTATTTGGCTAAGGTTGTCTTAAATGGCATTGTGACCGTGGGCGACCAGATTTATCTGGAATGATCTCGCCTTAACCCTATCCAAGACGGTGGGCTAAAAAAGCTATTTGTTTGGTTTTTCGCGGGCGACCCGCGGAAAGAGAGGACCTCGATATATGGCTGTCAAGGAAGTTCAGACCACTTGCGCGTATTGCGGCGCGGGTTGTCAAATACTTTTTAAAGTTGACCCGGACCAGAACAAAATTCTGGAAGCGGTCCCGGCTTATGGCCGGACCAATGAGGGCACCTTGTGCCTTAAGGGTCACTATGGCTGGGATTACATCAACGATCCCCAGATCCTGACCAAAAGGCTGAAAAAGCCCATGATTAGGCTGGGTGGCAAAGGCGCCCCCTTGGAGGAGGTCTCCTGGGAAAAAGCCATTGACTACGTGGCCAGTCGCTTATCGGAGATTAAGGCCAAGCATGGGCCAGACTCCATTATGTGCACTGGCTCGGCTCGCGGCCCGGGCAACGAAGCCAACTACATCATGCAGAAGTTCACGCGGGCGGCCATCGGGACCAATAACGTTGACCACTGCGCCCGAATATGACACGCTCCCTCAGTAGCGGGTCTACTGTACTCATTAGGTTCAGGAGCTATGAGTAATGGCGTTCACGAGATCGAGGACGCTAAATTGCTGTTTGTTTTCGGGTATAACGGGGCTGACTCCCATCCCATCGTGGCCAGACGGATAGTTCGGGCCAAGCGGAAGGGCGCCCAGATCATCTGCGTGGATCCCCGGCGGATTGAGACCGCCCGGATCGCTGATATGCACTTGCAACTGAAGAACGGCTCCAACTTGGCTTTGGTTAACTCCATCGCCCACGTTATCATTGAGGAGGGCCTAACCGATAACAAGTTTATCGCCGAAAGGTCCCACGGTTTTGAGGAGTTTAAAGAGCTGACTAAAAAGTACGCTCCCGAGGCCGTGGCCGAGATCACCCAGATCGCCCCGGACGACATCCGCAAAGCCGCCCGTATGTACGCCACTAGCGGTCAATCCATGATCCTTTACGGCATGGGCGTCTGCCAGTTCTCCCAGGCGGTCAACGTGGTCAAAGGTTTAGCCAACTTGGCCATCATGACCGGCAACTTTGGCCGGTGGGGCGTGGGCATTGGCCCGGTCCGGGGTCAGAACAACGTCCAAGGGGCCTGCGATATGGGGGCTTTGCCCAACTCGTACCCTGGCTACCAGAACGTCACGGTCCCGGAGATCCAAGCCAAGTTCGAAAAGGCTTGGGGCGTTCCTTTATCCAACAAAGTGGGCATTCCTTTAACCCAGGTGCCCCACTACGTCTTACATGAGCCGGAAGAAAAGAAAATCCGGGCTTACTACGTCTTTGGCGAGGATCCGGCCCAGTCGGATCCGGATTTAGCCGAGGTCAGGGAGTCCTTGGAGAAGATCGAGCTGGTTATTCTCCAGGACATTTACATGAACCGGACCGGTCAATACGCTGACGTCATCCTGCCCTCCACCGGCTGGAACGAGCATGATGGGGTTTACTCCTGTTGCGACCGGGGCTTCCAGCGCATCCGGAAGGTCATCGAGCCCCCGGCCGACGCTGACGTCTTAACCGATTGGGACATCATCTCCCGGATCTCCACAGCCATGGGTTACCCCATGAAGTACAAAAACACCGAGGAGATCTGGAACGAGCTCATTGACTTGTGCCCCGGGTTCGCCGGAGCCACTTACGAAAAAATGGAAAAGTACGGCAACATCCAGTGGCCGTGCCGGAGCAAAGACATGTCCGATAAGGGCACCAGCTTTCTCCACAAAGACGGGGTCTTCGCCAATCCCGACGGTAAGGCCAAGTTCTCGTCCGTTGATTGGCAACCGCCGAACGAGCTGGAAAACGCCGAGTTCCCGCTCATTTTCTCCACCAACCGGGAAGTGGGCCATTACTCGGTCCGGACCATGACCGGTAACTGCCGCCTATTAAGGAACCTAGAGGATGAGCCGGGCTGGATCTCCATGCACCCGGACCTCTGCCAGGAACTGGGGGTCAAACACGGGGAGTTGGTCAAAGTTATCTCCAAACGCGGCCATTGCGTCACCCGTTGCTTACCGACCGATCGGGTGAAAAAACAGGCCGTTTACATGACCTACCAATGGTGGATCGGGGCTTGCAACGAACTGACCAACGCGGTTTTGGATCCCATCTCCAACACGCCGGAGTACAAGTACTGCGCCTGTCGGGTGGAAAAGATCAAGAACCAGGTTTGGGCGGAAAAGTACGTCCAGGAAGAGTACCAGAAGATCCGGGCCAACATGGGCATTAAAGTCGGGAAAGGAGGTAAGGCCGCGTGAATAGCTTCATTCAAGGCGATCCCCTTCTCTGCATCGGCTGTCGCACCTGCACCATCGCCTGCGTCGTGGCCCACGAGGGTAAACGCGTTTACGAGATAGATCCGGATGGGTACGATTTCCATCCGCGCCTCAAGGTGGTCAAAACCTGGCTGGTCAGCGTCCCGGTCCAGTGTAAACACTGTGAGAACCCAGCCTGTAAGGCCGTTTGCCGGTCCGAGGCCATCTACCAAGAAGACGGGAAAGTCTTGGTGGACCGGGAAAAGTGCATTGGCTGTAAATCCTGCGTGGACGCCTGCCCCTTTGGGGCCGTCAATATGGTCCCTTTAGGCTTTGAGACCAATATCGACGGAACCCGCCGCTCGGTGGCCCATAAGTGCGACCTGTGCCACGGTTTAGAGGGCGGTCCGGCCTGTAAAAGGGTCTGCCCCACCGAGGCCTTAAGACTGGTCGAGCGGGATGATATTGAGGCCATCTTGGTCAATAAACGGAAAAACGTTTTAGTGGCCGCCTCTTCCCCGGAACTGGCTCGGCCTTAACCTACCAATTTTCTAACCACTTCTTTTGGCCCTTAACTCTTCTGGTTAAGGGCCTTTTTTTGGCCTTTCGGCCAACGCTTGGGCCGTAAAAAACCCCTGACTCGAAAGAGCCAGGGGTTAAGAGAAAGGCCTTAGGCTAAGAGCCCTCTAATGGCCATGGCCGTGTTTGGGATCCCCACAATAAGTGGTGTGCAGAAGCTTGTGGCTTTCCTCGCCCAAGGGCTTTTTAAGGAAGGTCTCGTAGAGCTTTTTGACCGAGGGGTTCTCGTGGGATTTCCGGATGGGCAATTCTTTGTCGTGGACGTAAGTGGCGTCGGTCCGGGATTTATAAGCGGACTCAAAATCCTTATCCACGATGAGCTTGGGTTGGCCGCCGCCGGTGACGCAACCTTCCGGGCAAGTCATGACCTCCACAAAGTGGCGATCGAGTTTCCCGGCCTTTAAGGCTTCTAAGACGGGTTTAACGTTCTTAAGGCCCGTGACGATCCCGACCTTTAGCGTCAGGTCGCCCACCTGGATATCGGCTTCCCGGTACCCTTCCGGGCCCCGGACAGCGGTGATGTCCACCGAGGGGATGGGTTTACCGGTGATTAGCTCGTAACCGGTCCTTAGAGCCGCTTCCATAACCCCGCCGGTGACCCCAAAGATTTCCGCGGCCCCGGTGTAGTCGCCCATGGGCAGATCGAACTTTTCCTCGGGCAAGTTTAAAAAGTCAATGCCCTTTAACTTAATGAGGTAAGCCAATTCCCGAGTGGTTATGACCACGTCCACGTCCCGGTGCCCGCTATCGGCCATTTCCGGGCGACTGGACTCAAATTGCTTACAGGTGCAGGGCATGATGGAGACCGAGTAGATCTTCTTGGGGTCGGTCTTCTGGTTTTTGGCCCCATAGGTCTTAACCAAGGCCCCTTGGATCTGCTGCGGGCTTTTGGTGGTGGACAGGTGGTGGCGCAGCTCGGGGTAGTTGAGCTCCATATACTTGACCCAGGCTGGGCAGCAGGACGTGAACATGGGTAAAAGACCCTTGTTCGTGACCCGGTCAATCAGCTCGCTCCCCTCTTCCATGATGGTCACGTCAGCCGCGTAGTTGACGTCATAGACCTTGTTAAAGCCAATCCGGCGTAAGGCGGCGGCTAATTTCCCGGCGGCCAAAGTCCCTAATGGGGCCCCAAAATCCTCGGCGATGCCCACGCGGACCGCTGGGGCGCTTTGGACCCAAGTCTCCACTTTGGGATCGTCCAAGGCCTTTAAGACCTCGTCTAAATGGCAAACGTTATAGGCCGCGAACAGCGGCTCAGTGACCGTGGGCGGTAACCCCCGAGCTTTCCGGACCTTTTCGTAAGCCCCAAAACCGTGCTCGGCCACCGAGACGTAGGACTTACATTTTTGGACGCACTGCCCGCACATGACGCACTTTTCCTCGACCAAGGTCTGAGGCTTGTGGGGCACGCCCTCAATGGCTAGATTGGGGCAAACTTTGACGCACTCTTGACAACCGGTGCAGAGGTCTTGATCGATAGCGATGACGGTCATTACAGTTGCCTCCTTTCCGGAGCCCCAGCGTTAATGACGGCCAAAGCCTCAGCCGCGGCGATGTTCTTCTTCTTCCGCTCCTCGTTAATGTCGGAGACGGACAGAGCCTCGTTGGGGCAAGCCCGAACGCAAGCTGGGCCATCGGCGTCGTCCAAGCACAGGTCGCACTTAGAGGCGGCCACTTTGTTTTCCGTGGAGCCGACCTGCTTCACGGGCTGGCCTTTGTCGTAGTAAGGCAGTAAAGCGATAGCCCCGAAAGGACAAGCGACCAAGCAGTCTTTACAGCCGATGCACTTGTTCTCGTCCACAATCACCTGATGGCCAAAACGGATAATGGCCTGCTGCTTACAGACGGCTTTGCAGGGTGAGTTCTCGCAGTGTTTACACTGGATAGGCATGCTGGCCGTCTCAATGACCGTCACGTACAGTTTGGCGGTCACCGGGGTGGTGATGGTCCCCACCGTTCGGCCCACTGAATTGCGCTTTTTGTTGTGCGACTGAAAACAGGCCATTTCGCACGCCCGACAGCCGGTGCATTTCGCCGTGTCGGTCGTGACGAATAATCCAAAGTCATTAACCATAAAAAATCCCTCATCGCCATTACCTGGCGCGATTATCCCTTCCTCTGGACGATCCTCCGGCGTAAATCCCCGGCGACACTATTCGGGTGGGAGATGGCTCTAAATTCCGTAAAAAAATCCGCTCTTGACCGGCCAACCTCAAAATCCAGATAGATCTTGGAGGGCCTTTTAAAAAGTTATTTATTTACCAGTCAATAAATTTACTTTACAATACAAAAGCCGTCTCTGTCAAAGGGTTTAAACGAAGAGGCCCAAAACGATTAGCCAATAATTTATGATATTTTTAGGGAAATTACGTTGTTTTAGAGGGTAAGGATGGGGTATTTCTGACGATAACGTATTTATTATGATTCTTTATTTCAGCTATAAGATTTTTCTATTTGTTTTCCGCTGATTCGCTTAATTCACCAGATTAACGTCAATACTGATGGGTTTGATTTATGGTCAGTAAAGCGTCAAAAAATTAGAGCGTTTTTTGACCGAAGACGCCCCCTAAACCGCTCGTAAGTAAATTTAGCCCGGATCCCTTAACGGTCAGAGCCTTAAACAGTCTAACCTAAAGCCCAGAGGCTTAATCCAGATTAGGCTCATTAAGGGTCGGACGATACTCCCAGAGGCCCGAAGGCCCTTGAACCTGGTCATAGACTCCCTTAACTTGGATTCGGCTGGCCTTAAGGGTTTTCAGCCCTATTTCCAGGGTCTCGGGATCTAGCCGCAAACAAAAGCCGCACTGGGCCCCTAAAGAGTTGGGCCGAGCCATGACCCTCACTGGGATCCCCGCCTCTTTTAAGACCTCTTCCCCTTGTAAAGCCGCTCCGGTTCCGTCAAAAGTGAGAATCTTTTCCACTGACTATTACTTGGAGTCCATTGTTTAGCTTTTAACCTATATTGAGCCCTCAGGAAATACGAGGTCATTACGGCGTTTCTAGGTCCCCAAACTTTAAAACCTTATCCAGTTCCTCTGGGCTCACGTCAAAGGTCGTTTTATCTGGGCCCACCGCCTCATCCTGGAAGAACTCGGGCAACCGGTCGCTGGCCGCCGATAAACCGGCCCGCCGGTTAAAGTCGGTTTCTAAAGCCAAGACCTTCTGGCCTAAAAGGTCCAGGTCCTTAACCGTTAGCTCCCAATCATAGCGAGCGTTGAGCATGGCCACCACCGCGGCCACGGCTTTAGGGTTCTCGAAAAAAGCGAAGGACACAAAGGCGCAGAGACCTAAAGCGTCCACCGCCGCCGCCAACACTTGGGTTTGCCGGGACATTTCCGCTTGACCGCCCACGGCCAAAGGATCCACGGTTTTCCCTAAGCCGAGGATGTTGCTAGCGTAGCTTAACCCAGCCGTGTGGTCCGCGCCTTGAGGGTTAGTGGCGAAGGTGACCCCTTGGCCTTTGACGCTTCTGGGGTCAAAGGCTGGCAAAGCTTGCCCTTTAACCTCAGCCACCCGAAAAGCCCCGTAGACCTTCCCGCAGATGGCCGCCCCAGAGCCAATGATCCGGCCCAAAGGGTCCCCTTCGGCGATTTTGGCCACCGCCGCTAAGGCCCCTTTAGCGTCCCCAAACTTTAAGACCCCCGCCTCCATCAAAATGGCCAAAGCCCCGCCCACGTCAATGGTGTCCACCCCCAGGTCATCGCAGAGACGGTCATACAAGGCCACTTGATCCAAGTCGCTAATCTCGGCGTTCGGCCCAAAGGCCCACATGGTCTCAAAATCCGGCCATTTGCCGACTCTTTCCCCGTCTTGGTCCGGAAAAACCCCGGCGCACCGCATGACGCAACCCGTCATGCAACCTTTAGCCACCCGACCTTCCCCGCCGCGGCTTTTGGTCAGCTGGTTTAAAGTTTCCCCGGATAAAGACTCGGAGTTGGCGAAAGAGCCGCTAGCGAAGTTCCGGGTGGGTAAAACCCCCATCTCGTTAAATAAGCTCATCATGGCCGCTGAGCCAAACTCGGCTAACCCTTGGCCGCAGACCGGGTGAGCCATTAAGGCTTGGGTGAAGTCTTTGGCCGCTTTCTGAAAAACCTTGGGTTTGGCTAAGGGTATCTTTTCCCGGTCATCCGGCTGAATGACAATGGTTTTGAGCCACTTGGAGCCCATGACCGCCCCTAAGCCGCCGCGCGCCGCGTGCCTAGACGGTTGACCGTCCATATCGGTCATGGCTAAGGAGGCCGCGGCTAACCTTAATTCCCCGGCTCGGCCAATACTGATAAAAGAGACTTTGGGCCCAAAGGTCTTTCTTAACAAAGCCACGGCGGCGTAGTTATTTAACCCGACCGCCAGCGAGGGGGTTAGCTTAGCCCCGCTTTTGGAGATCTCCAGTTGGGTCCATTTCCCGGCTTCCCCGGCCCCCTCAATGATAACGGCCAGTAACCCCAAGCGAGCCAGATGGCCCCCGGGTTGCCCGCCGCTATTGGATTCTTTAACCCCTAAAGTCAAAGGGCTTTTAGCCCCCACCGATAACCGCCCGGAGCTGGCGCAAGCCGTGCCGCCCAATAGACCCGGAGCGAAGACCAGCTTGTTTCTGGGGCCAATGGGGTTGGCTAAAGGATCCACCTCCCGAGCCACGATGGCCGAAGTTAACCCCCGACCCCCTAAACCAGCGTAGTGGCTAGGGAGCTCCTCGCGGGCGCAAACCCCAGTGGTTAAGTTGACTCTAAGAATTTCCGGCATCCGAGCCTTGGGAACCCCGTAATGATAAAGGCATGCGACCATCCTTTTTCATCTCAAAAAAGATATCCACTAAAGCCTGAGCCACCTGGGCGTTAAAGTGGTCTTTGCGGCGAATGAGAAAGAACCGCCGACAAGGCCCAAACTCCAAGGGCCAGGCCACCAGATCGGTCATATCCAAGGTCGAGACCATCAGGTTGCTAATAATGGCCGCCCCAAAACCAGCTCTAACTAAAGTCATGGTCGGCCCGACCCCATCGACCTCGGCTTTAAACCGGAAGTGACTGACCTCATCGCCTAAACTGGACAAAAAGGCCGCCCGAGTGCCGCTCCCGTCTTCCCTTAAGATAATGGGCCAGTTGGCCAATTCCGCTGGCGTCCGGGGCCTAGGGCCCATTTTGGCGGCCAGTTTAGTGGAGGACACCAAGACTAAGCGATCCAAGGTGTAGGGTCTAGCCCAGATCTTTTCCGTCTCCGAGACCACCGTGCCCACTAACCCTAGGTCCAAGTCGCCTTCGCTGACTAAGCGGGCGATCTCCCGGGAGTGGCCGGAGGTTAAGGTCAAAAAGACCCGGGGGTACCTTTGGCTAAAGACCTCCACCGCTGGCGGGACTAAGACCATGGAGGGCACGGACGAGGCCCCCACCGCCAATTTATCTTGAGCCACGGCCATCTGCCGGTTAACCGCCCAGGCGGCTTGACCGGCTGTTTCCACTATTTTAATCGCGTAAGGCGCTAAAACCAAGGCCGCGGGTAAAGCCTTGACCCGGCGGGGGGTCCGCTCAAAGAGCTTTTGCCCTAAAAACTCCTCTAAACTCTTCAGGTTCTGGCTAACCGTGGGTTGGGACAAACCAAAAAACTGGGCGGTTAAGGAAAAACTGCGGGTGTCCAGGAGCTTTAAGAATATTTCCAGACGTTTTATGTCCATTATAGCGATCACCTGAGACTGACAATCATATTCACCAACAAATCATAGTCATAAAGCCCGACAATGGGGGCTCCGGTCGGTTGAAAGGGACCGTCAACGCAAAAAGCCAGATGGGGAGGCGAACTCACCGGGACGGATGAGATACCCTGGCGAAGGATTTCGATTTTGGGGTAAGGGGAATGTTTTCCCCCCTCCAAGAGGATGAGGTGGAAGTCCGCGAAACGACTAGCTAACTCCTCAACCGTGACCCCAGTGGCCTCTTGGGTGACCAGGAGCCTTTTAGGGCTATAAACCGCTACCCCGCCAGCCCCCGCGGCCCGAAGCTTATAGCTATCCGTGCCCGGAACGTCTGGCTCAAAGTCGTGGGCGTCTCGCTTAATAACCGCGACTTTAAGGCCTTTAGCCGTTAAAAGTGGTATCAGATTAGTCAGTAAGGTGGTTTTGCCAACGTTTTTAGTCCCGCAGACCGCGACCACCGGGGGGTGAGGACTTTGTTTTTCGGTTTCCAAATCGAACCTAGTAAGTTACAGATTAACTTTTAAAACGTATACTTTATTTTCGCACAATTCCCCAAAAAAATAAAGCCCTAAAATCACTAGATTTTTCCCGAAGCTAAGGTTAATCAAAGGCTAAAGTTTTAACCTTAGTCAGCGCTTACGGTTTATTGGAGGGCGCCCACCGGCTAAACCTTTAAGTCGCGACTTTCTAGCGCCCCCTCACTTTTATAATACATCTTAAACCAGAACCAGTCCAACTGGCGACTCATCTTATCATTATTGGCCACTTGACTTGGCCTCATTTTTCCATATAATAAATTATATGGCTAATCATTAAATTCTCGAGCTTGATAGATAGTTTTATCAAAAAATATTATGGTAAAAACTCATTAAACACTTAATATATTATACATATATTAGTTATTAATTATTAAAAAAATATGAAAAGTTCTAAGTTTGACGTAACCGCTTGGACGACCAGCCAGAGGGGCTGACCTAGGCAGGACTGGACTCCAGACTCGCGGGAGGGTAAGGTTAATTGGATATTTAACGCTTGGTCAGCCAAGAATTAGATTTACGAGCGTAATAAAACGGATTAAGGGTTTAAGCCAATAGACTGGGCGATGTGGAGCCACTGATAAATAAAGACATTTTTTCTACAGTTAGATATTAATTTTAAATTTACAGGCAGTTTAACACGGAAATATATGATATACTATATAAACAAACGCTTTTGTCAACATACCATTGAGAATCATATCGATAACGTATTGATAAAAACTGATAAATTAGATAATCATTTTTCAGCGTGTAAAAATATTTTTGACGCTAATAACAATATAGACCAGTATAATGAGTCTAAAATTCAAGAAAAAGTAATAAAACCTATTTTATTAAATTTAGGTTGGGTTTATGAGGTTGAGGAAATAAAAATTGTCTCTGGCCTTGAGCGAAAAATTGACGCTATTCTATTTTCTGATAAAACAAAGCGTGATAACTATATAAATTTATCGAAAAGCGATCGTCAGTCTAGTTGGACTGGTATAGATGCGATTTTAGAGTCCAAAGCCGCGACCGATGCGCTCGACACTAAAAAAATTTCCCAAGACGCTAATCCTTATATTCAAACGCTTGTTAATTTGCGGAGCGCTAAGATCAATAGGGGTTTTTTAACTAATGGTCGTCAATGGTATTTTGTAGATAATTCTTTAGTTTCTAGCGAAAAAAGATACGTAATTTTTTACTTAGATAAGATCCTGGAAGACGATAAAAAGAAGGAATTCGATTTCTTTTTTCGGTTGTTTAACGCCCAAAATTATAGAACCGATAGCCTTGAGCGGCTTTCGCCGCTCGAGCGGCTAGACGAACTAGACCAGACCCTACGGCGAAAAATGGAGGATGACCTTAGGGCCGTAATATATGGGGAAGTGGGCGAGTATTCTTTGTTTGAGGAGATAGGGCGGGCTATTTACCTCTCCGCGGAACAAAAAGATTTAAAAGATATTTTTGAAAATAGTCTTTTCTTACTTTTTCGCCTAATTATTATAGCCTATTTTGAGGATCGTCACCAAGATTATTTATCGCCGCGTCAAGGGTATGGCTCAGTTTCTTTGAGGAAAATTAGGGAACGGTTGCGACCTAACTCGAAGCGCTGTATCGGTTGGAAAAAGCTCCAAAAGCTGTTTACTATTCTAGATAAAGGAGATCTTAGCTTACATATTTATAACCTAGGCACTGATTTATTTGACCAAACAAAGACACCTTTACTTAATAACCCGACTATTTTTAGCGATCAAATTTTATCTACTATTTTTAATAAACTTTTTACTTTTAAAGACCATGACAAAGATTTTGAGCGTGATTTTTCCCCTTTATCCCCAGCCCAATTGGGGACAATCTATGAAGGGCTTTTGGAATTTGAGTTTCGGGTAGCCAAAGAAAATCAAACCTACGCGATAATTCAAAGCCCCAAAGAGAAAGGAGAAGGATTTTATGACGTTCATGATTTAAATACGTTAAAAAGCCAAAAAAACACAAAAATCACTGTGATTAAAGAATATAATAAAGGCGATTTTTATATAATTAATCGTAATCAAAACCGTAAGGTCAGTGGTAGTTATTACACGCCTTTGTCCTTAGCTGTCCCTTTAGTCACGAGTGGTCTTAAACGATTGTTAGACGGACCCTTTAAAGAGCGTTCAGTTTTGGACCTTAGAATATTGGATTGTTCATGCGGAAGTGGCCATTTATTGGTCGTGGCCTTAAATATTTTGACCAATATGACCTTAGAAAGATTGGCAACAGCGGCGGAAACTAATTTAAGAGAACTTTTAGATATTGAAATTAACTCTATATTCTCTAATTATCAGTCAATGGATTTAAGGCCGGAGGCGATGGCTTTTGATGAGTTAATGGTTTTAAAAAGGCTTCTTTTAAAAAAGACAATTTATGGCGTTGACCTTTCTCCTTTCGCCGCGGAACTGGCGCGATTGTCTTTATGGTTGGATACTTTCATTTTTGGCGCGCCTTTATCATTTATAGAACGCAATATAAAATCAGGAAATAGTTTACTTGGAAATGATATAGAATCATTATCGCAAGAAGCTTTTTTCTACGATAATAATAACTCAATTAATGGCGCTAAAAATGCATTTTTTACAAAAATATTTGATTCTTTTCAATTTATGCGTGATGAAATAGTTTCAGTCAATTATCTCAATGATACTACAAATGAAGATATTGTTAAATCTAAGCAAATTTATAACAACGAAATATTGCCAAAAATTACTGAGTTAAATAATTATTTTAATTTTAGTAATTATTTAGATATTTTAAGAGTTAAAAAGGTGTATCCACTACCGCCTATTTTCTCCTGGTTTAACCCCGAGCGAAATCCCCAAGTTTTGCCAGATTACGAAAATGAGATAAAAAAATATAAGGTTGAGATAGACAATTGTCAGCAAGAATTTAATTTTTTTAATTGGGAAGTTGAATTCCCTGAAATTTTTTCAACTCATAATTTCAATGGTCCTGGTTTTCACCTAATAGTAGGTAATCCTCCTTGGGATAAAACTAAATTTGAGGAACCTCTTTTTTTCTCCCAATATAAGTTCAATTATCGTACCTTAGATAACCGTAAAAAAAAGGAAATAGCCGCCGATATTTTGGCTATACCTGAAATAAGAGACAAGTATGATCAAGCGAAAGATAGAGCGCTTGTTATTAATGAGCACTTAAAAGTTAAATATCCTCACAACGCTGGAGCTGGCGATGGTAACCTTTTCCGCTTTTTTGTGGAAAAAGCCTTAAGTTTATTGGCCAATGGGGGCGTTCTTAATTATGTTTTGCCAACCGGGCTCTTAACCGAGGATGGCTCAATAGCTTTAAGAAAACATATATTTAAAAATTTTAGGATAAATAGTTTTGACGGATTTGAAAATAGATTGGGAATTTTTCCTGATGTTGACTCGAGATATAAATTTGGTTTAATTCAAATCGAAAACACAGTGGACGATCAGCAAAAAGCTATGACTAGATTTGCGTTAACTGATCCTAAAGTCTTAGACACCGCGGAAAGAAAGTTTGAATATCGTCTGGATGATATTAAGCTAACGTCTCCGCGTCACTGGGCTTATCTGGAAATAGCGGACGGAAAAAAAGATCTGGAAATCCTCATAAAACTCTACTCTAAATTTCCGGCTTTGAAACCTGAATGGCTAGATTTTCGTAACGAACTTCACGCTACCAATGATAAATCGGTTTTTAAGAAAGAGTTTAAATCTTCGGCTTTGAAACCCGAATGGCTTGATTTTCGGCGAGAGCTTGACGCGACCAATGACAAGTCTATTTTTAAGAAAGAGTTTAAAATAGGTTACATTCCCCTTTATAAGGGCGAAATGATTTGGCAATTCGAGGCTCAAGCCAGCCAACCAGAATATTGGCTTGATCCGGTTGAGCTAGATGATTATTTGGGGGAGAGGGCAACTAGAAGGTTAATAAAAGATATAAATGATTGGTTTGCCACTAATCAACTTTATTATCGTTCATATCGGCGCTCTTCTGATTTTATTAATTTGTTTTCACGCGATCGTTTACGAAATTTTGTTCGACCAGAACGAAATTATTTTCGTTTGGCTTTTCGGGCTATCGCCAGCGACACTAACGAAAGAACTTTTATCGCGGCCCTCCTGCCTCGCGATATAGGCGCGCAAAACTCTTTATGGCTTTCTATTCCCGGTCGCTACGTTCCGAATTTGGCGGAGAAAACCATTGAATTTAAGGAGATATCTCTGGCCAAACTTCTCTTCGCTCAAGCTATTTTTAACAGTTTGACGGTTGACTGGATATTACGAGCCTCGGTAGCCATGAATGTCAATAAAACTTATGTCTACCGTCTGCCAATACCTCAGCCGAGCGATGAGGAGCTGGCGTCAAATCCTGTTTTTGCGCAGATAGTTCGAGATTCGGCTATATTAAGTTATTATAAGAGTCCTGAGTCTTTATCGGCGCTTAAAAGCGCGTTCAATATTACTGAAACAGAGGAGAATCTAACATTAAAATTATTTGAGACTAAAAAGGCTAATTTAGATATACAAATCGCTAAGCTTTATGGTTTAACATCTGATAATTTACTGCATATATTAAATTACTTTAAGGTTTTACAGAGAAAAAATTCCGCTTTTACTGGAACGATTAAAGAATTAGCGGAACATATGGAATAAATCTTTACGCTATGCCATACGCAAATCACTTAATATCGCTTAAAAAAATTTTTTCTGATCCGGCCATCCTAGTCTGACATTTTTCAAAGAGCTACATTCCCCACGCCCCGTGAACCCGCGCCGCCTCTAGCTATACTCGTTAATGTTGACTGTCAGTCGGAAATACGTTATTTTATATTTTTATATTTTTTTGTTGGGAAATCGTTCTAGTGATTCAATCTTTGGAAATGTTTTGTGGGGCCGGAGGTTTAGCCTTAGGTCTTCATCAAGCTGGTTTTCGGCCAACCGCCCTCTTGGAGATGAATAAATTTTCCTGTTGGACCATTAAAGATAATATTTCCCGAGGTTTTTTTGGTCTTGAGGAACGGAATGTCATCCAAGCGGATGTTCGCGATATTAATTACGCCGATTTTGGGTCTAAGGTCCAATTTATTTCTGGCGGGCCAACTTTCCAACCGTTTTCCTTAGGGGGCCAGCACAAAGCCCAAGCTGACGCTCGGGACATGTTTCCAGAAGCGGTCAGAGCGGTCCGCGAGATCCGACCTTTAGGGTTTATCTTTGAAAACGTTAAAGGCTTACTTCGGGCTTCCTTTCGCTCCTACTTTAATTACATAATTTTACAACTTTCTTATCCAGAAGTTACCATAAACCAAAACAATTCCTGGGTGGATCACTTAAAAGCGCTTGAAAAGCGTCAGGCTAATGGGGCCAACGATAGCTTAGAATACCGCGTGACCTTTCACCTGGTGAACGCGGTCGATTATGGGGCCCCCCAGAAACGTCAGCGAGTCATTATTGTGGGGTTCCGGCGCGACCTAGACGTTAATTGGGAATTTCCGCCACCCACCCATAGTGAAGACTCCCTCAATTACGCTAAATATGGGGATGGCTCCTACTGGGAGGAGCGTAGAATCCCCCAAAGGCAACGACCGCCGAAAAAACCGTTCGTTAAAGCGATGGCCATAAGTCTTCCCCGCTGGAGAACTGTCCGGGACGCCTTAGCTGATTTACCCGACCCAAGAACTAAAGAAGCGAAGCTATTTTATAACCATGAGTATCGGGCTGGGGCTAAGCCATACCCAGGCCACTTAGGGTCAGTTTTAGATGAGCCATCGAAAACCATCAAAGCTGGAGTTCACGGAGTTCCCGGCGGCGAAAACACGCTCATCTTAGACGATGGGTCAATACGCTACTACACTGTTCGGGAGAGCGCGAGGATCCAGACTTTCCCAGATAACTACTTTTTCCAGGGATCGTGGACTGAAAGTATGCGCCAGATAGGTAACGCCGTCCCGGTAAACCTCGCGACCGCTATCGGGCGGTCGGTAGCTGGCCAATTAAATAGGGCGGTTAAGTTACATCTTCTTGACTAGCTCTCATCCAGAAGAGACCAGGATTATTAAATAACACTCTTTTAGATTTATTATATAACTATCTTAAATTTATAATGGATATTGGCTAGAGATCCCCTCCGTCAAATCAAGAAAGACCAAGTCCTACAAGAACAATAATCGTTCAAGTTGACGCTAAAAAACCGCCCTGGCGGTTAAGCCAAGGCGGTCAAAATACCTCTCCCGAGGCGAAATTGGTAAGAAGATTTTAAACACCCTAGGTGTCGGAAAACCCCGATCAGCGGTAGCGATGAGGCTCCACCAAGCGACTTTTAGCTAAAAAGAAACGCCCAGCCCCAGTTGCGCCCCATGGGACTTGTAAGAGGAGCGAGACTCAAAATCATAATCCAAAAATACATCCAAGGTGTCATTAGCCTGGACTTTTAAGCCAGCGTTGGCCACAAAACGATTCTTCCCAGAGTCGATCCCTCGAATAGAGAACCGCTCATTGGAACCCACAAAACCTACCCGGATATCCCGGTTCGGTTTATCGGCCACCAAAACCATACCCAAGCTAGCCTTAGGCGATATCGTCACCCCACCGACGGTCTGGAAAGACCCGCTCAGTTTTACATTAACTGGAACCTCAAGATAATCAATTTCGCTGTCATCGAACCAGTTAGCCACCAGAATGTCACGGGGATCAAAGGCGATCCGCTCAGACCATCTTTTTTGCTTGACGTGAACATAATTTAAGCCGGCGCTGGGGGTTAAGCTAAAGCTCTCGGTAAACGGGATGGCGTACCCCATATCTAGGCCAACCTGAAAGCTATCGCTGTCAAAATTCGCTTTGGTGCGGCCCCCTACAATTTTGTCAGAGTCAAAGTCATTGTCGGAGAAGCCAAAACCAAATGAAGCGTCCAAATATAGCCCGTTATCGAAAGAGTAGGAGCCATAGCCCCCGACGCTTATGGTCTTAACTTTGATTTCCGACAAACCGTCATTGTTCTTAAGCTTGCCAGAAGACAACGCCAGGTTTAACCCTAACGTCAAGTTTGGAACTGAATCAATCTCCCGGTCGTAACCCAGGGAAACGCCGCCAAGATCGTATTCATAGCCGAACAAGCCTTCGTGATCGTCCTGCTTCGACCAAGAGCCAAAACCGGCCGCCCACAGCCGATTTAAATAGTCTTGATTGCCCGAGGCGGGAGAAAAGGAACCTTGATTGGCGTGGATAGCGGAGAATCTGTTGCCCAGAGCTCCTCTTACCTGGGTGACCGTGTCCGATGCGATGTTACCCGCGCTTAAGGCCTCCTCACCAATCAATTGCCGTAAAGCCTTTTCCGCGTCCGCCGTGGCCCCAGACTCAGTCAAGGTCAGCATTTCATCGAAATACCCGACCAGCGAAGTTAAAAGCTCTTGACTAGTGTTCGGGGAAGTAATGACGCGATCTAAAAAAGAACTGGCCCGGCCAATATTCGGGCCGCCACTATGGCCGTTATCAGTAATAACTTTTATGGAGTCGCTTGAGCCTATTTCCCCGATCACCAGATCATTACCATTTCTCTCAATCTTATGAAAAGCGCTAATAGGCAAAGTGTCGTCATAGTAGGCCCCAGCCGTCAGGAACGTTTCGCCCACCGCGTCAAATAGCGTGGTGGGAATGTCCACTATCGCTCCCTTAGAGATATAAGCCGTGCCGCCAATGTCTATCAGGCTGACGTCCGCCGCCGAAGTCGCCCCAACTTTATACACCCCGTTTTTTTTGAAATAGAAGTCATTAGCGATGTTTAAACGACCGTTGGGAGCGATGTCCACGACCCCGTTATTTCCAAGATAGAACCTTTTATCAATATTAACAACGCTATTTTCCCTAATTATTAAGTAACCTCGACCGTTGATTACTTGATCAGCTTCATGTGGTTGCCCTGTCTCGGGATCAAGTAGATCCGGCAAATCTCCGCCATACAAACCGACCGCCGCGATACCTTCACCATAAATTGAGCTGGAAGTGTCAGCGATATTGACATTTAAAGTAGAATCATCCTCAACTATTAAATTGCCGCCCGCGGTCACATGAATATATTGTCCAACGTTAATAGTCGTAGGAACGTAATTATTGTCTAAGACTCGCAATTCAGCGGACCCACCACCCGCTTCATAGTTCCCTACGCTTAACCCTTCATGCGCGTTAACCGCCACGTTGAAAACGCTACCCGGCCCCATGATAACTTTTGGCGATTTTCCGGCTATGTTTTCAATTTCCATATCTAAAATTGTGGTAAAATTGACGTTTGACCCTATATTGGCCACGACATCAGCCTGAAAATCAGTAAACCCATTGACGTAAACATCGTCAGTAAAATCAATCCGACCGCCATCAAAATGAGCCCCGCCATAGGTCAGCGCCGAGGTTCCCACTTCTAATTCGCTAAAAACCATATCGCCGCCGTAAGTATACAGACCGCCGCCGACAATAAGTTTACTCGATGGATCCATCGCGATACTCGCCCCTTGGCCAACATACAGGACCGTGGACACCCCTAACTCGCCGCCCGCGTCAATGTGTAGAGAACCACCAGGTGATAAGCCTTTCCCAGAAGGTAGCTGGTCGCTATTAGCTATTCCATTTTCCGGCTCATATTTATTGCCTTCATATTTTCCAATAAGCACAAAGGCTCCATCGGTGAAAAGTTTGGAATTTGGATCTATCGATATTTCTCCTTTCTCATTGACGATAATATATTTCGCTCTTAAAGTGCTATAATCTCCGCCTACGCCGGTATTATGCGCGTATAACTCCGCCTCACCTGTCCCGCCACCGCTTGATATAATTACGCCAGAAGGCGTTTTGATGGTCACCTGACCTTGTAAGAGTAATTCGGCTCTACCGGCGTTAGGCCCGCTTGAGGCCCCCAACAGCTCAAAATCCCCAGCGCTGTAAAAAAGAGACGAGTGTCCAACTTGCGGATTTATGTTGGCGTCAAGCGCCCCTTGAAATTTAGTTGGGCCATTAACGTCAACGTTTCCGGTAATAGTGATATTCCCGCCGTAGAAATAGGCTCCCCGATAACTTTTTTCCACGGGCGAATAACCTACATTGACATCATGGAAAACTAAGTGATCGCCACCGACTACGTACAGGGCGTCACCAATGTTTATGGTCGTGTTATAAAAGTCCATGGACAGTTCGCTTCCTTGACCAAAGTACATCATATCGCTGACTGTCAATTTCGCGTTGTTTCTCATTCCTAGTTCGCCGCCCGCGCGCTCATTGGCCTGGGGTGACACGCTAAACGGGAACCAACTTTGATCGCCAGCGAGGGCGCCTTCATATTTACCAACGATAAAAATCTGACTGTCGGTGTCTAAGTGAGTGAGCGAGCCACCGTTAGCCCCAATTTCTAAAAACGCGTTTCTGGTCACGTGAATGGAGGTCGCCGAGGTTATCTTAGCCTCAGCCCCTGATAGTAAGTTGACCTTAACTTGGGACCCGCCATCTTCATCATCGGTCTCAAAGGAAACGCTATCTCCAGCGATAATCGAGCTACCGTTTAATAGATATAAAGTTGTTTGGTAGCCGTTCTTACCGTTGACGTCAAAATCTCCCTCCGCGGTGACCACGCTATTAGCCCCGAGGGTCACGTTGGCGCCGTAAACTATCATTTCTTGGGCCGTCCCAGAAGTGGAGCTAAAAACAATATTCGCTCCATCCACAAAACGCACCCTCTCCCCGGTCCAGTTTTGCGGGGTAGTGTAAACCTGGTTCGTGGAAATATCTAAGGCCAAAGCTGGACTCCCCGCGGTTAGCCCCACCGCGATTAATAACGCGGCAAAAACAAACCCAAACGATAACCTTTTAAACATCAATCTCTCCTTATTTTTAAGATTTATCTTTTTGAAAGCTCGCCTTAAAACGCTTTTTAGTCAGCCGCCCATGTCTGACCTTTTGGCGAACTTCCTAATAATTTTTTATATTAATTAACTTATAATTACTTATTAATTAATTATCGACTTAAATTATTCTATCTTAGGCTGTCTCTTACATATAAGAGAGCTTCTTGGCCAATGGCCCGGGACGCGAAAAACCTTTTTAGCCCTAGCCGGATTCCAACCTGTCCGAAAACAAAAAAACCCAAAACCTTGGGTAAGTTTTGGGCGAGGCGAAATTATATTATTATATAAATTTTTGTTGGTTAGGTTATGATAAGAGAGAGAGAGAGAGAGAGAGAGAGAGAGAGAGAGAGCAAAAATCATGCCAATTTGGATTTGATCTAAATCAAACGACCAATTGTCAAAGGAAAAATCGCGTGTCATTCCCCAGCTCGGTTTTATCTGATCTATATCAGTAATTAGTCGCACTTATGACTCCAAAATGGCAATACAACGCTATTTTTAATGTATATATTAAATAACCCAATATGGTTTAAAGTTTAGTCTTTTTATATTTTAGCGCCCTCATTTAAATTTGTCAAATTTATTCTAATTGGTAACCGGGACCAACATTTGACCCAACCGACCTTAACCTTTGGCGTTACGGATATTTTTACCTCACCCGCCAATCAACTTGACGAGCTTTGGTTAGAAGCGTTAACCCCCGAGCTTAGGAAAAACCGATAACGATCGCGATTAGGCTCCACCGATCAATAATTAGCTAAAATGAAACAGTTTTTTAGTTTCCTATATCCTCCTCTAAGGACGCCATCGCCTTAGTTCACTATTCCCATCGTTTATTCGAAAACTTTCATCTCCGAATCCTCTCTTAATCCGGGCGAAAAAAGCCCTGGCCAGATAGGGGGCCAGGGCTTTTTAGTGTTAGTGGCCAGGCGATGGATTTGACCGAAGGTATACTGGTATTGATCGGGAACCAATGGAGAAGTCTTTTTTAGAGTTAAAATTACGCTAAATAAGGTTTTTGGAAATGTTTTACTCTGGTTTTCCCCGCCCAGTCAGGATCAAGGGCCAATAGATTTTTTTTCAGCGCTTAAAGGCCAGCGTCCTAAAAAGGGTCGCGGTTAAGCGTATCCGCCGAACCCGCGCGCAAAACGGCCCCCGGGTCAAGTTGAGGATTAAAGGTTGAAACATTCGCCGCTTTGTTATAGATTCTGGCCGGGAATATATGGGTTCTGGTGGGCTCCTTGGTCTTCAAAACCAATGCTGGCGGTTGACCGCCGCCTAGGTGGGTTCGATTCCCACATATTCCCGCCATTTTTCTCCATATATTAATTTTTTACCCCTAACCCTACTTTTACGCCCTTATTTACCGCTATTATCTTACTTTTATTTCTTTTAGGCTCAAGGCCTTGCCAAGCTTTATCTATAAGTCGCTAGCCTTTTATCTTTTAACCCGCCACCAAACCCTAACCAAACTGACCTTGGCCCCTTTTTTGCATAGCTTATTTAGGCTTTAACCGCTTCTGGCTAAAGATTAATTCTAAAGCTGGATCTAAGGGTTCCCCTTATGGTCGCGCCCGGGTCTAAAAAGAAACTGACCAGTTAATTTTAACCCTTATTTCGTTTTTTTTCGCTTGTCAATTCACCCATTTAAAGATATGTTTAAAGTAATTATTTTGTTGGCGACCTTTTTTGGACGCGTTAGAGGATCTGACGGTCTTCTAGGGGATTTTTCATCCCGCTAGACCTTTTGGGCCTTTTTTGGGTATCAGCCTATGTTTGTCACGGACACCCGCGAGAGTCGAAAACTAGACCAGTTGGCCATGGCCAGCGGTTTAGCCGGGGTGGTCTTAATGGAGAACGCCTCGCGCTCCATTTTTAAAGCCGCTTTAGAGTTTTGGCCCCAATTGGGTCAAGATCTGGCCTTACCCGTGGTCATTCTGGCCGGATCCGGGCAAAATGGCGGCGATGGTTTGGTTTTAGCCCGCCTTTTTGACGCCCTTGGTCACCCGACCGTTGTTTACCAGGTCGGTCACGAGCCCAACGGGGACGCGGCCATTAATTACCAGATCTTGGTTAATCTGGGCCTACCTCCTTTAACCATCCGCCAATCTAGCGATCCCTTGCCAGTTATTCCCAAAGAGGCTCTTTTGGTTGACGCCCTTTTTGGGACGGGTTTAACTAAACCCATAACTGGGGTGGCTTTACCGGTTCTTAAGGCGGCTAGCGACCATCCGGGCCCGGTTTTGGCCGTGGATCTGCCCTCGGGTCTTTCCGGGGACACTGGGGATGCTTTGGGGCCAGTGATTAAAGCCCATTTAACCGTGACCGTGGGGGCTTATAAGCGGGGTCTCTTTTTAAAAGACGGACCGGATCTTTCAGGGCTCGTTAAGGTCGCGGACTTGGGGTTATCCCCAAGGATGTTGGCCAAAGCCGCGCCCAAAGGGCGGTACTTAGACGATAACTTGGCCCGGACGTTTTTACCCCCCAGGCCCGAGTCGGGCCACAAAGGGACCTTTGGCCACGCCGTTTTAACCGGCGGCGGGGTTGGGCGGACCGGGGCTTTGGCTTTAGCCACTTTAGGGGCCTTACGCTCGGGTTGCGGGTTAGTCACCGCCGCGGCCCCGGGAAGTTTAGCCAGTAACGCCACCCGGGATCTCCATTCGGCCATGACTTTGGCCCTCCCCGAGGACGAGCCGGGGACCTTCGCGGCGGCGGGGGAGGCGCCTCTTCTTAATTTTCTGGCTTTAAAGAAAAAAGCTTTGGGTTTGGGCCCAGGTATGGGTTTAAACCCTGGGTCCAGGGCCTTAATCCAAAGCTTGGCCGAAAACGTCCCCCAGCCCGTGGTCTTGGACGCGGACGCCTTAACCGCTTTAGCCGGGAACTTAGAGATCTTAGCGAAAGCTAAAGGCCCCCGGGTTATCACCCCTCACCCCGGGGAAGGGGCCGCTCTTTTGGGTTTATCTTCTAAAGACATCCAAAACGACCGGTTTGGCTCTTTACTGGCTTTAGGCCAAAAATCCCAAAGCGTGGTTCTTTTAAAGGGGAAACATACCCTTATTTTGGAGCCGAAAACTGGCCAATACTTAGTCAACTCCACGGGCGGGCCCATTTTAGCCGTGGGCGGGACCGGGGATATCTTAACCGGTTTAATCGCCGGCTTTTTAGCCCAAGGTTTACCGCCTTTGGCCGCCGCTGGCTTAGCCGCCTTCGCCCATGGCCGGGCCGCTGATTTACTGGCCGCTAAAGCCGGGTCCCGGGGGATTTTCCCCATGGAAGTGGTGGCCTTATTACCTTTGGTGATTAAAGGGTTAAGCGAAAACCTAGATTTTAGTAAAAACGTTATTGAATTTTAATCTTATTTAGTTTTTTAGGTCATTTATGAAACGATCCAAATTTAAACTGGGCTTTTTCATCCTCGTTTTAGTGGTGGGGGTCTCGCTCTTTATCTTTAAACCCTGGGCCAAAGGGGACAAACCCGACCTTTACCGCCTCCAAAGGGCCACCCTCGGCCAATTGCGCATGGCCGTCAGCGCCACCGGGACCTTAAACCCGGTCCGCTTGGTCAACGTGGGCACCCAAGTCTCCGGGACCATCCGGGAATTGCGGGTCGATTTCAACGACCAGGTCAAAGCTGGGGACCTGATGGTGGTCTTGGACGATGAGCTTTTCCAAGCCAAAGTTAGCGTCTCCAAGGCCAACGTGAAAACCGCTGAGGCCCAATGTCGGTTAGCCCAGATCAAATACGACCGGTTGGTGAAGCTCCGGAAAGCCGGGGCCACGGCCCAAGAGGAGTTGGACACGGCCAAAGCCAACCTGGATATCGCTGAGGCCGGTTTAGAGCAGCAAATGGCCTCTTTAACCCAAGATCTCTATAACTTAAACAACACCCGGATTGAGGCCCCCATTGATGGGGTGGTCATTAATCGAGCCGTGGACGTGGGCCAAACCGTGGCCGCCAGCTTTCAGACGCCCACTTTAATCGACATCGCCGGGGATTTAACCCAGATGCAGATTAACGCCTCCTTCGCCGAGGCCGACATTGGCCGCTTAAAACCAGGGCTCCTCGCCTCTTTTACGGTGGACGCTTACCCTGGGCAAACCTTTCAGGGGACTTTACGCCAGATCCGCTTGAACCCCACCAACACCTCCAACGTGGTCACCTATGACGTGGTGGTGGACGTCAGTAACCCGGATGGTCGGTTACTGCCCGGCATGACGGCTTACGTGGATATTGAGCTGTATAAGGAAAATAACGTTTTATTGGTCCCCAACGCGGCTTTAAACTATCGACCCTCAAGGCTTAGTGGCCAAGGTCGCTCGGACCAAGGGACGTTACTTGCGGCCCAGACCGCTGAAGGGGATTACAACCCGGAAAACTCGCCGACCGAAGGGGAGGTTTACGTCTTAGGGCCCAAAGGCGAAGTGCGGCCAGTTAAAGTTAAGCTTGGGGCCACGGATTTACGCTCCACGGTCATTGTCTCGGGGGATTTACGGCCTGACGATCGGGTTATCATTGGGGAAAACGACCAAAACGAAGCGGAAAGGACTCTTTTCTCCCGTCCAGGCGGCGGGGGCGGGCAGCGTCGGGGCGGCGGCCCCGGGCCGAGGTTCTAATGGCCCGCGTCATTGAGACCTTTAACCTCACCAAAAGTTACGTCACCGGGGCCGGGGAGCTGGAGGTTCTCCACGGGGTGGATTTCGCTTTGGACCAAGGGGAGTTCACGGCCATTATGGGCCCCTCGGGCTCGGGGAAATCCACCTTCATGAACATCTTAGGCTGTTTGGACCGCCCGACCACTGGGGTTTACCAGCTTTTAGGGGAAAAAGTCGATAGCTTGTCCCCAGACCAGTTGGCTAACCGGCGGCTCCATTACATTGGCTTTGTTTTCCAAGGGTTTAACCTTTTGCCCCGAGCCGATCTCTTGGAAAACGTGGCCTTACCCTTACTGTACGCCAGGGAGTCAGCCGAGACCCGCCGGAAAAAGGCCATGAGGTCTTTGGAGCAAGTGGGTTTAGGCCCTTGGGCCCATCATCGCCCTTCCCAAGTCTCTGGCGGGCAACAGCAACGGGCGGCCATCGCCCGGGCTTTGGTGGCTAAACCCTCTTTAATCCTGGCCGATGAGCCCACCGGCAACTTGGACACCCAAACCTCGGATGAGATCATGGCTTTGTTTCAGAGTTTAAACGATGAGGGCATCACCTTGGTTTTAGTGACCCACGAGCCGGACGTGGCCACCTACGCCAAAAGACTAACCAAATTTCGCGACGGCCTTTTAGTGGAAGACGGGCCCGTTATTAACCGGAGGAGAGCTTAACATGCTGGGCCCACTTTTAGTTGAGGCTTGCCGGGCCATGATCGCCAATCGTTTACGGACTTTTTTAACCATGCTGGGCATGGTCATCGGCGTGGGGGCCGTGGTTCTGATGCTGGCCGTGGGCGAGGGCACCCGCTTGACCATTAGGAAGCAAGTGGAAACCTTAGGCACCAACCTCTTTGTGGTCTTAGCCGGCTTTCAGCGCTCGGCTGGGGTCCGCACTGGCTCGGGGTCTAGGCACACCTTAACCGAGGCCGACAGTAAGGCTATCTTGGAGTTAAACGGGATCTTACGGGTCTCGCCCGTGGTCAATAACAACATCCAATTGGTGGCGGGCGGGCAGAACTGGAACACCATGGTCATGGGCGTCAACGAAATGTATCTGCCCCTACGGGACTGGAAAACGGCCAGCGGCCGGGAAATGGACTCTTTGGACACCCAATCGGCCGCTCGGCTCGTCTGGTTAGGCCAATCCACGGCGAAAGAGCTGTATGGGTCTTTAGACCCAGTGGGCCAAGGGATTCGCTTAGGCCAAGTGCCCTTCACCGTGGCCGGGATCTTAGCCCCCAAAGGCCAAAGCTTAGATGGCCGGGACCAGGATGACACGGCCATCGTGCCCATCTCGGCCTCCCAACGGTACTTAGTGGGTAGCCAGTTTCGGGGGAGCATCCGGATGATCATGGTCCAGGCCGAGGACGGCCAGGACATGAACGCCCTCCAAGAGGACATGCGGCGGCTACTTAGGGAGCGCCATCATCTAACGGACGAGTCCCAAGAGGATGACTTT
>JAISRZ010000151.1 GCA_031273455.1 Deltaproteobacteria bacterium | reverse complement strand
TTATTTTTTTTTATTTCTTACTAAGAGAGAGAGAGAGAGAGAGCGAGAGAGAGAGAGAGAGAGAGAGAGAGAGAGAGAGAGAGAGAGAGAGAGAGAGAGAGAGAGAGAGAGAGAGCAAGAATCATGCCAACTATAAATAATGATAGATCAAGAGCTTTCATCTCTAATAGATGATTAAAACTCTTGATATTAGTTAGGCTATTCTGATCGTAATCAGAAATTAGTTTCATTCTTCACTCTTAATAGGCGGTATTTTAAGCAACGCCAAGGCCAATCAAACGCCAGCTAAGGCCACCATTAACCTCGCGCCCTCTGGATCGCCGGAGATGACCCTTAACCGTCTATTCCATTTCAAATAAGCGAGTTGAACACCAGTCCAAGCTTTTGGGCCTGAACTGTGTCATACGTGACATAGCGTAATTGCTAAGTGATTTTGATATAGACTATCATCTTTCTCTTTCTTGTCAATATTTTTTTTCTGATCTTTTCTGGCGATCTAAAAAATAAACAGACTAAGGCCCAAATCACGGCGATTATTCGGATCAACATGATTTTAAATCCACTAGTCTTCGATATTTTATTCAGTCTCATTAATTTTCATAACGTCAATTTTCCGGTTCACGATTATTTGGTAAAAGCCTCTTATAGCCTAAAATATTCTAAAAAAATATCTAACATTTTTTTTATTGTATTTTACCTGTAAATTACTGGTGAATTAACTGTCGCCGCCAAACATGACTAAAAGCTAATTACCTTAAGGGTTAGCGGGACCTAGGAACCAAGGATGGCCTGAAACAATCTGGGGTTGGGGAAATAATCGGGGAGCGGTGGCCATTAAGCTTTTGGCGAAAGTTAGAGAACTTAAGAGCGGACGTAAACGCGGACGAAAAAAGACGCGTTCAAAAGCTAACCGTTTAGGAATACGCGTAACCCAACAAACATCGCTTTAACAACTAGAGCTATGAGCGCTTTCGACTATGCGATTGGACGATTATCCGGCTTTTCGGCCTTCCAGATAGGCTATATTGAGAACGATATTACAATCAACTTACGGAACATCGCTAAAGCCCTTATGGTCTAAGCGACCGCCCTTAAGCCTAGACATCGCCTAATCGCGCCTGGCGTTAAGATCAATCCCGCCGCTGGCGCGACTTATTCCAATGAGCGTTCAAGATAGCCCTAATTAATTGTGGTGAAAAAATACCAATCCTGGTAAATTTGATAATAAATTGTTTCATTCGCCGGCGACCATATTGAATCGCCAGTAACAGCGGACGTTATAAGAGCGCTCTAGGTCACTTTTGCCTTTGTAGTGATTTTTGGACTTGATTAAACCAATTCGCCATAAATATTGGTCCGGTTTATAATGGGACATGGAGGCGAAATCCATGGCTAGGCCAGTTAACATTGATGACAAAGTCGCCGCGTTCGCGGGCGCTCTTATGGAAACTTCAACCACAGCGGAAGACGTCAAAAGAGCTCTCTGTGTCGTTCTGGCGACTGAGGCTAGTTGGACCGCCGAGCGAATAGCCTCACTTCTTAGAATAAGCCGCGCTACTGTTTTCCGTTACCGCGATGAAGTCAAAACAATCATGAATGGCTCTCCCAATCAACCCAGGGACAATTGGGGAGGACGACGGACAGGTCTATTGTCCGCGGAAGAAGAGAAGGCTTTCCTGGTTCAGTGGGCCAAAAGAGCTCTAAAGGGAGAATTGATTAGCGTCAAGTCAATTCATTCAGCTTTGATTGAAATAGTTGGCCATAATATACCGTTATCAACTGTATATAAGATGCTTTATCGTCATAATTGGCGAAAAGTTAAACCTGATACAAGGCATCCTAAAAGCGCTAGCGTTAGTCAAGAGGAGTTGAAAAAAAACTCCCAGTATCAATGGACGCCACCAAAGGAATAAATAAATTGAAATCTCCTTTAACGCTTGAAGCCCAAAGGCGTTGGGACCGGCCTTAACGCGCCCCTCTTATAAGCCGCGCCCAATCTTTCCGCGTCTGAGCCTAAAAAACCCCCTAGAGCGAACCCTAAGGCTCTAGGGGGTTTACTATCTTTCCAGACCGGTTCTCGCTTCTTACGGCGTTTACGGCTAGGTTTTGGGGCTACGTTTACGGCTATGTTTTGGGTCTATACCCGACCCTTAGGGTCGATGGGTCAATGAGCTTTAAGCCTTAAGGCCGCAACCCTCTTAACCGGTTTATGCGCTCGTCTATGGGCGGATGAGTGGCGAAGAGGTTACTTAAGCCTTTAAAGTTCAAAGGATTGATAATAAAGAGACTAGCCGTGGCCGGGTGGGGGTTGGCTAAAGTTACGCCCCTTTCTGAGGCTTTAGCCAATTTTTCCAAGGCCGAGGCTAAACCCAAAGAAGACCCGGCGATATCCGCCCCGCCGTCATCGGCCAAGTACTCCCTAGACCTGGAGATGGCCGCCTGGATGACCAGGGCCGCGAAGGGGGCCACAATGGCCATGACTAAACCAGCTAAAGGCGACCCTTGACGGGAGCCCGAGCGCGTAAAAAGAGCGGCGAACCGGCCCATTTGGCCTAAGATCATGATCGCCCCGGCTAAGACCGCCACAATGGAGCCTATGAGAATGTCCCGGTGTTTAACGTGGGCCAGCTCATGGCCTAAGACCCCGGCCAATTCCTCGCGGCTGACGATGTTCAGTAAACCCGTGGTCACGGCCACCACCGCGTGGCTGGGGTTACGGCCCGTGGCGAAGGCGTTGGGGGCGGGGTCATTGACCACGGCCACTTTGGGGGTGGGGAGCCCGGCCCTTTGGGCTAAGTGCTCCACCAGTTGGTAAAGCTCAGGAGCTTGTTGCGGCCCCACCACTTGGGCTTTAGTCTTAGCTAAAACGTAACTCCCGGAAAACCAGTAAGCCCCCATATTCATGATTACGGCCAAACCAAAGGCTAGCCAAAGGCCATTGGGCCCGCCAATGATTTCCCCCATGACCATAATAAGAACCGTGAGGGCGGTCATCAAAAAAACCGTTTTTATCTGATTGCCCACAAGCGCCTTCCCCGGATAAACCGCCAAAACTGGACCATAAACCCTATTTAACCTCCCCTAACCGCGCTTAAGCCATTATTAACGCTTCTCTATTAATACCGGTCCATGATATCCAAAACGTAGGCGAAATTGTCAGCGATGGCCTTAGCCCCCATAATGGCCGGGCCATGGCCCGGCAAGGCCATTTCCACCTTATCTAAGGCTTTAAGCCTATTGACGCTCTTTTTTAACTCCACTAAACTGCCCCCGGGAAAGTCGGTCCGGCCAAAGCTATGGGAAAAAATAATATCCCCCGTGACCAACAAACCTTCCTTTGGCCAATGTAAACAAAGACCGCCCGGGCTGTGGCCCGGGGTTAGGTAAAGCTCTAAAACCTTATCGCCTAAGTCTAAAACCCCCGGGTCCAACAACCGGCCAATGTCGCCGGTGGGCGGGTCCAGCCCCATCCACGGGAAAAACCCCTGGCCCGGGCCATCGTAAAACTCTTTTTCCACCGCGCTCATGGCCTGGACGGTCCCGTACTCCTCCTCGAGGATCTGGCCAGCCTCCATATGGTCTGGGTGACAGTGGGTGAAAAGGGCCATCTTAAAGTCCGCGGGGTTTAGGCCATCGTCCATAATCTTGGCCTTTAAGCTCGGCCAAAGGTGCTTGTGCCCAGGATCGACAATGATCGGGACGTCCCCAGTTAAGACGATGGTGTTGCAGTTATTTTCCAACCCCCCCGAAAATGGGTAAAAGTAGATGGAAGACGTTATTTTCATACAGCCCTCTTTAATCTTTGACCCTTTTAAATAGCTGGCCAGAACGGCCAGTTCTAAAGAGTTCGCTAGGAAATATAATAGAAAACTTAGTTAATAACAACCGTAACCCCTAAAAGGGCTAGGTCGGAAAAGTGGTCTTTTTCCGCGCTTCGTGGTATAATTAAGCTTATTTGGCCTTGGATTGGAATTTTTTAATGAATGAGTCCGCGAACCCCCCAAGCCCCAAACCTCAGGACCCTAATCCGACCGCCCCAAGCTTGGTTAATCCCAGTGAGGCTTTGGAAGGCTCGGCTTTGGAAGGCCCTACTGACCCCAACCCGACCGACCCTAGCCTGAACGAACCCAGCCTGACTGACCCCAGCCTGACTGACCCTAGCCAGACTGACCCTAGCCCGACTGACTATGGCCCAGCGGCCCCGGGGGAGGATAACCCCGCCGCGGCTCTAATGAGGCACATGAAGGCCGCGGCCGTCCGGGACATTAACCCTTTTAACCGGGGTCGGCCCAACCAACTAATCTCCAGCCTGGCCCCCTTTTTCCCGGAGTTGGATCGTCTGTGGTCCTTAACCTTAAACTGGAGCGACAATGGCTGGCTGACCGCGGATAACCTCAGCCAAATAGCCGAGTTAAGCGAAAAGTTTGGCCCAGGTTTGGCCTTTGTCCAATCCACGGACCGGCGGATTTTGTTACCCGGCTTGGACCCCAACCGGGAGGAAGAGGTTTGGGACAGTTTGCCCCGCTCCGGGCCCCGGCGTTTGTCCCCGAAGACCGAAGGGGGCCTAGGCCGTTGCCCTTTATGGGGGCCGTGCTTAGGCCAAAGAACCCGTTACGCGGACCTTCTTTTGGAGCTGGCGGTGGAATTGGCTCGGGAGATTGATGACGTTTTTCGGGTGGAAGTGACCGGCTGCCCGAAAGACTGCCGCTTGGCTTTGGAAAGAAGCGACGCGGGGCTGGTTCTAGCCGAGGACGGTCGCGGTTTAACCGTCTGGCTAGGCGGGCGGCACCGCTTCGGTCGCCCTCCCATCCAACCGGAGCCCTTCGCCTTTTTTGAAATCACTGAGGCTTGGCCGGCCATGGATCTCATCTTCCGTGGCCACGATCTCTGGTACACCCACCGCTTACCCGAAGACGAGACCTTACCGGAAATGGTCCGCCGCTTAGGCCAAAAATTTTACCGTCTGGCCCAAAAACCCTTAAAAACCTTTAACCAACCGCCCCCTAACGCCCCTAACCCCGAGGCTTTGACCGTCTAATGGGCCCGGATGAGGACAAGAATTTTACGGCGGACCCCTTGGAGCTGGCTTTAAGCCCCGAGGAAACGGCCCGGGCCGAGCTACCCAATGAGCTGGATAACTTAAGCTCGGACGCCACCCATCTTTTAACCGAGGCCCCGACCCAAGCTGGGGCTATGGTGGAGTCAGCCCCCTTAATGGAGCCTATCCTCATGGCCAGTTTAGGGACCGCTGACCAAAGGGAGGTGGAGGCCCCGCCTTTTTTCCAGCGGCTAGGTTTAGATCAAGGGACGGCTCGGGTTAAAAGAGAGTCGTTACGAGTCTTTAGCTTAGCCGTGGGCGAGAACTGGCCGGTCTTCTTTTTACGGGTCGGTTGGCTGGGCCCGGCCCCGGCCCCGGATCTTAAATCGCTGGCCGCCATAACCCGCAAGTATGGCGGGGATCGGGTTTGCTTAGGCCCCCACAATGAGCTGGACGTTTTCTTTAATGACCGGAAATCCTTGGAACGGGCCAAGGCCCAAGCGGCCCTCCCGGTTCCTTTGGACTCGCCCATTAGGTTGTTAGCCTGCCCCGGGCTCTTTAGTTGCCCGGACGCGGCCATGGACACCATTACCTTCGCCGAGAGTTTTCGGGCCCAAGTGGAAAGTCGCTCCTGGCCGCCTTTAGGGGAAATTGAGCCTTTAATCGTCTCCGTGGCTGGTTGCGCCGCTGGCCAAGGGCCCTTCTGCGGTTTAATTGAGCACGCTGATCTGGTCTTCCAAGGCCGTAGGCTAACTTACCCCGTCATTGACCAAGATTTGGCGGCCCTTTCCCCGAAAATAAGCCACTTAGTGGCGGGTTGCCCTAAAGGGGCTTTAACCCGGTCCCCAAAACCTGGCCTAACTTTAACTCTGGAGGCGAGCCGTTGCGATAGATGCGGCTTTTGCGTCCATGAGGATGTGGCCTTATCATGGCCGCGGCCCCAGAAGGGGTATTTTCGGTTACTTTTAAGCGGCCGCAGGTCCGGGGCCACGCCCGTCTATTTACCCCCCAAAGTAGTCTGGGATCCCTGGCCCCTGGACTGGGAAATGGCCCGGGAAAAGCTTTTTGAGCTCATCGCGGCCTATTTTTTAACCGCTAAAGCCCCGGAGCCCTTTTTAGCCTTTTTGGAAAGAACCAATAATTTTTCGCTCTTGGCCCAAGCGGGGGCCCTTAAAGCCAGTCCAGAGCCGGACGAAAGCCCCGACCAAGAGCCCGGTTAAGGGTTTCAAGGAACCTAGCCCATAGCCTGGTCGAAGAGAGCCTTTAGGGAACCTTCTAGCGAACCCTAAGGCGGTCCCCCAGAAAGGACCCGAAAACCCCAGACGATCCGGACGAGCCTTAACGGACGACTTAGGCCAGTTAAATTAGCCCTTGGCCCTTCGGCCTCGACCAACCTCGACCAGGGACAACCAGCCTCGACTAGGGACGACTAGGGGCGCTCGTTCTGGCCTCCCAGTTCTGGCCTCGGCTTAAGGCGGCTTGGGCCGAGCTAAGTTCGGATAATTTATAGTTTTTTTAGAAAAGACCCCCCTCACCCGATAAGTTTTATGAGGAGGCCCTAAACCGCTTAGAGCCCTTAAATAACCTAATTCATTAAAACTATAACTTTAAAATTATTATTATTTTATAAAACAAGATTATTATACCGAAAGTATCTATTTAAACATATAAAAACATTCGTAACTTACGATTTTTTAATAACAATCTTAATAATTTAAAATATCGCTTTTAAAGACAATTAATTTAAATTTTATTTATAAAATAGATAGCTAGTTAAGCTAAATAAGATCTAAAGAGGAGTTTTAAGAAGAGATTTTGGCGGCGCGACCGAAAAGGACCTAACAACCAAAAGGGGCTAACGACTTAAGGGCCAGCTTAAGGCCCCGCCAAAGGTTTGGCCAGCCCCGCCCTTGAGCGACCTTTTAGCCTTTAGCGATCTTTGGGCCGTCAATTATCCGGCGCGCCCCCGAAGATAAGGCCAGATAAGCCTTAGCTTCTGGCCAAACGACTAACATAGTTTATAATTAGGCTTAAATAAAGCTTTTAGCGAGCTAAAAACGTCTAGCCTAACCTTAGCCGGCATTAGTGGATATGGTTGGGGATATGAGTCGCGTCGGCGGGCAGGGCTTTAGGCGGTATAACCGGCGTTAAGTCCCCATACTCGCTTTTGGCCTTTTCGGCTAAAGCGCGCATTTTGGCGCACAGTTCGGCCTCTTCCTTTTTAATCAGGTAGCTTTCGTAGAAGATGGCTCCAAACATGGCGGCTAAGCACACGCCGGAATAAATATAAGACATAAGTCACCTCTATTGACGGACGATTTAGGGCGTAATGTGGTCGTTTTTAATTACCTAAAGGTGAAACTTAAGGTTCACCTTAGGGCCTTTGGGCTATAACTGGGTAGGCCTTTTTAGCCGCTTCCAGTCCTTGGCCATTACTTAAGCAATTAGCGGGCCAAGTATTTCCCCGGAGGTTCGGGCCTTTTTTTCCCTAGTGATTGACCTCAACGAAAAATTCGCCCCAGGATCTAGGGGGATCTAGAGGGCCAAAAGCCTATGGACCGCCGTAAGGTCGATAAATAAAACCGCCCCAGGTTAAGAACCGGTTAAGAGCCGGTTAAGAGAAGGGCTAATTTGACTTGCCATAAAGAGCTTAAAGTTATACTCTAAAACCGGTTTAGACCTTTAACTGACCGAAAAACCCCCCTAGGCTCCTTAGCTAGCCCGAGCCAGCCTTAGAGGGGTACCCAAGACCGCCTTTAATTTTGAATGAGGATTATCGAGGCCTTATGCCAGCCTTAAGCCCGCGCGCCCTCGCCATTCCGCCTTCGCCCACCCTCGACCTGGACACCCAGGCCAAAGCTTTAAAAGCTCAAGGGTTGGACGTGGTTAACCTTAGTATTGGCGAACCTGACTACCCCACTCCGGCTAACGTTTGTCAAGCGGCCATAGAGGCCATAAAAGAAGGTTTCACCCGCTACACCCCGACCGCTGGGATTGGGCCCTTACGCGAGGCTATTAGCCAGAAGCTTAAAAAAGACAATAACTTAGACTACGCCCCGGAGAGCGTGGTGGTGGCGGCGGGCGGAAAGCACGCCTTATACAACGCCTTTATGTGTTTGTGTCAGCCCGGGGACGAGGTCATTATCCCCTCGCCCCATTGGGTCACTTATCCGGCGCAATCCACTATGGTCGGGGCTATCCCGGTCTTGGCCCCAACCGACCCGGAAACCTTATTGTTAACCCCGGAAGGGCTAAAAAAGGCTTTATCCCCGCGCTCGCGGGTCTTGGTCTTAAACTCCCCCAGTAACCCCTCGGGGCGAGCCTATGGAGCTAACGATCTCGAAAAGCTCGCCCCGCTCATTAAGGCGAAAGACCTTTGGGTCATCTCGGACGATATTTACGAGAACCTTATTTATGATGGTTTAACCTTCGTTAATCTGCCCATGGTTTGCCCGGAGCTAAAAGATCAAACCGTCATCTGCCACGGGGTCTCCAAGACCTACAGCATGACTGGTTGGCGGATTGGTTGGTTAGCTGGGCCGAAAATAGTGGCCCAAGCCGCGGCCAACCTCCAAGGGCATATGACCTCCAACGCCTCCAGCGTGGCCCAACGGGCGGCTTTAGCCGCCTTAACTGGGCCTTCCGACGAGGCTTTAAGGTTCCGGGCCGGGTTTAACCAGAGGCGTTTAAGGATCTTAGAGCTTTTAGCCAAGATCCCCGGCTTTCAGACCCCGACCCCCAATGGGGCTTTTTACGTCTTTCCTAAGGTGAGCCAGCTTTTGGGCCGCGAGCTGGGCGGGGCCATGATCCACTCGGCCGACGATCTGGCCCGGGTCATCTTAGAAAAAACCTTAGTGGCCACCACCCCGGGGACCGGGTTTGGGGCCCCGGATCGCTTACGCTTAAGCTACGCGGTGGACCTTTCGAATCTAGAAAAAGCCTTAAACCGGATCGCCTCTTTGGTGGCGGGCCGACCGGTCGTTCTGTAAAGATTAAGGCGATTTTTTCCGGATCCGACCGAAAAATCGGGGTTTAAGCGGATTTTTTCCTGGTTGCCCCGAGGTTACCCCTTGTTTTTTGTTAAAAGAGTACTATCATATTAAAGATAACCGCTGGCCCTAGGCTAACCCTAAGCTAGCCCTTAATTTCGGCTCTTCTAGTGACTAACGAGCTTTAAGCTCCTTAGCCTGAGGGGCCCTAAGCTAACCGTTCTTTTAGGAATCCATAATGTTTGTGCCCATAGTGGTGGAGCAATCCAATCGCGGCGAACGCGCTTATGACATCTACTCGCGCCTTTTAAAAGACCGCATCATCTTATTAGGCACCGCCGTGGACGACCAGGTGGCCAACCTCATCTGCGCTCAGCTCATCTTTTTAGAGGCTGAGGAGCCGGATCGCGACATCCATATGTACATTAACTCCCCTGGGGGCGTGGTCACGGCGGGTTTAGCCATTTACGACACCATGCGCTTTATCCGCTCAGACGTGAACACCCTCTGCCTTGGCCAAGCCTCGAGCATGGGGGCCTTACTCTTAGCCGCCGGGGCCCCGGGGAAAAGAGGGGCCTTACCCCACGCCCGGATCATGATCCACCAGCCCTCGGGCGGGTACCAGGGGCAAGCCACGGACATTGAGATTCACACCAAAGAAATCTTAAAGACCCGGGCCGCTTTAAACGCCATCTTAGCCGAGCACACCGGCCAACCCTTGGACCGGATCGCTCAAGACACCGACCGGGATCACTTTATGGATCCCACGGAAGCTAAGGATTACGGTTTAATCGACCGGGTCATGGCCGAGCGGCCCAGCTCCGTTAAGACCGAGGACAAGCCGAAATAACTTGTTTAACCCCTAAATATGGGCGCTTTAAAGGGCTATTTAGCCCCTTAAGCGGAAAGCGGAACCAATGCCTCATAACGATGACAAGAACGACAAAAACAAAAACGTCCCAGTCTGCGCCTTTTGCCGGCAGCCCCAAAAAGACGGGGTCCGCATGATCGCCGGGCCTGACCCGGAACGGATCCATATCTGCGAGTTCTGTCTGGAACAATGTCGGGAAATCATCTCCAAGGACCACCAGGATCCCCAAGGCCGGACCGCCATCCGGAAGCCCCAAGAGATTAAGGCCATTTTGGACGATTACGTCATTGGCCAAGATCAAGCCAAAAAGATCCTCTCCGTGGCGGTTTACAACCATTACAAACGGATTGAGTCGCCGCCGGACAGCGATGGGGTGGAGTTGGCCAAGTCCAATATCTTGCTCTTAGGGCCCTCGGGTAGCGGTAAAACCTTACTGGCCCAGACCTTAGCCAAGATCTTAAACGTGCCCTTTTCCATCGCCGACGCCACGGCTTTAACCGAGGCCGGTTACGTGGGCGAGGATGTGGAAAACATTATCGTTAACCTCCTCCAAGCCGCCGACTATGACGTGGAGAAAGCCTCGCGGGGCATTGTCTACTTAGACGAAGTCGATAAGGTGGCCCGGAAGAGCGATAACGCCTCCATCACCAGGGACGTCTCCGGCGAGGGGGTCCAGCAGGCTTTACTGAAGATCATTGAGGGCACCGTGGCCTCGGTCCCCCCCAAGGGCGGTCGCAAGCACCCCCAGCAAGAGATGACCAAGGTGGACACCACGAACATCCTTTTTATCTGCGGCGGGGCTTTCGTGGGCCTGGACAAGATCATTAAAGCCCGGGTCGGGGTTAAGACCATGGGTTTTTCCGCCCCCATCTCGGAAAAGAAAGACGACCGGACCGAAGGGGAGCTTTTAGCCGATTGCCAGCCCGAGGATCTTCTTAAGTTCGGGCTCATCCCGGAGTTCGTGGGACGACTCCCCGTTCTGGCCTCCCTGGCCGAACTGGACGAAGGGGCCATGATCCGCATTCTAAAAGAGCCCAAAAACGCTTTGATCCGGCAATACCAGAAGCTTTTTAAGTTTGAGGGCGTCAGCTTAAAATTCACGGAAGAGGCCTTGGTGGCCATCGCCAGCGAAGCCTTAAAAAGAAAGACCGGGGCGCGCGGGTTAAGGGCCATCTTAGAAAAGGCCATGCTCAATATTATGTACGATCTTCCGACCATGGAAAAAGTTCGGGAGTGTCTGGTCTCGGCCGAGGTAATTTTAAAAGGCGAAGAGCCCATCCTCATTTTTGACGGGGACGTGGCCAAAACCGCCTGACCTATAGGGGGTTTACCCCTATTAGGCCAACCAGGAAGGTAGCTTATGCTGTTTGGTTCCAATAAAAACCGCCCGCCCACCCCCAGTGGCGGGGTTCCTAAACTCCACCTCCCCTTATTGCCCTTAAGGGACGTGGTGGTTTTTCCGCACATGGTCGTGCCTTTGTTCGTGGGCCGGGATAAATCCATCAAAGCCTTAGAGCACGCCATGAGCTTAGATAAGACCATTTTTTTGTGCACGCAAAAAGAGGCTCGGGTGGATGAGCCCCAGGAAGAGGACATCCATATCACCGGGACCATTGGGGCCTTACTCCAACTTCTCCGCTTACCCGACGGCACGGTGAAAGCTTTGGTCGAGGGTCGGGAAAGGGGCCGGATTGAGTCCTTCTTGCCCAGCCCGGACTTTTTCTACGTGGAAGTGGAGCCGCTGCCGGAACCCGAGGAACCCCCCTTGGAAGTGGAGGCTTTGATCCGGAGCCTTAACTCCACCTTTGAGTCCTTCGCCAAAATAAATAAAAAGATCTCCCCGGAAATCATCGCCACCATGGCCTCCATTAAGGACCCGTCCCAACTGTGCGACGCCATGGTTAACCACCTCGCTCTAAAGCTTGAGGACAAGCAAACCCTTTTAACTCTGGTCAGCCCTTTAGCCCGCATGGAGTCTTTGTATGAGCTCATGCGCGGGGAGATTGAGGTTTTGCAGATCGAGCAACGCATTAAAGCTCGGGTCAAAAAACAGATGGAAAAGACCCAGAAGGAGTACTACCTTAACGAGCAAATGCGGGCCATCCAAAAGGAGATGGGCGACTCGGACGATCTGAAAAACGAGATCGGGGAACTGGAGGAGCGGTTAAAGAAAAAACGCCTCTCCAAAGAGGCCGGGCAAAAGGTGCGGCACGAGATCAAGAAGCTGAAGATGATGGCCCCCATGAGCGCCGAGGCCACGGTGGTGCGGAACTACATCGACTGGATCCTGGCTCTGCCTTGGTACGAGCGGAGTCGGGACAACCTCGAGATGACCAAGGCCGAGACCATCATGGACGAGGACCACTACGGTCTGGAAAAGCCCAAAGAGCGGATCCTGGAGTACTTGGCCGTCCAATCTTTGGTCAAAAAGCACCATGGGCCCATCCTTTGCTTAGTTGGCCCGCCCGGGGTGGGGAAAACCTCTTTGGCTCGCTCAGTGGCTAGGGCCTTAGGCCGGAACTTTGTCCGCTTATCCTTAGGCGGAGTCCGAGACGAAGCCGAGATCCGGGGCCATCGGCGGACCTACATTGGGGCCATGCCCGGAAAGATCATCCAAAGCTTAAGAAAGGCTCGGACCACTAACCCGGTCTTTTGCTTAGACGAAGTGGATAAGATGTCCACGGACTTTCGGGGGGACCCTTCGGCGGCTCTCCTGGAGGTCTTAGACCCCGAGCAGAACTGCAAGTTTGGCGACCACTACATGGATCTGGACTATGATCTTTCCGAGGTCATGTTCATCACCACGGCCAATAGCCTCCACTCCATCCCCTCGCCTCTCCAGGATAGGATGGAGATCATCCGCATCCCGGGCTACACTGAGGACGAGAAGCTGAACATCGCTAAAAACTTCCTCATCTTAAAGCAGGTTCGGGCCAACGGTCTTTCCATGGACCGGGTGGACATCACGGATAACGCCATTTTAACGGCCATCCGCCGCTACACCCGGGAAGCTGGGGTTAGGGGCTTAGAGCGCGAAATCGCCACGGTCTGCCGGAAACTCGCCCGGGAGGTCGTTAAATCCAATGACCACGCTTCCACCCAGAAGATTAAGGTCTCCGGCAAAAACATCACCCAATACCTAGGCGTCCCCAAGTACCGCTACGGCATGGCCGAAGAGCAGGATGAGATCGGTTTAGTCACTGGTCTAGCCTGGACCGAGGTCGGGGGCGAGATTCTGACCACCGAAGTTTTAATCATGCCCGGCAAAGGGAACCTCATCCTAACCGGTAAACTGGGCGAAGTCATGCAGGAATCGGCCCGGGCCGCTTTAAGCTATGTCCGGTCCATTTCCCCCCGGTTAGGTCTCGACCCCAACTTTCACCGGCGGATCGATATCCACATCCATTTACCGGAAGGGGCCATCCCCAAGGACGGCCCGTCAGCCGGCATCACTTTGGTGACTGGCTTGGTCTCGGCCTTAACCCGGCGGTTAGTCCGCCGGGACGTGGCCATGACCGGGGAAGTGACCTTACGCGGCCGGGTTTTACCCATTGGCGGTCTTAAGGAAAAGGTTATGGCGGCCCATAGGGGCGAGCTAAAATCTTTGATCATCCCCCAGGAAAACGAAAAGGACCTTAAAGAGATCCCCGAGCGGATCTTAAAGTCCTTCACCATCATCCCGGTCAAGATGGTCGAGGAGGTCTTAAACGCGGCTTTGGTCTTGGAGCCCGGACGGCCTTTATTCCAGGAAGTCAAAGACGGCGAGGAAACCTCTTCCCTTTTGGTCAAAGCGGGCTCTGGTTTGAACGCCGATGGGCCGAGCTTGGACGCCAAACACTAGCCGAAAGCCCACCCTCCTAACCCTTTAAACCCGAAAGCCGCTCCCCTACTTGGGAAGCGGCTTTTTGTTGGCCTATTGGGAGGAACGCGGCGGAAATTTTGGTAAGATCGCGGCGGATTAATCATGGTGGGTTGAGGGGGGTGGGATTTTAGGCCACTTGGGATTCCTTTTTATATCGAGCGTAATTCCGGTTGACCATCTCAATGTAACGCCTAGTCTCTTTCGGTAAACGCGAGGACCCATTCCGGTCCAGGTTCCCGGGGCCCCAGTTGTAAGCGGCTAGGGCCTGGTTTAAGTTACCGTTGTGACGGTCTAACATGCTTTTTAAGTATCTGGCCCCCCCCCAGATGTTCTCTAGGGGGTTAAAGGGGTCGGAAACGCCCATTTCTTTGGCCGTCTTTGGCATGAGCTGCATTAAGCCTTTGGCCCCGGCCTTGGACACGGCGGTCTGGTTAAAGTTGGACTCGGTTTTGACCACGGCTTTGATTAAAGCTGGATCTAAACCCAAAGCCCCGGCCACTTTCTGGATAATGGCCTCTATTTTGGCCCCGCTTTCGCCTTTTAAACGCTGATATTCTGGGCTTAAGTCTTTATCGGCCTCTACTTGACTGGGGTTTAAGGCCTTTTGACTGGCTTTGGCGGCCACCTGGGACATGCTGGAGGTCTCTTGGCCGTTAGCCTCTTGGGCTAAGGAGGCCAGTTTATGATTGGCCCCTTTCGGGCTTAAGGTGACCAGGGTTAAACCGTTTTTCTTTTGAAAGGAGTTTAACTGGCCGGGGGAGAAAATTTTGCCGGTCTCTAAACCCTTGACTAAGGTGCGACCGCCCTGTAAATTCCCAAAGATCCGCGAACCCGCGGCTAAGGCCCCCATGGGGGCGGAGCTCGTCTCAGGGCTCACGGCTAAAGCCGCTTGAGCTTGGGCCCCGGTGGCGATTTCTTGGTTAGCCGAGCTTTTATCGCCCTTGGCTTTAGGGTCCACGAAAAAGGAACTCACTAAAGAGCTTTTCTGGGTTAAGGGCCGAGCTTTAGCCCCGGAGACCCGATTGGTTTTGGCTAAAGCGTCAAGTTCCGGGTTTTGGTCGTTGACCGCCTTAATCTGGGCTAATTGCCGTTGGGCTTGTTGACTGACCGGACCCTCTAAAACCTGGTTAATGACTTGGTTTTGCGACTCGTTGACGGCCATCATGGCGTCAAAAACTAAACTCCCGCCCTTTTGGGCTTGGCCTAGGGATAACCGCGGGCTCTTAAGGCCCCCGGCCCCCAAATTGGCCCGAGCCGCGTCTGGGTTTCTTAAACTTGGCTTAAGATTGCCAAAAGATGGGTTATCGGGAGCGACCATCTCACAAAACCTTTGACTTTAAGCCCCTTATGACTAATCATGAGGGGGAGAATAGTTACGCCTTTAGGTTAAAGCAAATCTTAGGCCAATTTTTTAAAAGCCCAAAAACCGGTCATTTTAATTTAAGCGCCCAGAGTTTTTAAGCCTTAAAGAAGTTTTATTATCATAAATAAGACTTAAACTATACTAATAAAAGGCCATTAGATTATGCCCCCCCAACCCCGTAAAAAATCCGGCCCCAAGGTTTTAGGCTTTGGCGAGGTCTGCGTGGCCCTGGAATTTTTAGCCAATAAGCGACTTTTAGATTTATTCACCAATCAATTAACTATAAATGTTGACACCTTAATCAGCCTCATTATTTTTCTTATGGTTAGCGAGGAACCTGGTAGCCAAGCTTTAGCCTGGTGGAACTCGACCGTGGCCAAGGGCTATTTCCCGAAAGCCCAGTTAGAGCCCGAAAATATTGATGAGCTTTTAAACGCTTTAGGCTCAAAATATCTTTATCGAAGACACTTAGCTCAACATATTAAATATATCCAACCATTAACCGCCCCAAAATACATTTTGCTTGATGGCTTGGGCCAACCTAATTACCAAAATCTAAGCGGGCTAACGCCGCTCAGTAACGATCTAACTACCCCTAATCGAACCCGAGTGACCCTAGCCCTGGACCAAAAAACCGGTTTACCGATTTATTATGGGTATCTAACGGCCGACCTCGCTTCGGAGCTGGCCTTACCTATGATCGTTAATGAGCTTAGTGAGTATAAAATTCCCCTGGATTTTGCGTATTTAGGCGCGGATGGTTACTCAAAGGAAAGTTTAATCCAGTTATACAACGATAAAATTCCTTTCGTCACCACCAGCCTCGACCAATTACTGGATCCCAGTCTTTTGACCAAGGACCATTTTGGGGCGGCTAAAGGCCCGAAGGCCAAAGCCGCGGCTAAAGGCCCGCAATCGCCCTTTAAGGGGCTCATCAAAGAAGTTCCGGTCAGCGTTCTTGACGGGCGCAAGGCTTTCGCCTATTTAAGCGATGATCTGGACGCTTTACATAAATATGAGCTGACTCAACTGAAATTAAAATTTTTTGAGTCGGATAATTTTCCTTTTACGGAAGGCGGTAAAAATTTTGGCGATTTCTTTTTATTATCGTCTTTTAAGATTAAAAACAATGAAATTATAAGTTATTATACTGTCAGGAAAAGATTAGAGAAGTTTTTTAACTATCTAAGAGCTGGGGACAGCCTTTACCCGGAAAAGGCGCCGAGCGATTTGGCGGTTAAAGGCTATTTTCTACTGTCTTTTATGGCTTTAACCGCCAATTACTTATTCCAGTCTTACCTTTTGGACCTTAAATTAGATCCGAAAACAACTATTTCTAATTTAAGAAGTATTAAATGTCAAGAATTAGATCGTGAGATTATTCCTGACCCTTTGTCTAAGGATAACGAAAAGCTGTTTAAGGCTTTAAATATTCCGCTACCCCAAGCTTTAAGCCATAAAGAGCTTAAAGTTTTCTAAAAGAATCGGGAAACTGTTCTCCAGCCTCGCCTGACGCGAAGAGACGCGGCCAGAAGCGGCCAAAAAGGCTCTAAATTTGGACTGTCACGGCTATTTCGCCCGAGAACCCATGTGGGTGGTTCCGGCCAGATAAAATAACCGCCCTTGGGGGATCTTAGGGGGACATTAGGGGGACCTTAGGGCCAGACGGGCGCGCCAATTTTTTATTGACTAGCCCAGTATTATCTGGCAAAATAATGGCGTTCAAAACCCATTATTTTAATATTTTATAATTACTTAACCATGTTAAATTAATAATGTTAAATTAACAATGTTAAATTAACCATGTTAAAATGTATTTATAAAAGCAATATATATTAAAATTGGTCATCTTAAAGATTTAACGAAAGAACTTTAAAATCCGTAAAAATAACGCGTAACTCCAACGTATTAAGAATTTACATTTATAGTATAACAAACCTATTTAACCTAAAATTACTCTGACATTTAATTTTTATCATGCGCCCCCAAAAACAGCGGGTCAGTCGGCGCGTCAAGCGCGTTTCACTGGCCATCGAGGGATAAATAACCCATTTTACTTTAAGCCTCGCCCAAGGAGTTTTAATAATGCCTAAAGCGGATATAGTTTTAACTCTTCGGCTCGCTCTTAACGCTCTCCTATCTCTTATAGTCTGCGCGGTTTTCGGTCTTAGCCAACCTAACGCGGCCAAAGCCGCCCCCGAGGGCCCGGATAAAACCCAACAATACCTAGCCAACGCGACCAAAGGCGATCCCGAGGCCCAGTTCTTACTTGGAAAAACTTACGCCGCCTTGAACTCCCAGGACAATTTAGCTAAGGCCGTGGAGTGGTGGACTAAAGCCGCTGACCAAGGCCATTCTAAAGCTCAGTACTCTCTGGGCCGAGCTTACGCCAAAGGCGCGGGGGTTCCTTTGGATTTAGTTAAAGCCGCCAGCTGGTGCCAAAAAGCCGCCGACTCCGGTCTACCGGAAGCCCAGTTCTACTTAGGGTTCGCTTACGCTAAAGGCGATGGGCTAATCAAAGATTTTACCCAAGCCGTGGAGTGGTGGCGGAAAGCCGCCGACAAGGACTACCCCGCGGCTCAGTATTTATTGGGGGTGGCTTACGCCACCGGCGATGGGGCGGAAAAAGACTTGGCCACGGCCAATATGTGGTGGGGTAAAGCCGCGGACCAAGGGTTCGCGGGGGCCCAGTATTTACTAGGCCGAGCCTACGCCAATGGGGATGGGACGGCCCAGGATCCAACTAAAGCGGTGGAATTATGGCGGAAAGCCGCCGACCAAAACTTCGCCAAAGCCCAGTATTCCCTGGGGAAAGCTTACGTGGACGGGGTTGGGGTGGCCAAAGATATGGCTTTAGCCAAGGAGTGGCTAAAGAAAGCCGCGGACCAGGGCGAAGAGCTGGCCGTTATCGAGCTCAAGAACCTAAAATAACCTAAAGGTTAGAGGAACGCTCCTGATTATGGGAAAAACCTGTTATGGGAAAAACCTTTATGCTTAAAAACCTTGGTCTAGCCATCCTTTTAGTGACGATAGGCCTAGTTGGCCCAACCCTTTCGGCCCACGCCCAACCGACCGCGGCGGAGATCCAAGAGTTGAAAAAAGACGCGGCCAAAGGCGACAGCGCGGCCCAGCTTTTTTTAGGCGACGCTTACTTAACCGGGAACGGCGTCCCCAAAGACGTGGCCACCGGCCTTAAGTGGATCCAAAAGTCAGCTAACCAAAAGGACCGGGAGGCCCAGTTCTTATTAGGCCTAGCTTACTTCTCCGGCGAGGGCAAGAAGCGCGATATGGTCAAAGCCGTGGAGTGGTTCCGTAAATCGGCCGAGCAGGGGCTCAAATACGCCCAGTTTTTCCTCGGGGACGCTTATAGGCTGGGTATCGGCGTTCCCCAGGACCAGCTAAAAGCCAATGAGTGGTTTCAAAAAGCCGCTGACCAAGGGGAGCCGCGGGCGCAGTACTTTTTAGGGCAAGCCTACGCCATTGGCCAAGGCGCGCCCCAGGATCTAACCAAAGCGAAAGAGTGGCTCCTAAAAGCCGCGAGCCAAGGCCATGATAAAGCCAAAACCAAGCTGGATGAGTTAAAGTAAACCGCTAGCGGCGACCTAGCCCAGAAAAGTTTAGGGTTAAAGCTCGCGTTGGTGAAAGCCTTAACGCGTTAATTTGTTCCGTTTTTGAGGATGGCTTAAGTTAACGCTTGGTCCAGGGAACAAGCCCAGGTTTTCCCGGCGCGTTTTTTTAAGATTGTCGGGTGATTTAGCTTGGTTTTTAATAAGATTAACGTCAAACGAGTTCCACGACCTCCATCTTCTCTAGCGCGCTCTGACTAGACTTTATCGATTCATTAATTTTGGCCGAAGTCTTTGACTATAAGGCGCTGGTTGTTCGGGACACCCCACATTTTAGGGTCAACAGTCCCTCGCGCCTCCTTACGGCTAAACTCCAGGCGACCAAAAATCGCGACGCTTAAAAACAAGTTTCATTATTTTCGCGGCCCTAGCCTCATCGCTAAGCGCCCTCGTCTTAAGAAGGATAACCCCTAAAAGGTAACGTTGATCCAGAGCGTCGCGAAAATTCGTTGGCGGCTTAGAGTATTTCGTCCCATCAAGGGCCCAACCAGAGCTCCAAGCCAGTTAGAGCGAACTTATCCTCGTAGAATTCGCCGATAGCGGCCAGGCGCCATCGCCCATCTAGCGCCTCAAAACGGTCAAAATCGCGCTCGTCAAAGATTACCGGAGGAACCGGGGCGTTCAGAATAAAGGATTCGATAAGGCGAGATTTGCGCTGAACGCCCCAACGACTTTGGCGCGGACAGTCAGGGGCCAGAAGGAAGCGAGGCTCCTTCTGGCCGTCATCCCCCACAATCTCTTCATAGAGCGTAGCGCCAATCTCCGTCAGGGGAAACCCACCTCGCCTCCTTGACGCTCAGACACTCATTCTGAACATAGCGAACGTTAAATTCCTCGTCAGTGGCTTTGGTTCTATGGTCAACTAACGAGAGCCTCAAAAGCGGCGGGAGATGTTTCCGCGCCTTGGGCTCTGGGCGGTCACGTTAAGCGTCGGTTTTTTCGGTGGCTCATTTTTGGTTATCTCTTTTAATAGGCGGCGATAAACCGCGGCGCTTGATAATGGCCTTGTGGCCTGGACCGAACGGACCCGCGGATCCAGCCAACCCACGACATTGTTTCAGTCCTAGAGCGGGGCGGACAATTTAGGGTAATATATTTTATGAAAGTTTTCAAACTTTTTATTCATTCGTTAATGAACAAAATTTAAACTTACTTTAAACTAAAAACTATATTTCAATTAGTTAATAAATATAAATACCATTAATTATTATTAATATAATTATTTTATTACCTAAAGAGCTTATTGTTGAGATCACCAACCCCGCCGTCCAGGCTCTGGTCAATTTTAAGGTTTGCGGGTAAAATAGCCCCCGGTTATTACTTTGACATAACCGTTCGCCCGCCTTTAGGGCTTAGGCCATAAGGCGGGTTAAACGCCAGAAAAACCCTTAGAGATCCGCGTAGCCGCCCGACCGGGGTTTCGCCACTTTAGGCCCTTAATGGATCTAACTATTCGGGTTTATAGCTAGTTAATTGACCTTACACCAGGAGATTTCATGACTTCCGCCTCCACCGACGTGGTCGAGATTTTTCGCCGCCGCACCAGATCGCCCTTAAGGCCGCGCTCCAGCGATCTCCTACCCATAATTTTTCCGACCTTCCGCTTGGTTAGCCCGTCCAGCGACGCTTTAATCTTAGGCGAGGTCGACCAATGGGGGCGGAACGTCTTTGTCATCGCCCAGCAAAAGCCTAAACCCGAGAACCTCCGCACCCGCGAGGACCTGGCCAAGCTCAACCACGGCATGCTCACCGCCGAGGACCATTCCCATATCTTACGGTTCTTACACCGGGCCGTGGAAAAGAGCGCCAAAGGGGATCCAGTCTCCATTGTCACTTTAATTGACACCTACGGGGCGGACATCTCCATGGAGTCGGCCCGGCGTTACCAGGCCTTTTTCATTGGCCACCTTATCCGGGCCTTTTTGACCATCCCCTTACCCACCGTCTCGGTGATCATTGGCGAAGGCGGTAGCGGCGGGGCTTTGGCCATCCAGATGACCGATCGTAGGGCCCAGTTCGATGACGCCTTATACGCCACCGCCCCCCCGGAAAGTTTAGCGGCCATTATCTTTCGGGATCCCACTAAGGTCAGGGAGGCTTTACTCATCTCCCGGCCCACCGCTGACGAGCTGAAAAACTTAGGCATAATTGACCACGTTTTACCGGCGCCGAAATTGGTCACGGACGTTAATGGCTACGCCAAGGTCTTAGGGGCTTACCTGGAAAAGACCGTCAAAGATCTTTCCCGGCGGAAACTGGCCGCCTTAATCCGGCTCCGCCGCTCGCGGGCCACGTCCTTTGGGATTTACCAAGAGGCGGCTAAAAAACGGAGCGGTTTATGGAGCTCCTTTTTCCGCTTAACCCCCTTGCGCCGGAAAAAAGCTCTTTTGCCGGATCTAAAAACCTTTTCCCTGTCTGACCAGGATCTCCAGCCCGGAGTGGATTGGGGCGAGCGCATTGACCCTTCGGTTAACCCCGAGGAATACGTTAAATGCGGGGACATGAGCCTTAAAAACGATGAGGCCAAGGGCTGCGGGGCGGTCATTCCCCTCTCCCAGTTCATGGAGAACCATTACGTCTGCCCCAAGTGCGGCCTAAGCCTCATCATGGGGGCCATGGGCTGGATCAACTGCTTGGCTGACGCGGACAGTTTTAAGGAGATGAACCGGGGGCTAACCGCGGTCGATCTCTTACATCCGTCCCTCATGACCCCGGAGTACCAGGCCTTTTTAAACCGCCAGGACCAAAGGACGACCTTCCATGAGGCCTTGGTCACCGGGGAAGCCACCATTTACGGTTACCCAGTGGCTCTGGCCGTCTGCGAGTTCTACTTCGCCGGCGGGACCATGGGCGTGGTCTTTGGGGAAAAGTTCTTCCGACTAACTGAATACGCCCGGTCGAAAAACTTGCCCTTAGTCAGCCTCTGTTGCTCGGGCGGGGCCAGGCTCCTGGAGGGCGTCCCAGCTTTGATGCAAATGGTCAAAACCGTCAACTGCGTGACGCGCTTAAAGCGGACGGGTCTGCCCTTTATCTCCATCTTAGGGGATCCCTCCACTGGCGGGGCCATCGCCAGCTACGCGGCTTTGGGCGACATCATCATCGCCGAGCCCCAGGCCTTAATCATCTTCACTGGGCCTAGGGTTATGGAGGCTCGGGGCTTTCCGGTGCGGGAAGAGGACGTTAGAGGCCAAGCCCTCTGCGAGAACTCCAACCACGTCTACGAAAACCTGGACTTTTATAGTGGGTTAAGGGGCGTACATGAGGTGGCCGAGCGGAAGGATATGAAGCGGGCCATTTTTAAGTACTTAGAGTTCCATCGCGATTGCCAAGCGGTCTCCAACCGCTACTGGTCCCCGGGCCGGAAAGTCACCTAAAAACGATGGACGCGCCGGACAACCAAGATAACCAAAGCGATCGCGGCTTTCCCGCCCGGAAGGTCGAGGAAGCCCTGGGAACTTCCGAGCGGAACCTGGAAAAAGCCCTAAGGCCCCAGAGTTTCGCGGAGTTTTTAGGGCAAAAGGAGCTCAGAGAAAAGCTAGCCATCTTTGTGGCCGCGGCCAAAAACCGCCACGAGTGCTTGGACCACGTCCTTTTTCATGGGCCCCCCGGCTTGGGGAAGACCTCTTTAGCGTACATCTTAAGCCGGGAGTTAGGGGTGGGCTTTAAGAGCACCTCCGGGCCGGTCTTGGAAAAGCCGGGCTCTTTAGCCGCCTTACTGACTAACCTTGAGCCCTTGGATATCTTCTTTATTGACGAGATCCACCGCTTAAACCACGCCGTGGAGGAGTACCTCTACCCCGCCATGGAGGACTACCGGATCGATCTAGTGGTGGGCGAAGGGGCCGGGGCCCGCTCGGTCCGCTTAGAGGTGCCGCCCTTCACTCTCATTGGGGCCACGACTAGGGCCGGTCTTTTAACCCCGCCTTTACGCGACCGCTTTGGCATCCAGTTGCGCTTGGATTACTACACCCAAGACGATCTGACTTTAATCGTCCAAAGGGCCGCGGACTATTTAAAGATGAGGATTAGCCCCACCGGGGCTTTGGAGATCGCTAAAAGAAGCCGCGGGACCCCTAGAATCGCGGGCCGGTTATTGCGTCGGGTCCGGGACTTCGCCGAGGTTCGGGCCAAAGGGGTTATCGATCAAGACACCGCCGATAAGGCCCTAAAGCTTTTAGAAATCGACCAGATGGGTTTAGACCAGTTGGACCGGCAAATCTTAGAGGCCATCTGCCGCAAATACGGCGGCGGCCCGGTGGGTTTGGAGACCTTGGCCTCCACCGTGGGCGAAGAGCCGGACACCATCCAAGAGGTTTACGAGCCCTTTTTAATCAAAGAAAACTTTATTAGCCGGACCCCGCGCGGTCGGAAAGCGACTTTACGGGCCTTCGCCCACCTCGGCTTAACCCCGCCCCAAGAGCTAACGGAAAGCGCGCCCAGTTACCCGCCCGACCCTAACAACGATATTGACTCCCCTAACGATTATTAATAAGGCCCCTTTAGGCCCTTATAGGTTAAGAGCTTAAAAACCCCCTTTAGGCCCCGTAGCCGCGGTAACGGCTTACTCTGAACACACAAACCTACCCTTCGGCTTTAAAGGCCCTGGAAGGGGGATTTGGGGGGCTTTAAGGTCATAGGCTTAGGGGGGTCGCTGGCCCAAAGGCGCTTCTTGGAACCCAACCGAACGCCCGAACGCCCCGCGCCAAATCTGTTATGTTCGACCTAGAAATAGGGGAATATAGAACTGACGGCCCAGGTAGGATTCCGCGTAAAGTAACCCGGTAACTAAGCCGGAGCCAAAGTGATCCTTAAGCTGGCTAACAGCGGGTGGGAAAACAACCGCGACTGAACTATGTGAGTACAACAGGTGAGCGCGACAGGTGAGTCCAATAGGTGAGAAGCCTAAAAAAAAGTCACAACCAAAAATACCTAAGCCCCAAAAGTATTTAAGCGACCATATTGGTTATGGCTCAAAGCTAGCTTCTTAGACCAAAAGGTTCAGCGAAAACACGTTTTATTAGGCTAATTGCGAAAAGTTCCCTTGACCCCTAAAGGCGGCTTACTAATCATCGCCAAAAATAACCTTGACCTCGCCTCGACCAAAAACGCCCACGCCCACCGTCAGCGCCTTCTGGCCTTTAAGGCGGTAATGTTGGCCATACTTTTTATCCTTGATGGCCTTCAAGGCCTCTTGGGCTCTTGTGTTTAAGACAGCCTCGACATTTTCTTGGCCAACGTCTTTGGCGTACTTCAGCTCAACAATCACATAGGTTTGGTCATTCAGGGTCAGAGTCAAATCAGGCGCTCCTTTGGAGCCAGGTTCTTCGACCCTAGCGTCTTCTAGCGAAACTTTGCAGTATACCCAAAGAAGGGAATAGTAGAAAGATTCCCTTGGAGTCCGTCCATGTTCGTCAGCCGAATCGTGATAGGCGTACGGCGGTTGGAGCGTAGCCGGGAGATCGGCGTAAAGGGCCGCGATAATTTTAGATAAAGCCTCCGCGTCGCGGTTCAGGAAGGCGGTTTCCAATTTTATAGCTTCCTGGATTTTTTCAGTGTCTATCACTAATAGCTTGAATAAATTCTTTGAAAAATTAGTGTAAAATTCATTTTTTAATTCAAAATTAGGAACTTTAAGATTAAAATATTCTTCATAATTCTTATAATATTTCTTATCGACAGTTAAATAACCTGTCTGAAATAAAAAAGGCACCGCTTTAACCTGGCCTGGGATTAACTTAGCTAGTAGGTCATCTAAG
>JAISRZ010000127.1 GCA_031273455.1 Deltaproteobacteria bacterium | reverse complement strand
GCCTAAGGGCCTTTGAGGGCCTTCCGTTGGCCTAAGGGCCTTTGAGGGCCTTCCGTTGGCCTAAGGGCCTTTGGGGGCCTTCCGTTGGCCTAAGGGCCTTTGGGGGCCTTCCGTTGGCTTAAGGGGCCTTCTTCTCTAGAGGGGCTTCAGTCAAAGAAAAAAAAGCCACCGACCCTTTTAACTGATCCAAAAAGAACTGGCGATCGCGCCCCTCAAAGGGGACGATTAGGGGTTCCCCCACTTTAACGAGGGCCGTCTCCCGATGGGCCGCCGCCACAAAATGGAGCCGCACCGCAGCCTCTTTATCCAGGTTATTAATGTCCACCACCGTTAAAATGAGGCGGTTATTGAAAAAGGGTTTGTCCTCCCCCACCCGGGCCGCGAACTTTAAAGGGCCGAAAGGATCCTCTTTAGCCGGATCGATTGGATCGGTCGTTTTCGCCCCGGGAATAAGATCCAGGGCGATTTTCAGCTTGGCCACCTCAGCGCTTAAAAGGGCCACGTGGACCCGTAAGGCTTCGTTTTCGGCCACTTCCCTTTCATAACGAGCTTTCATGGTGGAGCGACCGTGATCGAAACTAAAATAATAGACTAAAAAGCATAAGACCAAGAGAGCTAAAACCCGCCAAAACCGATCCCCTAAAACCCCTTTTCTTTTATCGGGCGATCTTTTAGGGGCCTCCCACTCACTCAAGGTTAAACCCTATAACAAAAGCCCCGCCGAGACGCTGGCTAAAAAGTCATTGAGCGAGCTACTGGGCGAAGGCTTTAGGACACAGTCGTCCACCCCGTTCCCGGGGGTCATGATTTCCGAGAACTTATCCATGTTGGCCGTGCAGACCACAAAAAAGAGGGGGTTAAACTTATGGGTGAACTTTAAGGTCTGACAAAAGTCCACCCCGGTCTTCCCGTCCTCTAAGGTGTAATCGCTAATCACCACCCGGGGTTTATCCGATAAGGTCAAAGCCACGGCGTCGTCAAACTTGGAGGCCGTTAAAACCACGTAATTGTGGTCCTCTAAGTGCTTTTTTAAAACTTCCCTTTGGTAAGCTGAGTCCGATAGAACCAAGGCTTTTCGGGGTTGGGAGCTTAACGGGGTGGACAATAAGTACGTAATGAGCTTTTGGGCCGTGTCTAACCGGGCCTTAAACCTATTAACCACCTCATCGTTTTGGTGGAAACTAGGATCGGCCTTTTGGTCAAAGGCGAACCGGAACCGACAAGGGCCCTCTAAAACCCGGTTAACGTAATTGGTGAGACCGTATTGGGAGATGTCCGGGGATAAAAAGGCCCCGACCCCCTCGTTAAAGGCCAGCATGATCTTATCCCGGTCCGACTGTAAGTAAGAGTCCACAAAGATAAAAACCGTCCGATCCTCGGATTCGGCGAACTCCTGGAGGACTTTAACGCTGGCCTCATCCTCGCTCACATAGTCCATGATCACTAAGTCCACTTTGGCTTGGGCGATAAAATCAGCGATCTCCCGCACTTGGGAGCTAGACTTTAAGGAAGGGCCTATACTCACGGCGAAACGATCCGAGGCTAAATAACCGTTTAGCTTGGTCCGCAATTCCTCATTGTCGATCAATAAAAGAACGCTGGCTGTCATGCGTCACTCCACGGCCAAATTGTCGTATTCTTGAACCTGGTATAGCTTTTTCAGTTGACGCTCGCTGAAGCGGTTCAGTTCCTCCAAGGTGTGGGTGGAGGCGAACATGACCTTCAGCTTGTCAGTGACTTGCCCTTTTTCGATCTTTTCCAAACTAGGGACCGTGTCAATCAGATCGCCGATCATGGCTAAGCGCTTAATAATAAGATAAGCCACTAAAGAGGCGTCCTGAAAAGACGGGCCAATTTTAAACAAAGACTGGTAGACCTTAACCCCTTGGGTGATGAGCTTGGAAAAGTAGAGGATCGTCCCCAAAGGCGACAGATGGAACTGGTCATCGCTCTCGTCCACCGGGGGTTTTTCCTTACTTTCCGTTCTTTTGTACTTGGCGAGCTCAGCTAAAAGCTCTAAGTCATGGACCTCGTAACCGTGGCCAGCCCGGATGGAGCTTAAGCCCTCCTCCATGTTTTTGACCGCGTCCAAAAGCAGATCGATGACGTCTTGGTCAACTTTAAGCTCTTTTTCCCGGACCTGATCCAAAACCGTCTCCACCTCGTGGACAAAGGTGCCCACGCTGTTAAAGCCGGTCATGATGAAGTTGCCCTTAATGGAGTGGAAATGCCGGAAAATGGTGTTAACCCGGCGGATATTCTCCGGATCCTTTTCCAGTTGGAAGATTTCCTCGCTCACCTCATTTAAGATGTTCTGGATTTCTAAGAAGAACTCCTCGGCCATCGACTCTTCCATGACCCCATCGTTAGGTTTAGCGGCCCCTGATTCGCTTTTCGCCGCCTCTTTAGGGTTAACCTCGGGGAAAGCGGCGACATCCTCGCCCTCGTCCGGGCTAATGACCTGGGACCGGTCTAAAAAGGAGTTGTCGCTAACGTCAATGGTCCGACCGCTGGACATGGCGATAAGATCAAAGGGGTCTAAAACCATGCCTAGTTGACTTCCGCCTAAGATGGTCGTCCCAGCCACGCCCCGGACCGAGAAAATCTCCGGTAAGGGGATTAAAACCAACTTTTGCGGCCGAATGAACTCCGAGACTTTTAAGGCTAAGCGGCCATTTTTGGCGTCAATGATGATAACCGGTAAATACCCCTTTTCCTGGAACTCATCCTCGGATAAAGGCGTCCCGGTCAGTAACCCCCGTAAATCGTGGAGCGGCACAATGGCCCCGAGGTAAATGATGCTCTCAGTCCGCTCCATGGTGGTGTTAATGTCTTTGATGTCAAAGGACTGGGTGGCCACCACGTTGCCAATGGGGACGGCGTAGTAACTTTCCCCGCAGCGGATGATTAAGGCGTCAGTGATGTTAACCGCCGACAATTGGGGGATCTTGTAGGTAAAGGAGGTCCCTTGGCCCGGGGCCGTCTCGATTAAGATTTCCCCGCCGAGGTTCTCCACTGTGCTTTTGACCACGTCCATGCCCACGCCCCGACCGGAAATCTCGGTGGCCTCGGCGGCGGTGGAAAAGCCGGGCAACATGATAAGGTTCCAGCACTCGGCGTTGGAAATGGCCGCCGCCGCCGCCGGCGGCAAGAAGCCCTTTTCCACGGCCACTTGGCGGATCTTGGCACTGTTTAAGCCATGGCCATCGTCGCTGACGGAAACGTAGGTGAAGCCCTCTTTTTTATAAGCCGTTAAAGTCAGTTGGCCGGTCGGGGATTTCCCGGCGTGTTTCCTTTCTAAGGGCTCCTCTAGGCCATGGTCCACGGCGTTGCGAATCTGGTGGGCCAAGGGCTCGTACAACCGCTCGGCCACGGTCTTATCGACTAAGGTGTCCTCGCCAACGATCTCAAAATTGACCTGCCGCCCCCGTTTTTTGGCCAGATCCCGCACGAGCCGCCGGAACCGTAAGAAGGTGTCCTTAATGGGCACCATCCGGATGTCCATGACCAAATGGTGAAGATCCGAGGAGATGCGGTTCGTGGTCAAGGCCACGTTCTTAATCATCTCCATGGAGTTTTTATCAATATTGACGGAAGCCGTGGAAAGATGTCGCTGGAGAATGGATATATTGGAGGCGGAGATGATGATTTCCCCGGTCAAGCCCAAAAGACGGTCCAGATGGGAAATCTTGACCGCCATCCGGTCAAGCTCAGGGGAAGCGGGCGAAGCCACGGCCCCGGCCTCAGGCGTTACCGGGTGGTTCCCCTCGGGGCTGTTACCATTCATGGTTGAAAACCCTCGCTAACACAATGTTGACCATCTCCGCGGTCGGGGGTTTAATGAGGTAATCGTCCGCGCCCAGCCTCAGAGCCCGAAAGATGTATTTATAATCCGCGTGGGTGGATAAGATGACAACCGGGATAGACCGAAGTTTAGGGTTGTTTTTGACCATTTCCGTTAACTCAAAGCCGTCCATTTCCGCCATAACCAAGTCAGTGATTAAAAGATCAATGGATTTGGGCCCATTTAAGTGCTCCAAAGCCTCCATGCCATTGGCGGCCTCCGTGACCTTTAAACCCATGGTGGCGAACAGTTCTTTGATGGTCTTCCGCACGGCCTGGTAATCGTCAACCACCAAGACTGATTTACCTTGCCACAAATTTCCATCTGACTGAGACATCAATTAACTCCGGCCCTAAGTCGAGAGGTTCCACCCCTACGAATTCAAGCTAATTGTATCATTAATGTTATCTCCGGATCAAACCGCGCCCAAGACTGGATTTGGCGGTTTTAAAGACTAACTTCCTGATTTTATTAGCGATTTTACTCTGGCGAAAGCCAAACTCCCCGAAAAACCGGGCCTAAAAAGTCAATAACCTAAGGACAAGGCGTTTTAAGAACTCTCTTTTTTTAGAATAAACTAATTAAAAAGAGAATATTTCTAAGCTACCAAAAAAGACCTGGATAGCCTTTAGAGCTATTTTATAATCATCTTATTTTATTAATCGAAAATAATCTTGAAAGCTTCTTAGAAGCTAAAATTAGGAGATAAAAGACGTTTTAAAAATTAACCGCGCGTTAGCGCCCGAACGACCGATGAAACCGGGTTTAGCCCACGCGGCCCTTAAGGTTTTAACGAAAGACGAGTCTTAAGGGGAGATAAGCCGCCTCTAAGCCATTAGGCCACACCAAGGTCAATTAAATATTTTTCCAAAAAAGATAACCAGACGAAAAGGCCTTAAAGTTATGACTATTGGCTAAAAATTTCCCCATAAGCGCGCTCCAAAAGCCAAAATCGCCAATCACCAGAGGTTAGAGCCCTAAGATTAAAGCGGAAATATTGTTTTTATGACTCTAATGTCTCAAACTTA
>JAISRZ010000126.1 GCA_031273455.1 Deltaproteobacteria bacterium | reverse complement strand
TTCTGTACAGAATTTTGTAACAGATCGTATATATATCTGGTTTTGTCCGCGTAAAATAAGTTTTGGTCTATTATCGCCGGGAACATCTGATTTCCTAGAGGCAATTGTTTAAGGGCCATTGGTTAGCTCCATTATACTCCCGTATTTGTTTGGGCGCGTTACTTTAATCAAGAACTAAGGTTACGTCCGACTTTTGACTTTGGAAAAGACGAAAGGAATCTTTAGTGGAAAACATCTATTTTACTTTACCACATTTTGGTCCAAGTTACGATCGTTAAAAAATACGTCAGATTAAGACTTTTCCGGCTCTAAAAAGGGTCCACAAAAAATTGTCCAGAATGGGTCATTTTACCTCGGGTAAGGTCAAAAATAATCGTGAACGGATACGGAAGCCTAACGCCAAGGTTAACCTCATTTAGGCTATTCGCGGGAAAGCTTAAAACCGTTAGGGTTAACTAAGAGGCTCGATTCGGTCCCTAGTTTAACGGAAAGAGGGTCAAAATGGCAACTTAATCGGCCCCAAGGCCCTAGGTCAGGGGTTCCCTCGCCGCGCCCCTTTCGCCCTTCTGACTAGCCGCGTCCCTTAAGGCCTCTTACGATTCGCCTTAAGGGCCTTCCCTCATAACCTTCCTAGCGCCTCTTCTAGTCAGGCCCTAAAAATAGGTTAGGGGGCTTAAGCCCCCCTAAGGTCGAGTCTTATGGTTAGTTTTAAGGCCCGTAAAGGGGCCATAAGGTTAAGCTTTGGGGTTATTTAAAGTGGCGTTCATGCTGCCGGTTCGATAGCCCATTAAGTCTAAGGCGATAAAAGTGTAGCCCAAGGACTTTAAATACTCGTGGGTCTTTAAGCGGTTGGTGGGGTCCAAAAGGGTGGTTAACCCCGCGTCATCGGTCTCAATCCGGGCTAAGGTCGCGTTCTCGTGGAGTCTGACCCGGACCTGCTTCAGCCCCAAGCTTAAAAGGAACTCCTCGGCTAAATCCAAGGTGGAGAGCCTTTCGGCGGTGATGGTCTCCCCGTACGGGAACCTTGAGGCTAAGCAAGCGAAGGCTGGTTTGTCCCAGGTGGCTAGACCCCGCTCTTTGGATAAGACCCGGATCTCGGCTTTAGAAAGCTTGGCCGCCCGTAAAGGGCTTAATATCCCCAGTTCGCTAATGGCCATTAACCCCGGTCGATAGTCGCCCTCATCGTCCAAGTTGGAGCCTTCGATGACCGCCCCAAAGTTATAGGTCGCGGCCACGGCTTTAATCTTCCCAAAGAGCTCATTTTTGCAAAGATAGCAGCGGTTCGGGGGATTGTGGCCAAACTCCGGTAGATCCAGCTCCTCCGAGTCCACTAGGTAGTGCCGGATCCCTTTGGCCTCGGTGAAGGCTAAGGCCGCTTTTAACTCCCGCTCGGGAAAGCTTTTGGAGCGACCGGTGACCGCGGCCATATTTTGGCCTAAGACCTCAAAGGTCACGTCCAAGAGATAGGTCGAGTCCACGCCCCCGGAAAAAGCCACCGCGGCCCCTTTAAAAGTGGCGATAATATTTTTTAAGTCCTTTTCTTTTTCTTTATTCAGACTGGTCATTTGGGGTCCTTATATCTTTTTAAAAACTGTCTAACGTTATCTAGCGGCTAACGTCGATCTAGCGGCTGTCCCTAAGAGGCCGCTTGGCTTTGACCTTAGGGGCGCTTAAAGGGTTAAGGTTTAGGGTTTGGGGTTTATGATTTAGGGTTTCTCCCGGGCGATGGAGCCGCCGCCTAAGACCGTGTCGCCCTCATAGAAGACCGCCGCTTGCCCCGGGGAGACGCCTTTAGGGGGTTTTTGAAAGGTTAAGACCGCGCCCTTGGGGTGGGGGCTTAATAAAGCTGGGATTTCCGTTTGGCGGTAGCGGATCTTGGCCATAACTTTGATGGGCGCGGTTAAGGTTTCAAAGGCGATGTAGTTAAGATCGGTCACTAACGCTTCCTTTTGGCCCAGCTCCTCTATTGGCCCAACCACCACCTCGTGGGTTAAGGGGTTCAGCTCCAGGACGTACCAAGGCCCGGGCTTTTGGATGTTCAATCCTTTTCTTTGGCCCACGGTGAAGTGATGGATACCCTTATGCTCCCCCAATTGGTTCCCTTGGCGATCCACTAGGCGGCCGGGTTGAGGTTTTAAGCCCTGGGTTGTTAAGTAGTCGGTTAAAAAGTCCGTGTACCGACCATTAGGGACAAAGCAGATGTCTTGGCTATCGGGTTTAGTGGCCGCGGCTAAGTTAAGTTTCCCGGCTAGACGCCGGATCTCGGGTTTAGTGACCTCGCCTAAAGGAAAAAGAGTCTGGCTTAGCTCTTCTTGGGTCATGGTGTAGAGCGCGTAGCTTTGGTCTTTGGTTAGATCCAAGGCTTTTTTTAAGAGATACCGTTTTCTCTGAGGATCGTACTCCACCCGGGCGTAGTGGCCGGTGGCCATATAGTCGTGGCCTAAGATCTTAGCCCGCTCTAAAAACCGCTGAAACTTTAAGCGGCGGTTACACTCCAAGCAAGGGTTCGGGGTTAACCCTTGGGCGTAAGCCTTGGCGAAAGGGGCGATAACCTCGGTCTGGAAAGCCACCTGGAAGTTAAAGACTAAAAAGTTAAAGTCCAAACGCGTGGCCGCTTGGCGGGCGTCCTCGATGTCCTGGGCCGAGCAACAGGCTTTGCGGTCGGGATGCGGCTCGTAATCGCCCAGTAAGCGCATAAAGGCCCCGGTGACCTCATAACCTCGCTCTTTCAGTAAGTAGCCGCCAGTGGAGCTGTCCACCCCACCGCTCATGGCCATAAGGACCCGGGCCATGGTTTATTCGCCAGCCACCTTTAAGTCTTTCGGCTTTAGGTAGTAGAAATACAAACAAAGATCGAAAGAGACCATTAAAAGGTTAATGGTATAAAAAAAGGTAACATAATTAATGTTACCTTTAAGGATATTAGCCGCTAAACCAAACAAATAGCCTACAATGACGATGATCAGAAACTGGAGGCTCCGGCCCTTGGAGTTTTTGATCCGTAAAGAGTTGCGGATGTTGGCCGGCCAAGCTAAGCCAAAGGACACTAGCATGGCGGACTCGAAAATATTGGCCAGTTGTAGCGACATATGGTCACCTGTGGGGAAAACAAGGTTGGGGAAATAGGGTGGAACGGCTGAGCCCTATGGGCTAAATCAGCCGGAGTTATTGAAACCACTAAAGACCAAGGCGTAACCGCTCGCTAGCGCCCGAACGACCGATAAAACTGGGTTTAGCCCGGGCCCTAAGGTTTTAACGAAAGACGAGCCTTAAGGGAAGATAAGCCGCTTCTAACATTAGGCCACTCCAAGGTCAATTAAATATTTTCCCAAAAAAAGATAACTTGACGAAAAGACCTTAAAGTTATGACCAAGGACCATTGGCTAAAAATTTCCCCATAAGCGCGCTCCAAAAGCCAAAATCGCCAATCACCAGAGGTTAGAGCCCTAAGATTAAAGCGGAAATATTGTTTTTATGACTCTAATGTCTCAAACTTA
>JAISRZ010000025.1 GCA_031273455.1 Deltaproteobacteria bacterium | reverse complement strand
ATTATCAAAAAAAATTTTCACTGAACTTATAGGCTGGCGTTTAACTACGAACGCTTCCCAAAAAATCAAGTGATTTCCATTAGTTATTAGTGAAATCTAAAATAACTTGTAAGGTCGGGCTAGGGGCCAAAATTACCCTTCCGGTCGGGGGGGCGCGAGGGAAACGGTTGGGGAACTCATAAAAAGTCAGAAAAAAAAGCCCGGACCTAAAGTTAGGTCCGGGCCGCGCCGAGCTTAAGGCTTAACCGCCTCAAGGTTTAGGTTAATAATCAGCTAAAAACTACGCTCAATAGTTGGTTTAATCCCCTTAAAAACTAAACTAAAGACCCGGTTAACCGGGCCACGCCCGTGGCCACCGCCGCTTGGGCCACGGCCGCGGCCACTTTTTCCCGGATCCGGGGGTCAAAGGCCGGGGGAATGATGTACTCCGGCGATAGATCGCTGGGGGCGACGATGGAGGCGATGGCCTCGGCGGCGGCGATTTTCATGCGCTCGTTAATGTCCCGGGCCCGAACGTCCAATACGCCCCGAAAGATGCCCGGGAAAGCTAAAACGTTATTGATCTGGTTGGGAAAGTCGCTCCGACCAGTCCCCAAAACGGCCACGCCGGCGCTCAAAGCCTCTTGGGGCATGATTTCCGGGGTGGGGTTAGCCATGGGGAAGAGGATGGGTTTGGGGGCCATGGTCTTAATCATCTCCGGGGTGATCTGGCCCGGGGCCGAAACCCCGATAAAACAGTCGGCCCCCTTAATGACCTCGGCTAAGGAGCCGGATTTCCCCTGTTTATTGGAGATTTCGGCCAGCTCTTGTTTACTGGGGGACAAGTTGGGGCGGTTTAAGTGGATGGCCCCTTGCCGGTCGCACATGATGACGTCTTTCAGCCCCACCTGTAACAAGAGCTTGACGATCGCCGTCCCGGCGGCCCCGGCCCCGTTGGTGACCACGGTGATATCCTCGAGCTTTTTGCCCACCACCTTCAGAGCGTTAAGTAAAGCCGCCAGAACAACCACCGCCGTCCCGTGCTGGTCGTCATGGAAGACCGGGATGTCGCAACGCTCTTTTAAGAGCTTTTCGATCTCAAAACACCGAGGGGCCGAGATGTCCTCAAGGTTAATCCCGCCAAAGCTGCCGGCCAGTAAAGCCACGGCGTCGACAAAGGTATTGACGTCTTTGGTCCGAACGCACAAGGGCACGGCGTCCACCCCGCCAAAGGCCTTAAACAGGACGCATTTCCCCTCCATGACCGGCATGGAGGCTTCCGGGCCAATGTCCCCTAAGCCTAAAACCGCCGAGCCATCGGAGATGACGGCCACGGTGTTCCAGCGGACGGTTAAGGAAAAGCTTAACTCTGGATCTTGCTGGATGGCCAAGCAGGGGCTAGCCACCCCCGGGGTGTAGGCCAAGGCTAGGTCTTCCCGGGTTTTGACCGGCATCTTGGGGACGGTCTCGATTTTGCCTTTCCATTGGCGATGGAGCTTCAATGACTCAGCCGCGTAATCCATGATAGGACTCCTATAAATGATAATATTTAACCGTAATTGGCGGTAATATAGTTAACTAAAGAATTTTAAAGCCACGCTGGATAAAATCAGCATAAAAGCTCCGCCAATGCGCGAGGAAATCTGGGCGAAAGGCATTAGCTCCATTCTTTTGGCGGCGGAAAGGACGGCCACATCGCCGGTCCCGCCCATGTTAGCCATGCATAAGCCACCGGTGATAGCGGCCTCGATGGGGAAAAACCCCACTAACCGGCCAACGATCCCGGCCCCGATGATGGCCCCAATGACCGTCACGGCCACTAACAGAAGGTATTGACCCGAGAAAGCCGCGGCCACCTCGTTTAAGTTGGTGTAAGCGACGCCAATGCCCACGAGTAAAACGCCGGTTAAGTTGTTCATGACGAACTGGAACCACTGGTAGCAGCAGATCTCAAACTTCTGGGGCAGTAAACCAGTGATCTTAATGATGGCCACCGAAAGGATCATCCAAGCGTAACCGTGGACCGTGGGCATAAAGTAGTTAATTAAAGCCCCCAAGGAGAAAAAGCAAGTGGCGATGAGTAAGCCAGTCCCCATCTGCTCCAAAACCAGGTGATCCCTAAGTTTTTTGTAATCCGCGCTAACCTCGGTGTCTTTAAGGGCCGCGTTTTCGTTTAAGACCATCAGTTGGCCATCGCCGCAGATGGATTTTTTAACTTTCCCCAACCGATTAAGTAAGCCGCCGCAGACAATGGCTAAAGCGTTCCCCAAGGCCACCGCCGGCACCATGACCGAGAGCATGGCAGCCGGGTCTTTACTCAGGCCCTCGCCAAAGATTTTGGCCAAAGGCACGGCCCCCGCCCCCATGCCGCCGCCCATGATGGGGATGGAGATAAAAAAGAGGGCGTTTTTGGCCCCATAGCCGGTCAAAGCCCCAGCCAAGGAGGCCAGGCCCAAGGAGACGATAACCCCGCCCAAAATAACCGGTAAGTAGCGTAAAGCCGCTTTAATTAAAAGCTGGCGGTTCATGCCCATGATAGACCCGGTGATCAGGGAGGCGATGTAAAAATCCAAGAACCCGCCGCCCTTCATGAAGTCGGACATGGTCTTAATGGCGGTTTGGGGCATCAGTTGAAAGGTGGTCAAAGCCGCGGACCCAAAGATAATGACAATGGCCCCGCCGCCTAAGAAGGTGTTGATAAAGGGCGTTCTGTCCCCCACCAAGCCAAAGACGGCCCCAATGACGATCATGAGGGGAAAGGCCCCGACCATGCCGCTGGGGAGCTTATTCATGTAAGAGGCGATAATGACCACCGCCCCGAAGATGGCGAAATAATACCACGGGGCTCCATATATCTGAAATGTTTCCCTAGCGGGGGCTTTTGGAAGCTGGGTCTCAGCGGTCGCGATGTTTTCCATAAGTCGGGCCCTCGGATAAGCCATAAGGCTTTAAACTAAATTGTTTTAGAAAAAATTATAAAACCATTAACCTTGACCGGAATTGTAGCAAGGGCCAAGGAACCGCTTAAAGCCATTGGAAAGTTAAAAAAGGTTTTGCTAAGTAAAAAAAAGCTTTGGATAGTAAAAAAAGTATTTTGAAAGTAAAATAAGTGAAAATCCCCCAGCGCGGCTTTCGCCTGGCCGGGGGGATCTCAGGGGATTAGCGAATATAGGTTCAAAAGGTTAGGGAGGAGGTGGCGGCGAGAAGCCAAAAGAAGCGTCCAGGTATAGCCTTTTAAAAGGCTCTTTTCTGTGGGATAATCCAAAGACTTAAAATCCAAAGCCTTATTACGGGTCAAAATTTTAGCTGAAAATTAATTCCAGAGAATCAATGGAAGCGAATGATAAATTTTACCACATTTAAGACGACTTTATTATCCAAAATGCTGTTTTTGGATATATTTGTCGCGGCGGTCATTCTGTTTTTTTCCTTTAGCCTCGCGGCCCGGCATAGCGTGGCTTTATTGGAGAAAAGCTTGACGAATAACCTCAAAAACGTGGCTCAACTCTTGGCCACCAGCGAATCCATTAAAGGGGCCTTGGAGGCTGGCGAGGTCTCGCCCCAACTGGCCGAGGCCCTCGATCTTAGTTTAGAGTCCCTAACGGACATCGACGTTTTCACCATCGCTGACATGCGAGCCATCAGGCTTTACCACCCCGAAAAAAGCCGGGTGGGCCAAAAGTTTGTTGGCGGCGATGAGGGCCCAGCCCTTTTAGGCCGGAACTACCACTCCATAGCTCGCGGGACTTTAGGTCAGCAGAGCCGCTATTTTTACCCGGTCTTTAACGACCAAGGAAAGCAAATAGGGTTCGTCCACGTCAGCGTTCTAATGGACAACGTTAACGCCCTACGGGATGAGGTCTATTTAGCTCACCTAAAGACCTTAGGCCTAGTCTTTGTGGTCTCAACGGCCTTAATCGTTTTACTTTCCATTAGCATTAAGCGCTCTTTGCTCGGTTACGAGCCCTTTCAGATCTCCCGGATATTTTTGCAACGCCAAGAAGTTATTGATTCCCTTGAGGAAGGGCTTTTAGCCATTGACCAAAAGGGCGGGGTCATCTTAGTCAACTCGGCCGCCGCTAGCATTTTAGATTTAAAAGATCAAGCTATTTTGGGGCGAGATATTGACGCCATTTTGCCGCGTCTGGGTCTAAAAGAGAGTTTGGATGGTCGAAAAGAGCATAATGTAAGTTTAGTCACCGATAACTTTAACGTTATCTGCAATAAACTGCCCATCCAGAGCCACGGTCGCTTGGTGGGGGCTTTGGCTATTATTCGGGATCGTTCGGAAATGACCCATTTAGCCGAGCAAATAACCGGTTTTAATCATCTTTTAGACGCTTTAAGGGCTAATACCCACGAGTTTAAAAACCAGTTGCACGTTATTTTGGGTTTATTAAGAAGCGGGGATAGCGAGGCGGCTGGGCGGTACATCGCCCAGAACTGCCAGTTCCAAGGGGAAACGTTAACCACCATCGCCCAAAATATCGAAAATAGAACGCTAGGGGCCTTAATCATTGGGAAAATCAACCGCTCCAATGAGCTGGGGATCTTAATGAACGTGGCGAGCGATAGCCGGATCCCCAGGCATAGTCGCTTTTTATCCACCAAAAGCTTAGTGACCGTCGTTGGGAACTTAGTGGAAAACGCCATTGACGCCATCGACGCCATTGATTGGGAGTCTAACGACAATAGCCAAAGGCCTAAAGAAATCTCTCTTTTAATCCACGAGGACGATCAGGGCCTTATTATCGCCGTGGACGACACGGGCGTGGGTTTAACCCCCGCCGAAAAGTCGCGTTTGGGCGAACCCGGCTTCACCACCAAAGGCCAAGGCCGGGGGTTGGGGTTATCGCTCCTTAAGGCCATCCTAGAGTCCAGTCACGGGCAAATGAGCGTGGATTCGGAAAAGGACGTGGGCACGACCTTTGAGCTGGTGTTTAGGGAGCCAAGAAACAAAAAGGGCGAAACCGCCTAAAGGAGGACACCTTATGATCAGCGCCGTTGTAGTTGAGGACGATCCCATGGTCGCCCACCTTAATCGCCAGTATTTGGAAAAGGTTTCCGAGGTGAAAGTCGCGGCCACCTTCGCCAATGGGCGCGAGGCCTATAGGTGGCTTAAGGAACATACGGCTGATCTAGTTGTTTTGGATATCTATATGCCGGAGTTAAGCGGACTGGAGTTGCTACGGTTAGCCCGTAGGGAGGGTCTAACCTTTGACGCCATTATGGTCACCGCGGCCAATGAGGCTAAGCAGATTGAGGAGGTCCTACGGCTTGGGGTGGTGGATTACCTGGTTAAACCCTTTACCGAGCGGCGGTTTATGGAAGCCATGGTCAAGTACTTGGCCAAAATGGAGACCCTCCACTCGGGCCAGGCTTTGGACCAAGAGCGGATCGATCGCTTAATCGGCCAGGTTAAAGAGACCACGCCCCCGGAAATGCCCAAAGGCCTCCAGGTTATAACTTGGAACCTTATCTTGGACTCTTTGGCCAATGAACGGGGCCAGTTCTTGGACTGCGAGGCCGTGGCCGCTAAAGTGGAGCTCTCTAAGGTGACCATTAGACGGTACCTTAAGCACATGGCCAGTCAAAAGCTAGTGGATAGCCGGGTCGATTACGAAACCGGCGGTCGGCCTAGCGTTAGGTACCGCTTAAGAAGCGTCTAGGGGGTTTTGGTTATTAAAGGGTTAGGTTTTTTAAGATCATATCCTCCGGCAGATCCCGTAAGTGGTAGCCTGAGGAGGTTTGGGCGATCTTTTCGGCCAAAAGCTCAAATAAGGTCCAGATCCCGGCCCCGGCTTTGGGTTTAGGGCTTTCCCCTTGGCCTAAGCGGGCTCTAATCATGTTAAAGTCCTCTAAGGAGCTGGCGTTAAGGTATAGGTAGGTCACGTGGAAGCAGAAGATCTTGAGGCCTTCGGAGGTGAGCCCTGGGGCCTCTAAGCGATCCAGCGGGAACTTACGCATTAAGTGGAGGTGATCGCTAGCGAAGACGGGCCAGCGTAAAAGTTTACCCACCCGAAAGCCTTTAATCCCGGGCATATAGGGTAAGATCATGGAGCTATCGTGCTGAAAGCCGTTTTTGGCCATGACCCGGGCCAGATCCGAGTGCCAATAGAAGCGGTGGGTTCGCGCGGCCTCGGCCGCCGGGATCGCCGCCCGAAAGCTGGCTAAGATATCGCTCTCCACAGCCTGGATTTGGCGGTCATGCTCCATGGAGGCCATGCTCATGGGTCCGCCCGGATCCAAAAAAGCGTGTCGCCGGGACAGATCCGGATGAGCCCCGACCTCCAGGTTGGGCCAATAGGGTAGGGGGCTCGGCTCGGAAAAGAAGACCGTGGTCTTAATGTTTAAGGCTTTAACCTTTTCTAAAACCGCTAAAGTGGCCTCCTGGGGGGCCCAGTCAGTGTCGATTGTTAAAACAATCATAGCTAGCTTAACCTATATGAGCTTTAAGCGGTCGATAAAAAAGGCCCTTTTAGGGACTAAAGGCTTAAGGATAAGCGTCATCGCCGCCGGTTTTCCTTCGCGAAAAAACTAATCCTCCCATTATAGCGCTAATAAGGTCAGATCGCTTTTAGGTGGGGGCCATTTTTGGGGGGCGCCCTTATTTTTTCGCCTTCGGGTCAGCTAGCGGGATTAGCCAATCGCGGATCTCCTGATTGGGCATGAACAAAAGGTAATCCGGTGGGCCATTGGGGTTAGGCTTTACCTCCTTAATGGCCAGATAGCCGGTTTGAAACAAGAGGGTCACTGGGTCAATGGCCTTAACGTCGGTAATATAGTTCTGGGCCGCGTTTAAAGTTTGGGGCTTGGTTATGACCTGAAAGACGTTCTCATCGCGCCGCCCGTTTAGATCCATAAAGTGACTAGGGGAGCCCCATTCGATCCAATAGCTCTCAACTTGACCTTCTTCCAAAAACCGAAAAACCGCGAAAGGGTTATAGAGCCGGCTTTGGTCGTCAATGTTTGGGTCGCCAAGGGTTTGGTTGACGAAGGTGTGGCCGTAATAAAATTTCTTAAGTAAGCCCCGTAAGTATTCCACCCCCTCGATCTTCACGTCCTTGAAGCCTATGTAGTCCTTGAATCTCTCATGGTGGTAGCGGAAATGACGGAGGGCTTTATCCCCCACCCGGCTAAAAAGATTGTCCAACTCGGCCTCGGTGAAACCCCCAACGTTAGCGTATTCCTCAGCGAAGGTGATATCTTTTAGCTTATCCAGCTTCGGGAAAATCGTCGCGAAAGCTAGCCGCATGATGCCAGTTATAAAGACGTGGCTAAGAAGATCCTCGCTAGTTTTAAGGGTCCCATAAAAGTCCCTTAAAAAGTCCAGAACCTCTTGGGCTTCCTTTGGGGTCCTTAATCGCCGCAAAATTAGCTTATCGTAGGCGTCGATTAACACCGCCACCTTCTGACCGGTTTTTTGGTAAAGAAGCTCGATCAAGCGGGTGAGCGTCTCCCCAGCGTTGGTCGCCTTCAGTTTAACGTTCTCTTTTTCCGCGATACAGCTAAGCCTATTGGTGAACCTCTCGTCCATACCCTTTACGTCCATACTGTCGTACAAACTCATTTCCAGGCGAATGACCGGATAAGGGGTCCACGAGTAGTCCGTATCAGCGATCCAAAGACCGTTAAAGAGCTCTTTTTGGCCTTTAAGAAGACATTCTAAGGAATAGACCAACAGGGATTTGCCAAAAAAGCGGGGTCGGGCCAGAAAATTCCAGCCAGGCTCTTGGACCAATTGGAATAAATATTGGGTTTTATCAGCGTAAAAAGCCTTTTCTTGGCGAATTGACTTAAAGTGACTTATTCCTACCGGTAATTCCTTTCTAGGCCAATCCCACCTTTCGGCGGCCAGGTTCGGGGCGTCGCTCTGGGTGTCAGGGGCCGGGTCAGTCGGGTTTGGGTCAGTCGGGGTCGGGGCGTCGCTCATGGCGTTTTCCTCTAAGGATATGGTCTCGGGATTGCGTTTAAAGCGGTTCCTCTGGCCATTTTGGGTTGGGGGTTAAGTTGCGCTATCTATTTTATAGTAGTTGATTGGCCCCAAAAGTCAAGGTTTTAGATCAAGTTTTTGGGGCGTCAGCTTTCGGGGTAGCCTAGCCAACGCTTAACGGATTAAAGGTTAAAAGTCTTTATTTAAGTTTTAGTTAGTATTTTTAGTGACTTAAAAAAATTATCTTCATATTAAGTGAATGGATATTTACGCGTCAACCAGCTGGTCTATCGACTAGAACCTGTGGCCTCGGGTGGGCTTAGCTTACCAGGCGGAAAGTTGTCCGGGGCCTATAAATGGGGCCTTGGGGTTAAAAGATATTAAGGCGCCGATTTTTATAGTTTATAGTTTTTCTAGGGTTTGACAAGATCTGATAGGCGGTCTAAAATGGGCGGCTGGCCTCGCTAGATTTTAGAGCCTTTTCAGCCGCTTGGCCGGATTTTTATGGGAAAACTATTTTTGGGAGCGTATTTGGAGACATTATGGCGGACAATCCCCCTCTATCTTTAACCCCCGATTTTACGAAGTGTGGCGGCTTAATCGCGGCTGTGGCCCAAGACGCGGTCACCGGGGAAATTTTGATGCTGGCCTTTATGAACGAGGAGTCTTATAACAAGACTCTCGAGACCGGAGAGGTCCATTATTGGAGTCGCTCCCGGAAAGAGCTCTGGCGGAAGGGCAACACCTCGGGCGAGATCCAGAAGGTCAAAGAGCTTTACCTGGACTGCGATTTGGACGCGGTGGTGGTTAAAATAGAGCAGGTGGGCGGCGTGGCTTGCCACACTGGTCGGCGGTCCTGTTTCTTTCACAAACACGTGGGCCAAGGCCAGTTCGTGATTCAGGATTAATTATGAGCGATTCCTCAGACAACCAGGTCTTAAAGCTGGGTCTGCCCAAGGGCTCCTTGGAAGAGTACACCTTAGGTTTGTTCGCCCGCTCCGGTTGGCGCATCACCGTGGGTTCCAGGAACTACTTTCCGTCCATTAACGATCCCGAGATCACCTGCACCCTGTGCCGGGTCCAAGAGATGACGAGGTACGTGGCCAGCGGGATCTTGGACGCGGGTTTCACGGGTAAAGATTGGCGTCTAGAAAACGGGAGCGAGGTGACCGTCATTAGCGATCTCATCTACTCCAAGGCTAGCCCAACGGCGGCTCGCTGGGTTCTGGCCGTCCCGGGGAACGGGGCCATCACCTCTTATAAGCAGCTGGAAGGGAAAAAAATCGCCACCGAGCTCCCGGGGCTGACCAAAAAATGGTTCGCTGAGCGGGGCGTGTCCGTGGAGGTGGAGTTTTCTTGGGGGGCCACCGAGGCCAAGGTGGTTAACGGACTCGCCGACGCCATCGTGGAAGTGACCGAGTCGGGTAGCACCATCAAAGCCCATGGTTTAAAGATCATTGACGAGATTATGACCACTTACACCGAGTTTGTGGCTAACCCCGTGGCCGCCAACGATAAGTTTAAGATGGCTAAAATCCAGCAGATCGCCTTGTTGTTACAAGGGGCTTTGGCCGCGGAAAGGTTAGTTGGCCTGAAGATGAACATTCGGGAGAAAGACGCGGCTAAGGTTATCGCTCTTTTGCCCAGCTTAAACGCCCCGACCGTGGCCCATCTTTACCAGACGGACTGGCTGAGCGTGGAAGTGGTGGTCTCGTCCAGCGTGGTCCGGGAGCTCGCCCCGGTTTTGCTAGCCAATGGGGCGGAGGGTATAATAGAGTATCCCTTAAACAAGGTTATCTAACTTAGCGTCTGGCCCCCCAGAAAGGGCCTTTCTGGCGGCTCAGCCCTATCCAGGGAGAATCTTATGCGATGGCTAAACGGAGCTCCTAAATGGGGCCAGTGTCTGGGTCTCGTTTTAACCGGGGTTTGTCTATTTTTTCTGGTCGGTTGCGGGGGCCGGTCATCGGGCGCCACCTCCGGGGGCATGTCCTCCAAGGAAAGCCGGATTAACGCCCATTTACAGATGGGGACGGCCTTTTTAGAGGTGGGCGACAACAATTCCGCCTTAGCCGAGTTCTCCAAGGCGGAGCTTCTTGAGCCCAATAACTTGGACGTTATCGCCAACCTAGCCCAGACCTACTTTCGCCGGGGCGATTTACCGGAGGCCGTGACCCGCTACCAAAAGGTCTTAGCCTTAGATCCCACCCGGACCGAGGCCCATAACAACCTGGGTTTGGTCTACCTCCGCCAGCGGGACTTCGCCAAAGCCCGAGAAGAGTTTAATATCTGCCTCAAAGACCCCACCTACAGTCAAGTCCATCTGGCCCAGTTTAACCTAGGTTTATTGGAAGAGTCCGAAGGCCATCTGGATAAAGCCGCGGACATTTACCTCCAGGTCATCGCGGCCCGGGAAATGCCCGAGGCCTACTTCCGTTTGGGCCGACTGGCCGCTGACCGGGGCGACACCCGCGGGGCGGTGGATTATTACTTAACCACGGTCCGTTTGTCCCCCCGGTACGCCGACGCTTTTTACGCCTTAGCCGAAAGCTACGAAAAGCTCGACATGAAGGACGAGGCCGCGGAGGCTTACGGGCAAGTCATCACTTTAAACCCCAATACGGCTCGAGCCATAGAGGCCCAGACCCGGGTCCGCCGACTTTTAGGGTATCAATGAGCCTAGACTCCGTCACTTTAACCCCGAAAGCTTTGGGGGTCAGCCCGTTTATGGTCATGGAGGTTCTGGAAAGGGCCCAAGAGCTGACCCGGTTAGGCCGCGACATCCTCCACTTGGAGGTGGGGGAGCCGGATTTCCCCACGCCCAAAGTCGTGGTCGAGGCCATGGTTAAGGCTTTAGAAGAGGAGGAGTTTAAGTACACCCACTCCCAAGGGGACCTTGAGCTACGCCAAGGGTTAGCTAAGCACTACCAGACCCACTATGGCTTAGATATCGATCCTAGCCGCTTTTTAATTTGCCCGGGCACTTCCCCGGGTCTATCTTTACTCTTTGGGGCCTTGTTAGCCCCAGGGGATGAGGTCATCTTAAGCGACCCGCACTATTGTTGCTATCCTAATTTTGTCCAGTTTTCCGGCGGGATCCCGGTCTTATGCCCAACCTTGGAAAGCGATGGCTTTCGCTTGGACCCTCAGTTGGTTAAAGAAAAAATCACCCCCAAAACCAAGGCCATAGTCATTAACTCCCCGGCCAACCCCACGGGGGCGGTTTTAGGCCCAGACCGGCTACAGGGTTTGGCTGACTTGGGCGTTTTTATTGTTTCCGATGAGATCTACCACGGCTTAAACTACCAGGACGAGCGGGATCACAGTATTTTAGAGTACACCGAAAGGGCCGTGGCGGTCGGCGGTTTTTCCAAAAGCTTCGCCATGACCGGGTGGCGGATCGGCTATTTAATCCTCCCTTACGACCTAGTTCGGCCCTTTCAGCGCTTGGCCCAAAACTTTTTTATCTCGGTTAACGCCGCGGTCCAAAAAGCCGCTTTAACCGCTTTAACCAAAGCTTGGCCCACGGTGATCGAGCGTCGGGCCATTTACGACCGAAGGCGAAAACTTTTGGTTAAGGGCCTAAAAGATTTGGGTTTAGGGATTTTAGTGGAGCCAGAAGGGGCTTTTTACGCGCTGGCCCGGGCCGACCACTTAAACGTTGATTCCGCGGCCTTGGTCTTTGAGATCTTAGAGGAAGTGGGGGTGGGTTTAACCCCGGGCCGGGAGTTTGGCTCCAAGGCCGAGGGGTTTTTACGCTTTTCCTACGCCACCTCCGAAGAGAACATCCAAAAGGCCTTAGAGCGCTTGGCTAAGTTTATCGCGGCCCGCGATTCTCAGCCGGCTAAAAGGGCCTAAAAATGGCTGAGACCCCGCCCGCCTACTTAGCCGACTTCGCCCTCTCCGCGGCCACGGCCAAGCAGTTCCCTGAGCCTTTAACCTTTGAGGCGGCCTTATTAGGTCGGTCCAACTCGGGTAAATCCTCCCTTTTAAACCGCTGGCTCGGCCGCAAAGCCTTGGCTCGGGTCAGTAAAACCCCGGGGCGGACGCGGTTGGTCAACTTTTTTAAAGTGGCTTGGGTGAAAGACGACCCGCCCTTTTGGGCCGCCGATCTGCCGGGCTACGGGTTCGCCGCCGCCCCGAAAGATATGGTGGCTAGCTGGGAGGCTTTGGTCCGTAACTATTTAGAGGCCGCGCGGCCCAATCGCTTAGCTTTTATCCTCATGGACATCCGTAGGGACCCGCAAGCCGAGGAGTTTAACCTGTGCGCCTGGCTGGGGGCCTTAAACCTCCCATACCGGTTTATCGCCACCAAATGCGATAAGCTGGCCGCTAACGCTAAGGCCAAGCGTTTAACCGTCATCCAAAAGAGCTTAAACTTAGCCGAAAAGCCTTTGGTTTTTTCCGCCTTAACCGGGGAGGGTCGGGAAGAGCTGATCGCCCTAACCAAAAAAGCCGTTTTAAGCTCCTTAAGTGAACCCCATTAAGTGAACCCCACGGCCCCAGCGAGCCCGCCTAAAAATTACCCCTAACGTTTCCTAAAAGACTTAAACTAACTTAATTTGTTAAAAATTGTTAGTTTTATAACCGTGTTTATTAAGGTTAATTGTATATAATAATATATATTTTCCTTGGTTTGACTAAAGGTTCCTTTGATCGAAGTTGATTAAGAGTGGGGGAAGAGGGTCAAGTTTTAAGACTTGGGGAAAATTTCTTGACTTTAGACGTTTTTTTTATTAATAAACTCTTATGGCTTTTGGTCTTGGGGCGAACTTTTCCGGCCCTCGCTAAAACTTAGAGCCAAACTGGCGGTGATTACTTTTTGAGCAACAATAACACGGGCATTGAGGTCTCGGTTCGCGACAATGACGTGGAGCAGGCCATTAAAGCCCTCAAGCGGAAAATAGCCCGCGATGGGCTGTTGAAGCAGCTTAAAAGCAAGAAAACCTACGAAAAGCCCAGCGAAAGGCGGAAACGCAAGGAGCGGGAGTCTAAGCGGCGGATTAGAAAGGCCCTGGCTCGTCGGGCTCGGCGGATTCCTAAAGAGTAGATCGTCCCAGTTCGCTAGGTTTAGCGAGTGGCTCTTCTTAAGCCTAAAACGCCTCCGCTTTTTGGGGGATTGATAAAATGGCGGCCTCACTTTCACCGTGAAGGCCGCTTTTTGTTAGGGGCCAATAGTCCCCCAGACGAGCTTCCCGAAGGAGAATGGCTATGAGTGAAAATCTGGGCATCACGATTTCTAATCATTTCCTTTTAAACCAACAGCTTTCGCCTGGGGCCACCGGTTCTTTCACCCGGCTTTTGCAGTCCCTGGTTTTGGCCTGTAAAATCATCCAAAAAGACGTGGGGAAAGCTGGGCTGGTCGATGTTCTAGGTCGAGCCGGGACAGTCAACATCCAAGGGGAGGAAGTCCAAAAGCTCGATGAGCTGGCTAACCTAACCATTAAGCGGCGTTTATCGGTCTCCGGGGAAGTCTGCGCTTTAGTCTCCGAGGAGGAGGCTGACATTATTGAGGTGCCCCGGCAATACCCCATGGGCAATTACGTGGTCCACTACGACCCCTTGGACGGTAGCTCCAACATTGACGCCAACGTTTCCATTGGGACCATTTTCTCCATTTACCGTCGGGTCACCCCGTCCGGCTCGGAGACCAACGACAAAGACGCTCTCCAGCCCGGCTTAAAGCAGGTGGCCGCGGGGTACGTCATTTACGGCTCCTCCTGCGTTTTAGTCTTTTCCACGGGCCAAGGGGTTAACGGCTTTACCTTGGATCCATCCATTGGCGAGTTTTTGCTCTCTCACCCCAATATCCGGACCCCCCGGCGCGGCAAGATCTATTCCATTAACGAGGGCAACTACAACTACTGGGACGAGGGCACCCGACGGTACGTGGATTGGCTAAAAAACGGCTACGATGACCATAAGATCCACTACTCTAGTCGGTATATTGGCTCTTTAGTGGCTGATTTTCACCGCAACATGCTCTATGGGGGCCTCTTCCTGTACCCAGCGGACTTAAAAGACCCCCTAAAACCCCAAGGAAAATTACGCCTCATGTGCGAGGCCAACCCTTTAGCTTACATCATTGAGCAGGCTGGGGGCATGGCCACCACTGGCCAGAACCGGATCTTGGAGATCGAGCCCAGTTACATCCACCAACGGGTCCCTTTAATCATCGGGTCCCCTGATGACGTGACCACGTATCAGGATTTTATTAACGGTCGCCGATAAAATGGTTGGCGAGCTGTCTTGATCTTTAACTGGTTGGCTTTATTGAGCCTAACGGTGGCGGTCACCTTAGGCTTAGATTGGCTCAGGTTACCGGCCTCCAGGTTTTTAGGGCCTTTGGTGGCTGGGGTTATCTTAGCCCTCCTTAAGCGTCGCCCGACCTTAAGCCCTTGGCTCTACCCCGTGGCCCAGGGCTTGATCGGTTTATTGGTGGCCTCCAGCGTCACCCCCTCCACTTTAGGGATCTTAAGTCGCTCCTGGCCCATAATGGTCTTGGGGACTTTATGGTCCATCGCCGCCTCCATTGGCTTAGGTCTAGCCTTATATCGCTTAAAAGTTTTACCAGGCTCGGCCGCGGTCTGGGGTTTATCCCCCGGGGCCGCGGGGGTCATGACTATCATGAGCTCGGACTATGGGGCCGACTCGAGGATAGTGGCCTTTACCCAGTACTTACGGGTCTTAGTGGTCTCTTTGGTGGCCGTGGGGGTGGCTCGCTTGGCTTTAACCCCTTTGGACGCGGTCAAAGTCGTGGTCTTATTCCCGCCGCTTATCTGGCCGGACTGGTTGGTGGGGCTGGGGGCTTTACTCGGGGGATTGGGGATCACCAAGCTCTTGGGTTTACCGGGTGGGTTAATCTTATCGCCCCTTATTTTAGGGATCGTGGCCGAGAACGTCATCGGGGCCAACGTGGCCCCGCCCCCGGGGATCATGATTATGGCCTACGCCATCATGGGCTGGAAGGTCGGCCTAACCTTTGACCGGGACATCGTTATCAGGGCCTTGAAGATCTTACCCGCGATCATCTTGGCCATCTTACTGTTAATCGGGGCCTGCGGCCTGTTCGCGGTGGGCATGGTCCAATGGTTTGGCTTTGACCCTTTAACCGCTTATTTGGCCTCTAGCCCTGGGGGGCTGGACGCGGTGACCATTATCGCCAGCGCCTCTGGGGCGGATCTGCCCTTGGTCATGGCCATGCAATCATCGAGGCTGTTACTGGTCATTATCACCGCCCCGTACCTAGCCCGCTGGCTAAGCCGCCATAAAGTCACCCTCTAAGACCCCTGTAAAAACTATTTGAATCGCCCCTAAGGGCTCTAAAAAGATAAGACCTTGTAAGAAGTTGGCTTAAGGGGATTTAGAGGCTGGAAGGGCGGATTTGGCCCGTTTTACGGGCCAATGGCGGGGAAGGTTAGACGATCCCGAGTTAGGGGCTAGTGGCTAGGCGAAGGTTGGAAGGTCGATAAGGCCAAACCCTCCAGCCTAACCAATGATAATATTGACGAGCGATATCTGTGACGAGGCGGCCTTAAGGCGGCTAAAAGAGGGCTATAAAGCCGCGATCGCCAAAATAAACCCTAAAAAAACCAAATCACGAAAAATTGGACAGTCTGGCCCGCGCCCTATTTTACGTGGGGTCAATTGATAGGCCTCTTATTGGCGCAACGTGGGCTAAGCGCCTGGCTGACCAAGGCCAATCAGCCGCCAATCGCCAAAAGCCACCGCGACAATCAATAACTAGTTTCCTCAGCGTTAAAATAGATATCATCCGTGGAAATTAGAATTTTTCTCCGGCATAAATACGATGATATTGGCGATCCATCGTATTCATCGGAAAAACTACCCATATAGACCTTCCAATTAGCGGCGAGCAGAGATTTGATTTTGTCAACTAGCTTGTTGGCAAAATAGCCGCCATAACTATCCCTTAACAAATTAGACGTTATTTCGGAGGCGGAGGTATTGGCGGGGAGGTTATCAAAAATATCGGAGGAGCTTCCAAGAATATCTTTAAAGACATCATTGATAATAAAAGATAGAAGGAAATCTTTCTCCAAGCCGATGGCCTTGAAAAAATTTTCCTCAGTTAAATCGCCTTTCAAAGCGATAATAAAAGAGGTAGATGAGCTGTTGGTCACAAAACCTTGGCGAATTTTCATGAAATAACATCCTCAAGTAAGAGTTAAAGGTAAATAAAAATTGTTGATTACTGAACTTAAATAGAAAAAAACAATAATAATTAAATTAAAATAATAATTTCGCGCAAAAAAATTAACTAACAAAAAAACAAGATTGTAAAAAATAATCTGGGTATAACCCGTTTAAGCGAAAGTCTAGGGCGTCGCGAAAGATTATTTGGTCAATCCCAAAGCGCAACATCCCAAAGCGTGAATTAATCAGAAAAAGCCATAATCCGCGATGAGAAAAAGTAGATCATCAGTAATAATTCGAGAATCGCGATAGTTTAAAAAAAACGTTGAGAGGGATTCGTCTTGATCGTAAAAGCTCCCACTGTAAAGTTTCCTGTTATTGGCCACCAGTTGTTTTATTAAGTCAATATCCTTTATATCAAGGTTAAAAAAAATTAATTTCCTTATATCGCCAAGAGGTAGGTTTTGGAAAATTTCGTTAGATGGAAAGTCACTGGAAACTTCTTTGGCCGAATTTTTAATCAACATAAAAATTTCTTCAATAATTCCAAAAAAAAGGAAATCATTGTTTAGGCGAATAGCCTGGCGAAAATTTTCAAAAGTTAAGTCATCTTTCATAGAAATTACAAAACTAGTTGATGAACTGTTGGTCACAAAGCCTTGACGGATTTTCACAAAATGAACTCCTCACGTAGTGGCGAAAGACTTTAAGGCCAAGCGAAGGAGAATTGAAGGGTGAATTAATCAATAGCTACCATCTTCGCTGAGAAAAAGTAGATCATCCGAAATAATTCGAGCGCTGTAATAGCATAAAAACACTGTGCCGGGGGATTCGTCTTGATCGAAGAAGCTACCCCTGTAAATCTTCCTGTTATTAGCCACCAGTTGTTTTATCAAGTCAATATCCTTTTTATTAAGGCGATAACCAATTAAATCCCTTATGTCATCAAGAGGCAGGTCTTGGAAAATTTCGTTAGACGGAAATTTACTGGAAACTTCTTTCGCCGAACTTTTAATCGACTGAAAAATTTCCTTAATCATTCCAGAAAGAAGGAAATCATCGTTCATGTGAATAGCCTGGCGAAAATTTTCAAAAGTTAAGTCATCTTTCATAGAAATGACAAAACTAGTGGACGAACTGTTGGTCACAAAGCCTTGACGGATTTTCACAAAAAACTCCTCGCTTAATCGTTAAAAACAAATAAAACGCTAGTCTGATTGATAAACTGAAGTATAAAAAATAACAATCTCAATTAAATTATGAATATCACGTAAAATGTGTTATAAATATAAACTTATAATAACCCGCTTAAGTTAGCGTCTAAATCGTGGCCAAAGAATTTTAGGTCAATCAAAAGAGAATAGAAGGTTTGAATTAATCAATAGCCATCTTGTTCGCTGAGAAAAAGTAGATCATCCAAAATAATTCGAACGTAGGAAGAGCGTAAAAACACCTCCGCTGGGGAGTTTGAATCAGACCAATCGCTGAAGCAACCATAGTATAAATTCCATTTATTAGCCACCAGTTGTTTTATTAAGCTGATATCTTTATCCTGAAATGAATATTCAAAAAATTGACTTATATCATCAGGTGACATGTCTTGAAAATTTTCCTTTGACAATGAGCCGCTGGAAACACTATGCGCCTTTTTTTTAATCGCCTTAAAAATATCCTCAATAATCCCAGAAAGAGCGAAATCGGGGTTCATATTAACAGCCTGGCGAAAATTTTCAAAAGTTAAGTCATCTTTCATAGCGATAACAAAACTAGTGGAAGAGCTGTTGGTCACAAAGCCTTGCCGAATTTTCACGGTCAATACCTCGTAAAATCAGTTAGAAAGAAAATCCCGTATACCAGATGGGCTTAATAGAGCCCCAGCAAAAAAAACGGCCCAAGAAGATCTAATATTATTAACTACAAACAACGTGGCCAGGTCTAATATTTTTGGCGCGTCTCTCATAAATGATTGTTGAGAGACTAATATTCCTCGCTGAAAATAATCAATCAATTAAGAATTGTTATAAAGCATAATTTAGCTTTTAAATGGCCCGCGCGTAAATTCACTATATAAATTTTCCAGGGTCTTGTCAAGCCCTAAATATGCTAAATTTTTTGGGGGCGCTAATCTATAATGACCATAATTTTAGCTAAGATTATATAATTTATGTTTATGGATACGCGGACGCGTCAGAAACAATAGATTTGTGGCGTTGACGTCCTAAAAAATATTTTTGTTCCAGAAAAGGATTTACCAACTTTTTTTGACGCGCTGGATACGCGGGCCTCATAAAAGCGTGGCCTAAGTTGAGGCCAGGGTGGGGGAGGCGCCCTATAACGTCACCGCGTCGCGGCGGGGTGGGACGTCAGAGGCGAATGGTCGGGATCATAGGCCAAACGAACCATTCGCCGCCCATTGATCTGATTAGGGTCCATATATCGTGAAGATCGTCAACGGGAATCTATCTATCGAGCCTTTGAAAAGCGAAACTTTAACCGTAAGGCGGCTCAGTCTGAAGGATATGCCGGGGCCCTAACGAGCGACTTGGGGCTGATGAGATGATTAGGGACGGGACGGTTGGCCGGTAAGGCGAGATACGATATGGCCGTTTTGGGGTGAAGGCCAGCCCAAGGGAATTTAGAGTCCTCCTGGCCCCTAAAAGGCCCCAAGGCGGAGAAGAGGGCCAAGGGAAAGGGCGGGGGCTCGCGCCGCCTAGAAAGAGATCCAGAAAATCGCTGGGAAGGCGGCCCGGTCAAACAAAGGCTAGGGGCTGGAGTTGACCCTAAGCGGTTTAAAAGTGGAGTTTTCCAAAAGGGTCCGCTCAAACGCTTGGTCAAAGACCGGGTTAAAAGAGGCTATTATGGGGGTATGTCCCCAGAATTAGCTAGCGGCTGGGAGCGCTCGGCAGCGATTAATATTGAGAATTTGGCAACCACCGTGACAAAAAGAGTAGGACTGGCAGGTTAGGCAGGCGGAAATGGGATAGTTTTGGATGCCAGGCGCGTTTAATTTTTCCCTAATTTTTACAAATTCCTCGCCATTTCTCCAGGCCTCGGTTAAAGAGGTGGTTTTGAGGTTGATTCCATTTTGGGAAATATCGTTCAGAAAAGAGCAGGGATAAAAATTCAACTCTTCGGAAACATACCCAGAAAATCGCCCAGCCTCACAAAAATCCACCGATTCATGGGCGAGATCGTTCGATAATTTAGTTAAATAGGAAATCATACAACTATCAAAGCCAATTTGACAGACTTTCGCGTTTTTAACGAGGTCCAAGAAGCGCGAGATTTCCTCGCCCTCGGATAAACAAAGCGATTCAGGGGAATGAATGGGCTTATAGTTTAAAAAGATTAGGGCGTTAATTTTACTAAGCGTGTCAGTCCCCTTTTCCAGAAGCTCAATGGCTAAAGGAAGGGAGGTTTTACTTAGGAGAAAATGGATGTTAGTGGGGATTTTGTAGCCGTTCGCTCGCTCTATTAGGGCTAAAGGCGTGTCGTAGGGCTCATACCAGCTGACGGCCATAGCCCCGCATAATTTTTTAGTGGCCTGGTAGATCTTGTCCGTCAGGCCTTGGCCATTAGTGGTGTAGGACGGGATAATGTCAAATTCTCGGGTCATCTTTAAGATTTCGATAAAATCCGGGTGTTGATTGGGATTGCCCCCGCCTAAGGCGACTTGTAAAACGCCAACCTGGCTGGCTTGTTCCATAACCAGTCTGTAATCATCTAATGACATGAATTTACCCTGATTATGAGACTGACGATAACAAAAAGAGCAATTTTTTTCACAAAAATTAGTGATAGCGATGTCTAATAACTCCGGGCCGGCCATATTACAAAATGGATCAATATTATCTTGGCCATAACGCATGAACATCCCATTAGCCTGATTAAAATGAGCCATGTAATTACTTTCTTTATAAAACCTAGTTACCCACTTAGACTTAGACATAACCAAAATATCCTTAAAAAATAGCGTCAAAGAGAAGCCATTGTTAAATATAATTATAATTTCTAATGTTTATAGCCAAATACAAAGATATGAATAGGAAGATCTAAAGTCAAAAATAGCGTATCAGTTCACGGGTTAGTAGTCCAACAACGTCGCGACTATCAAGCGTTTGGCTAAAGGGCTCGCTAGCTCTCTTTTTTAGGGGATTTAGGAGCGAAAATGGCCTTGACACGCTCGCCATGGCCGTAGACCGCTAGACCCAGGTCGATGATCTCCTGGGCTTTAAGTTCTA
>JAISRZ010000147.1 GCA_031273455.1 Deltaproteobacteria bacterium | reverse complement strand
TTGGAAGAACAGTAAAGTGGAAAAAGGGTTATAGACCCGGGTGACCCCGTCAAAACAGAACCCATAGTAAAAGTCTCGCGTTTTTTCCAATAGTTCCGTCTCGGTCATTTTGAGACGCTTGGCGGTCCGCTTTAGATGATGGCCAAAATAACGCTCCAGTTCTCCTTGGGTAAAACCACATATGGCCCCGTACTCAGGATTTATTGATATGTCATTGTAAGAGTTAAAGGCGGAAAGAAGACCTACATGAGCGGATTTAATGATACCAGTAACAAAAACAAACGATACATGTTTATCAGTTGATTTAAATATAGAGTAATAATCGTGCATAGCCTTGCGAAATTGTTCCCTTTCCTCGGGAAGGCTATCCATAAAGGCGACAAATGGAGCGTCGTACTCGTCTATAAGGACAGCCACCGGGCGCTTGGCTTCCTTAGCCGCTATTTTGATGGTATCTTCTAAAATCTCCCCAGGCGTGACGGTTGGGTCCACCGTGACGCCTAATTTTTTGGCGATTTTAACTGTATTGCGCCCTAAAGCCGCCTTAAACGATTCCACGCTATCCGTGGGTATTTCGCTCATATCCAGGCGAATGACCGGGCGGGGGGCGAACCTGGCCTTCTTCAGTTGACTTGCGATATAAAGCCCCTTAAAAAGCTCCTTCCGCCCCGAAAATAAGTCCTCTAAGGTGGAGACGGTCAGGGATTTCCCGAAACGCCTCGGGCGGGCCAGAAACCAGACTTTATTATCGTTTGAGAGCATCTTATCAATGAAGGCGGTCTTATCCACATAAACCGACTTTTTTTCAATAATTTGCTCAAACGTCTGGACGCCTGAGGCTAGGCCTTTTAACTCATCTTCCATGACCAACCTCCATCGTTTTTTTAATAGTATAGTATTTTTTATTTTTGTTTAAATCCTAGCTAGGAAATCAAGAATCTAATTTTGGCTTCAGCCAAGAAATCCAATTAGGGTAGGTGGATTAATTGGCCTTGAAGACGACAGTCAATTGATTAGCTCTTTTAAATAAGCGAACAAACTAAAAACTAAATTATTATCTTTAATTATTTTTCTTAACTTCTAAAAATAATTCTTATAACAAACAAAATTGTGTAACAAAATTATATAAACATAGTATCATTTACTTATATAATATATATATTAATACTATAAATATTTATTTTCTAGCACTAACTAAATATTAAGAATAAACAATATTAGACAATAATTTTCTCTTAACACTCAGATAAATCTGTATAATAATTAGGGATGCGTCTAATAGATACTTATATTCAGTATCTTCGTGAGTAGGCCAGACCGATCCCGGAGAAAAGGACCGGGAAAAATATTCGTTACTCTATAATAGATATTGTTCTGGCCGCCTTTAGCGTATTTTTTCCCAACGCTCTTTATGGTTTGATTTTCAACCCAAAAATTATTTTTTGATTCCCAAATTAGAATCGCTGAAAGGAATGTCGATAGAGCGCGCGATGATATCCTTCAGTCGTTCTGGCAACCGCAAAAATACCATTACCATCTTAAAAAGGATATCGTTGGTGAGCGTGTGGTAAAGATCAGCCATGACAGTTTTTACCTCATAATTTATTTATTAGCGCTTTTAAGCCAGAAATACAATATTCCACTATCAGTTAGCGGTTTTAAATTCGCGATAAAGACCCCCACAGCGGGTCCACCAGTTTGAGAGGATATATATATTAATCAGACTCAATTATACAGAGTTATATATTAAAAATAAATTGCAATATGTTATAATTTTTTACAATATATGTTTAGATAGTTATTGCAGTATTTATAATAATATTACCATAATTACTGAAACTAAATAAATTTTTCAATAATATTTAGTATAAACGCTACATATTTTTTAAAAGACAATATAATATTCAATTTATGGAATGTAATTTTATATCAAGACTACTGAACAAAGTCATTGTGAAGATGTTCTCTTTGATTCCGGACCATTGGATTGAGAAAATTCCTAGTAACGCTTTTCGGTTCTTAAACATGGTGGGGGAAAGTCAATTCCTCCTTAAAATGAACCAAAAATTTACATTATTCAGGCGGCGGCCATAAAAAGGACAGCCACAAAAAGGACGGCCAGTCACAGCGCCGGATGAAATCAGAGACATCCTGATTTCTGGGTGGAAGTGGAAAATCCTTTTGACGCTGAGTATATTTAGGGTCACTTATTGGTTTGATTGTCGCTCGGCGGGGCTTCGCCGTACCACCGGATCCGGCATTCCACGTACTTGGACGACTGACGGTCGCCGATGTTGGCGCACATGGGATAAAGCTTATCGTCTTTGGCTTTGTCCAGATCCACGTTGGCGGGCGGAGCCGACAAAGAACCGGGGTTATTCTGGGTCCGACCGTCATTGTTCATAAGATCGCGGGTTATCCGGTCCTGCTGGTCTTGGCGGTGGTCATAGCCCCTTTGGTTGCGCCCCTGGTCCGAGACTTTTAGATAACTAAAGGCCTCCGCGCTTCCCGAAACCACTAATAAGGTCAAAGCTAAAAAAATAAAGAGGAAAAATCGCGCCGGGTTAATGGATAACATAACCACCTCAACCTAAAATACCTAAAAAATATTAATAGAAAATCTTAATAAGACTTAAATTAATAACAAAACTGACCGCCGCCCCGGGGCTCACCAAGGGGTTTAGAGCTTTTCCGGTCGCTAGCCTTTAGCGACTGACTTAATATCGGTCATAAAAGAGGATAATAACAGAAAAAAAATGAGCCTTAAAGCCTATAAAGACCTTAAGGCCAGCGGGCTGGGCGAATGGGCGCTTATGACTAGCGGCTAACTTGGTTAGCCAAGGGGCGGGGAAACTAGACTTTGGGCCTAAAAAAACCCATGAGCGCGTCATGGGTTTTTAGTTGGGTTTTTTTAGTCAGGTTAGAGGTTAGAGGCCAGAATTACCACCGATGGTTCCGCCGGTCATCATCCCAGCGATCCTGATCATGGCGATTTTTGACGTAGTGGCGGAAAACGCACTGTTTGTATTTTTTGGAGTCGTGGTTGCGGATGCTCTTGCATTTGGGATAACGCTTATTGTCTTTGCGGTCGTCCCAGCGATCATTTTTATCCCAACGATCGTTTTTGTGGTTCTTACGCCGATCGGCTATGGTCAAAAGGGAGTCGTTAGAGCCGCTAGCGTTTAAAAACGCGGACCCGGCCCAAAAAGCCCCGTTGGCCTGGCTCAAAGCCGTTGGCTGGGCGGAACCATCTAAAGCCCCGGCGTAAGCCTGGCTGGAACATAGAGCCGCCAGTAAAACTAAGGCGGGGAGAAAAAGGATCGCTAAAAGCGTTTTTCTAAATGTTAACATGCGTCACCTCGTATTTGTTGTTAAGCCAAAGATAAATAACAATAACCCAGATTAATTTGAAGATAAAAGATTGTAACCATCTTAGCCATTAACTGGGGCTTCGCGCCGGTGATTATCCTTAGAGCAAAATGGAGGCCAAACCCAGACTCAGCGGCTAGTTTGGCTATTATCTTAGAATTATTTGAAGAACTTCCTTTATTAAACTAGTTTAGCCTGGTATTTTGGTTTTTAACTTTCTGAATCCGGTTACTTTTTACCAGCCATTATATAGGCGTGGTTAAAATTTACTCAACCACTAACAACTTGGATACTTTTCGCCGTTTACCCTGGGGCCGCCAGCTTTTAGCTTGGCCAAAACCGGTCCGCGAACCGGTCACAAGCCCCCAAAAATATTAGAGATTTCCGAAGGTTACCAACCTTTTACCTCCAAAAACGCCTTTGGCCAAAGTCTTGGAGCCGCCGCGATAAGTTTTGACCTTCTCAAAATAAGATGGAGATTTGTTTAGGCAAAGCGAAAGATCGACCAACCATCACTATACCACAAGGCGCGGTGGAAAGTTTTTTTTAAGACATTGCCGAAAAATTCCCACGACTATTTGGTTGTTAAAGGTAATTTAGCCAATGAGATATCGTTTGCGGACGGGCGTTGCGCGGCTATAGAGCTATATTAAGACCAAATTAGCGCGTGTTATTTAAGTAAAACTACTTTTTAATTAGTTTTACTAATTCACTAACAATTTCGTCTGTTAAAATTGTTTTTGACGCGTCTTGTTTTTCTTTAGTGGTTTTATTTTCTAAATCAAGTTTTTTAGATTCATTATCTTGGCGAATAATTTCGTTGGCGAATAATTGTTCAGACTCATCGGCGTTTTCCGCCCTGGTTTCCAGGGTTTTATTAAACTCAAAAGGACGTTTTTTCAGGCTATTTTCCTGGGCTAAAATTAATTTTAAAGCCTGTTCCATCACGGCGTTAGTCTCACTCCGCTTTTTCAAAGTTCGCCGCGGTTTATTAACCTCAGAGTCTGGCTCCTGGGCTGGCGGAGCCTTAGGTTCTTGGGGTTCTGGCGGCGCGGCGGGAAGTTCGGCTAAGGGGGGCGTTAGGCTAACGTCGCTAGTCGGCTCTAGCGTAGTCGGCTCTAGCGTAGTCGGCTCTAGCCGAATCGAATCAAATCTAGGGGCCTCGGGCTCATTGGCGAACTCTAAGGGTTGGCTTAAAGGGCTAGTCTCGGGTATGGGCGGGGGATCTAATAAAGGCTCCAAGGGAACTAGACTCGCGGGATCGAGGTCAAAAAGCTCGGCTATTTGGCTAGGGCTAAAGGTCGGCTCCGCCGCCTCCGGGGAGTTAGGGTCTGGGGTCTTAAGGCTGGGTAAAACCCCGGCCAAGAGACCGGAAGATAGCTCCTTGGGGCTGGGTTTTAGGTTTAAAAAGTAATCCCGGCCCAGGTCCATGAGCTCGCCTAAATCCAGGCCCCGTAAAACAAAGATAAGTTCTGGGGCCCGTTGGATCTCCTCGGCCAAAACCTCAAAGACCAGCTTAAAGTGTTGACACCCACCGGTGCCGTTGGGGCAAGAGCACTTATGGACTATCTCGTTCGGCTCGGGAAAAACCCCCAACTCCGGGGTCAGTAGATACTTAATTAGCTCAAAGGAAGGCCGGCCCTTTAGAAGCTCAAAAATCTCTTTGGGGGAGTTAAGGGCGAAATCTTTAATGGCTCGCCAGCGGTCCGGGGGTAAAGGAGTGACGGCTATTTCCACCTGGAAGGCGTTCTTGAGGCCCACCACCCCCAAGATCCGGCCTTTGGAGACGTAAAGGGAGTGAACCAAGGAGTTTTGGCTGTATTCCCTTCGGCCACCATAGCTAAGGAGATCCCGGGCCTTAGGGTTAGCGGTGAGCCACCGCTTTAAACTAGCGACTTTCGGCCCTAAAGTTATCTCCTGGGACTCTAAGCGGGCGGGCCAGGGGGCCACGAGCTCCTGATAAGCTGAGCGGTATTTGGCCTCGGGCATGGGCTCTTTAATGAACCGCCCGGTCCAGATCCAGGCGTAAAAGGTTTAAAAGGGCCTCATCGTCCAAGTCCACGATGGAGGTCTCGGAGTCAGCCGTTAAGATCTCCCCCGCGATAACCCTTTTTTCGCGTAGGGTCTTATCGATCCGCTCTTCCATGGTCCCTCTTGTGACGCATTTATGGACCAAGACGTTCCTCTTTTGCCCGACCCGATAAGCCCGGTCCGTGGCCTGATCCTCGACCGCTGGGTTCCACCAGCGGTCAAAGTGGATAACATGGGTGGCCGCGGTTAAGTTTAAACCCATGCCCCCAGCCTTTAAGGAAAGGATAAAAAAAGGCGGCCCCTCGGGCTTTTGAAACCTTTCCACCAAACCAAAGCGGTCTTTAACCGGGGTGCTGCCGTGCAAGACCAGCCCATCCCGGCCAAAGATCTTGGTTAACCAGGCCCGTAAAGGCTCAATAATCTCTTTAAACTGGGTGAAGATTAAAACCTTGTCTTGGGATTGAGCGATCTCCCGGGTCAGCTCGGCTAAGCGGACAAATTTGCCGCTTCTTTCCGGGGACCAATCCATATCCCCAGTCAGTTGGGCCGGATGGTTACAAAGCTGCTTTAAGCGCATAATAGCCTGAAAGACCACGCCCCGACGGCAGTTTTTCGCGTTTTCCCCGCGCAGTTGGCTTAAGGACTCCTGGAGTTGGCGCAAGATCTCCCGATAAAGCTTAGCTTGGTCCACGGTTAGCCAGCAGTGGGCGGTGATCTCGGTCTTATCGGGCAGATCCGCGATAACGGTTTTATCGCTTTTTAAACGCCTTAAGATATAAGGGGCGACTAAACGCTTTAAAGGCTCATATTTATTCCCATCACGACTAGATAGTTTAGCCATTTTGGCGTTAAAGTTGTGTAATGTGCCTAATAAACCAGGATTTAAAAAGTCAAAAATCGACCAAATGTCATCTAAGCTGTTCTCAATGGGCGTCCCCGTTAAAGCCACCCGAGCTTGGGCCTTTAGCTTTCTAATGGCCTTACTTTGCTGGGTGGCCGGGTTTTTAATGGCCTGGGCCTCGTCAATGATGGCCAACCGCCAATTTAAGCCGGTTAAGATGGCCTCTTGGCGGGCTAAAAAACCGTAACTTGTGACCACCAGATCGCAATTGTCCTGGAGGCGCTCGGGGTGCCTTTTCCAGAAGGCTATTTTTTCTTTGGGGTTTTCGGCGGGGTGAAAAAAGGTCAGTCGAAGATCCGGGGCGAACCGTTTGGCCTCATCTTGCCAGTTGGCCAGTAAAGAGGCCGGGGCCACTAGAAGAGAGGGCGTTTTTTGGCCCCTTTTCTGGTCTAAAAGGAGTAAGGCCAAAACCTGAATGGTTTTACCGAGCCCCATATCGTCGGCTAAACAAGCCCCCAAACCTAGGCCGCTTAAAAAGGCCAGCCAGGATAGACCCTTTTCTTGGTAAGCCCGTAAAGTGGCCTGTAAAGACGAGGGGATCTCAGCGGCCCCGGGGGCGCGTAACTCCTTTAAGATCTGAGCTAAGGCCGCCCCAGCGTCGGCCTTAAAGCCAAAGTTAGGGGTCCCCTCCTCTTCCGGGAAAAACTCGTCTAAGGCCAAAGAGTCGTCATAACCGGCTAAAAGGCGCATGCCCTCCACAAACGAGAGACCATCGCCGCAGACCTTCTCCACCTCATCCCAGCGCGAAAGAGCCTCCTTGAGCTTCGGTTTATCCACGGCCAGCCATTGGCCTTTAAAAAAGCTAATGGCCTCGCCCGCCAATAAGCCTTCCACATCGTCTTTGGATAAGGATTGGTCGCCTAAGGAGAGGGAAACGTTCCAATCCAGGATGGCGTCAAGGCTAAAGGAGGAGAGCTTGTTTTCCCCTAAGATGAGTCGCATGTCCAGCCGGTTCTTTTTCCGCCACCAGTTGGGGATCCGGGCCTCGATACCCGCCGCCTCCATCTGGGGGACGCCTTCCAAGAACTTCCGGGCCTGAGCCACGGTTAAGGGGATGGGCTTATAGATGGCCGCGGTTTTAATAGCCTCAGCTATCAGCGGGATTTTTTTGGCCGCCCGAAAGATGGGGCTTAAAACTTTCAAGATCTTATAGCGAGCCCCTTCGCTGGCGAAGCGGTTCAGGGCTAAGTAAAGGGGCGATTGCCGCTCCTCGTCCTCTAAGCCGATCTCGGTGACCACCGTGGCCATAAAAACAAAGGGCCGGTCCGAATCCAGGTGGTTTTCGAGCAATTTGTTTTCGGGCGCGGGGTTTTCGGCCAGGTGGTTTTCGGCTAGGTGGTTTTCCGCCAGGTTAAAGATGACTCGGCCTAAGGTTTTTAAGTGGGGGGCGAAGCTATCCACCACGGCCCAATCTCTAATGTTCTGGTAATATACGCTCTGATCGGCTAAATAGGTGATAGCCTTCTCCCAGAACTCCTGGATGGCCGCCACCGTTAACCCCCCCAAGCCGATGGGGGCCTCCCTTAACCAGGCTTTGGCCCGGGTTGGCTCGAGGTTGATAAGAGAGCTAATGGGCTCCCCAACCGGGAGGTAAGCCGCGTCCTCCAGGAGACGCTCGGCGATCCGGCCCCAAAAGACCAGGTCCTCGTCCAGATCGTAGTCGCGCTCGCGGACTTGGATGAAGAGCGTATCCAGCCACTCGGTGATATCCTCGGGTCGATCGCTCGCGACAATGGGGTTAGCTAAGGTCACTGGGGGAATATTTACTCCATTTAAAGGGCATTTAGGCCGCTAGCGGACTTTCGAGCCCGAAACTGACATTTTAAACTGGCTCTTAGGAACTAAGCTAAAAAGACTTATCCCAAAAGGCTTGATATTACTAGGCAAACTGGGCTAATGGGACTTTCCCATAAGGTAAAAAGCCAAAACCTAAAAAACGACTATATGGAAGTATCGATTCACGGCAAACTCTGAAGAAAAATAAAGACCATTTATATTAAACCTATTTTACCTAAGCCTTAAAAAAAGTCAACTCCTTTTTAAATCTCAACCGCCATAACGTTATTTAAGAACTGAAAGCTAAATCAAGAAACTGAGGATTATTGGCGCTTAAAGAGATATTAGGGGAAATTCGCGGGATCAATTCGGGGATTAATAGTTAGCTAATGGGCTTTAGTTTCTAGGGGGCGCTAGAAGGGTCTCTAACTCCGAAAGGCCTCAAACAGCCAAGGCTTTAAGAACCGCCGGCTGGCTGGATTGGGCCGGGTGTTTTCCGGGGCGTAGGCGCTGACCAAGGGCTCCAAAAAGGGCGGTTTCAAGCTTTGATTAGAGTTGGGGTCCTTAGCTAAGGACACCGCCTCTTTAGTTAAGTTAGGCCTGGCCGCCAAGCCTAAGGCCAAGATCCGGGCCAGGGCGGCGGTCTGGCTCCGGGCGGCGGTGGGCGCCCCCAAAATAACCGTTAAAGGCGGCCACTTGGCGGTTAACTCCGGCTCCCCCAAGAGACGTTTGACCGTCTGGTGGATGGTTTGGGCCTCGCCCATTGAGTCCGCCCCGCTTAAGCTTAAGATAAGCTCCAAGGCCGCGTCCAAAAGGGCCGGTTTGACCTCGGCCAGCTCAGGGCCCGGTTGGAACTGGGCGAAGAGCAAAGCCGCGTCTTTTAAATAACCGGCCTTAAAATAGCTTAAAAAGAGGTTATAGAGCATCTTCGCCCGGTAAACGAGCATGGTCTCCGTGGGCCCGAGCCGCCGGGCCGTCTCAAAAACGCGCCGGGCTTCCTCTAACCGTCCGGCTTGACCCAAGGCGCTGACCACATTGACCATGGCCTCGGCTAACCGCGGTCGCTCCCCTTCCCGCTCGACCAACTTCTCCAAGTCCCCTAAAAGCTTTAAAGCCTCGGCCACCTGGCCCTGGCGGGCCCGGTAAGTTATCCGGTTAAAGGTCTCTTTAACCAGCTCCTTTTTCACTTCGGGCGTGGGTTTTAAGCTGATTAAAGACTCATGGGCTTTTTGGGCCTCAACTTTAAGGCCCCCAGCCTCTAAGGCGGTGATTAAATTAACCAAAGCCCCGGCCCAAGGCCCTAAGTTCGGGCTATGGTCATCGATTAACCCGTCTAAGGCTTGATAGACCTTTAAAGCGATGGCCAAACGCTCTTTTAAGCTTAAAGCGGTTTTGGGGGCCTTGGGGATCTTGGGGGTAACTTTCCGGGCCGTGGCCGCGTTAATCAAAATGACCGCGGCTTGGGTCTTTTCGGCCAAAAAATCGCCCGTCTCTTGAGCCTTTAAGCTTAAGAAGATGGCCTCGGCTAACTTTAAGCGGCCTAAAGCCACCGCGGCTTGGATGATGTTTAAGCCCGCCTCGACCTTTAATACCGGGGCCACCCCTTGGGCGGCTTTCCGGGACAAAAAGAGGTACAGCTCTTGAGCTTTAGCCAGTTGATTGAGCCGTAAATGGTCGCCTAAAAGGTTGTAAGCGGCTAAGGCCTGGTTATCCGCCACTAGATCCGAGGGGGTTAAGCGATTAAAGGACTGGAAGAGCCGGAAAGCCGCGGCGAAGTTATCCTTAGAGCCTAAGCGGCTGATAAGGTTGACTAAACACTTGGACTTTTCCCCCTCCACCCCCGGGGACGGTGGTAAGGTCGCCATCCGCCCATAGACCGCTAAAGCCTCGTCCACTTGGTCGTCAGCGGCTAAAGAGGTCACCCGGACAAAAAATGAGCGGGCTTTAAGGAGGTCGATTTCCGGGGACCCCTCTAAACCGATTAGATAGTTATGGCGCTCATTGGCCTTAAGCGACAACTTAGCCCGGGAATAGACGTCCACCATGGCTAAGGTGGCCTTAGCCGCCTCGTAAAGGTAGTTGGGAAGCTCTTTAAAACGCCAAAAATCCTCGTAAACCTTTTGGGCTAAGGCGTACCGCCCCTCTTGGGCTAAACCGGCTAAAAGCTGTTGGGCCACCTTGGCTTGACCCTCTAAGGCCAAGCCTTGGCCCAAGTTCGGTAAGCTCTGGTAATACCCCACGGCCTCGGACCACCGCCCGCCTTCCAAGTAAGCTAGGAGCGAAGAGACGATGGCCCGGACTTTATCGTCCAGATGTTTATCCGGGCCCCAGGTGGCCATCATCTCCCCCACCATGATCTTGGCTTGGTCCAATAACCCCCCTTCGCTAAAGAGGACGGCCATATTGGCCGCGGTCCGGGGTTTCCGGTCCGAGTCGTCGTCCGGGGTCTGGCTACAAAGAAGAGAATAAAACTTCCGGGCCAAAGCCCAGCGACCGTCCCTAGCGTAGGAAAAAGCCATGTCGCTAGTGGCCCGGGCGATATACTCCTGACCCTCCGCGCCCAGTAAGCTAAAGTTAGCGTAAACCCCCTCGGCTTGGGCCAAGGGGCCATCCAAGACGTAACAAGCGATGAGGTTTAGCGAGGCTTTGGCCACAATTAGGCGGATTTCAGTTAGGCTTTTCGGGCTGGGCCGGGGGGCCTTAAGGGGGCTTTTAGCTAAAGTTAGGGTGGGGGGCGCTGAGGTTAAAGGGCGCGGCGAGTCAACTTTCGCCCCAGAAGAACCTTTAGCTGGAATCAGGGTGATTTGGGGTTTTTCGGGGAGCAAAAAAGGCCGGGCCCGCTCCATCAGCTCGTCATAAACGGCCTGGGCTTTAGCGGTTTGGGCCCCTTGGATAAACCCGGTCAATAAGTAAAAGAGAACTTTGATCCGGGCCACGGCCAAGCTGGCCTCATCGCCCCACGGGAGTAGATCCCGGTAAAGGTCCTCCGAGGCCTTTAGCCGCCGCTTTTTGGCTAAACTAGTGATTAAGCGACCAAAGGATTGGACCCGTAAGTTAATAACCTCCGGGCTGGCCCCATAAGATTTGTACAGTTCGTAGAGCTTTTGGGCCTCGTCGATCCGCTCGGCCAGGATAAAAAGATCGATTAGAGCGTTAACCGAGCGAGCTAAAAAGGGCCCAGCCAGCCGATGGGGGCTAAACTCGCGGTTAATCTCCTGAAAATAATCTCGGGCCCTTAATAACTTCACCAAGCCTTCGGCTTTGAGCGCGGCCCGGGCCTTAGCGTCGCCCCCGGTCCGCCCCGCCAAAAGGAAACAATCCTTGGGCTCAAGGCAAAGCCCCTCTAACTTTTGGCGATAAGTTTTAAGCTTATTTAGCCCCAAAACGCTCATACAAATCCTAATGGACTAGCGCGTAAAAAATTAACATGGGTTATCGACAGGCGACGCGACCGGGCTTTTAAACTCTAGCAAGTTTTTATAATCCAGTCCAGACGCGTAAAAGTGGCGAAATAAGAACGATCTATATGAGGAAAAAGCTAAAAGAAACCACAGATCAAAAAGACTTAACTATTGCCCATATCTTGAAAGGGGAAGGCGCGGATTTTATAGTCACTAGCCAGAGGAAACTATAATATGGCTTTTCCTTTAACGAAAAACGCCTTTATCCAATTATTCTCTCTATCATCTTCTCCCCGAGAAATAGACGAGAAAATTAGCTTCGCGAAAAAAAAATTTTGTCGCCCAACAAAAAAATTGTTCGCCCCCTAAAAGGGCCAACCATTTAAAGCTAAAAATTTAAACGAAATAAGTATTCTTAAGCTAGGGTTAGCCAGGGTAAATCCTATTTAAAACAATAGGCGTTTTTTAAGATTAAGTGTTAATATTTACCCTGGCCGTAGCGCCAGAGCTTGTGGGTCAGGCGGTTAAAAGCCCTACATAACTAACCTTAAAAAAATAGAAAGGTTAGACCTAAAAATCTTCGGACAATATTATCGCCGGACCAGAATAATAACGGCTAGATTAAACCCGCTAAATCCCTAAGGGCTAATTAAGAACGTCTGAAGCTATTTTGGCCTAACTGATAATTGAGGGCTAACATTCGCCCCGGGCGATTATAAGTCTAGTTGTTTTAGAGGGGACCCAGACTATATTTGGCCTTGGCCTAAACTTATAGCGACTAGACAAAGTTAGTTTTAATTGGCGAAAACCCCATATTTAGGGTTAGAATAAACCATCCCGCCTATTCTGGCCTTGGGCCGAACTTTTAGCGACTAGCCAAAGTTAGCTAGGGCCAACCCCATATTTAGGGTTAGAAAAATAACTTGGCTCAATCTAAGAATACAAATTGTAAATCTTAGGGTCTAGATAGCGATATTTTAGACGAGTTTTTTTCTTGTTTTTCCGTTTTAGTCTGAGGGCTTTATTTTTAGGCTAAGAGGTGGGGGCGAAAGCTTAATGGTCATAAGAGCCAGCCTTAAGCGTTAGATATTTCCTAAATGGCCTAACCTAAGACTCATTTAGACCTGAGGCCGCCCCCTGAGGCTCCTTTGGGCGAAGCTTTGGGATCGCTAAAAAGATAGTTACTGTCTAAGAAAACCATCGATAGTGGAATTGTTTAGCGTTAAAGTTATAATATTTTACTTATTTTCTTCAATAACCTTTTCGGGCCAAAAAATGTTTTTCTGAAAGCCGGAAAATGGTATCTTACGGGATAGCCTTTGGGCCCCATCTATCAACGCTTTTGGAGAACGCTTAATGACCCAGAACCCGGCCCCCAAGTCCTTTGGCCTCAAACTATTTATCGGCCTGGGGGGCCTTATCATGCTGGCCGTCCTCATGTCCTATTTGAAGGTCATTTTACTGCCCATGGTCTTGGCTTTCTTCATCACCTGCGTCCTTAACCCCTTGGCCACCCTCTTCCACCGTTGGGGTTTACCCCGGCCTTTGGCCGTGGTGGCCACGGTTCTCCTGGGTTTAGCCACCATCTGGATCACCGCCAACTTTATCTTCAACAGTTTAATCTCCTTTCGGGATGGGCTCACCGCTTACCAAGCCCGCATTAACCTCTTCTTTGATCGCTTAAGCTCTTTGTCGGATATTGGTTTTTTAAACTCTTTAAAAGATACGCGCTTTAACTTTTTAACCTTGGATTTAATTAAAACTCACCTATCATCATTATCTTTTAGCTCCTTAATTGGTAATTTATTTAATAGTTTTTTCTCTTTAACGGGTTACCTCCTTTTAACGGCGGTCTTTATCCTCTATTTTCTGCCAGCTTTGCCGGCTTTTCCGGAAAAACTTAAAAGAGCTTTCCCGGGCCCTAAAGGCTGGGAGTTATGCCAGATGGTCGAAGGCTTGACCACCCAAGTGCAAAACTACATCTTGGCTAAAAGTATTTTAAGCGCCTTTTTAGGTTTGTTTGTGGGCTTGGCTTGTTGGCTTTTTGGGTTGGATTTTTCGCCCACTTGGGGCATCTTCGCCTTTTTCTTAAACTTTATCCCGACCTTAGGGGCCATCGCGGCGGCGGTGGGGCCAACTTTGTTCGCGGCCATCCAGTTTAGCTTTGGGACCGCTTTGTGGCTTCTTACGGTCTTAATCTTTATCATGCTTTTGTTCGGAAACTTTTTAGAGCCCTTGATCTTGGGCCGCAGCGTCAACCTCTCCCCAACCATCGCCTTTTTGTCCTTATTGGCCTGGGGCTGGCTCTGGGGCGGGATTGGCATGATCATCGCCGTCCCGGCCACGGCCATTATTAAGTTTGTCTGCGACCAGGCGCCCCCTTTAAAGCCGGTGGGCCAATTAATGGGCCGCTAGGGGATTGATCTCGTTAAGGCTAATCGCTAATAACCCGCTTATAGCGCCATTGACCGCCCCGCCACCGCCGCTGGTAGATAAACCCCCGACTTAAACAATCCGCGGCCATGGCCAACCACACCCCGATAGGGCCTATTTCTAAAGTAAAGCACAAAAAATAAGCCAGGCTAACCCGTAAAGCCCACATGGAGGTGGCCGCCACCACCATGACAAACCGGGCGTCGCCCGCGGCGCGTAAAGCGTTCGGGAGGGTGAAGCTGGGCGGATGGGCGATGGACATATACAGACAGTGGATGACCATAAAATCCAAGGCGTAATCCCGAGCCGTAGGGCTCAGCTGAAAGACGCTCACAATGGGTTCCCGGAAGAAAAAGATGGTTAGGCTCACCGTGACCATGGTGGCGTAGCTAATCTTTAAGATCTTGGCCGCGTTTTTCTGGGCCGCCGCGTAATCCCCCGCCCCGACGCATTGGCCAGTGACCACGAGTAAGGTCATGCCATAAGCCAGGCCAGGCATGAAAGAAAAGGAGTTAACCACGCTGGCGATGGCGTTCCCGGCGATGGCCGCGGTCCCAAAGGTGGCGAAGATCCGTTGGGTTAAAAGCCGACCCAATTGGAACATGGAGTTCTCAATACCGCTGGGTATGCCCACGCTTAAGATGTCGGCGATCTCTTGGCGAACCAGTTGGGGTTTAAAGATCCCGGCTAAACTGACGGGGCTGTCTTTTAAGCGGATTAATAAGAATAAAGAGACCAAAGCCGCGGCTAAGCGGCTGATCAAAGTGGCTAAAGCGGCCCCGAAAACCCCTAAATGGAGTACAAAGATAAAGATTAAGTTGCCGCCAATGTTTAAAACATTGACCAGGATAGCGATCCGCATGGTTAGGTTACTGTTCCCCACGGCCCGAAAGAGGGCCGCGGCGGCGTTGTAACCGGCTAAGGCGGGAAAGGATAAAGCGGTGATAAGTAAATAAGTTGAGGCGGCGTTATGGACCTCGATCGCCAAGTCCCCATAGATAAGACTGATAAGGGATCGCCGGAAAATAAGGGCCAAGACCATGACGCCCAAAGAGACCGTCAGAACGGCGTAAACCAGTTGTTTAGCGGCGCTCTGGGCTTTAGCCGCCTCGCCGCGGCCAATCCATTGACTGACCACCACCGCCCCGCCCATGGCCAAAGCGGCGAAGGCGATGATTAATAGGTTATTGATATTGTCAACGATGTTAACCCCAGAGACCGCGAACTCCCCCACTGAGCTAACCATGACCGTGTCAGCGGCCCCCATGGTCACGGCTAAGATCTGCTCAATCAGAAGAGGCCAGATCATCCGAAAGAGGGCTCGATTGTCCCAATCGGGTTTGGCTAAGGTGGGGGGCGACGCGCTCAACTTTTTGGGCCTATAAACTTCTTAAGGCGAAACCGGCGAAGAGACAATTAAATGGCCATAAGGGGGTTACTATTGGTCGATTAATGAAAAAGCCCTTGACCTTAAGGGCAAAGGCTTAAGCTAGAAGCTAAAGTTAGGGTCTAAAGTTAAGATTTAGGGCCGCAAAAGTTCAAGGTTATCACACCGTGATTAAATCTGGGTCTCTTGGGTTAATAATCCGGTTCTGACTATCCACCAGGGCCACTTGGGGTTTAAAGTTGGGGGCCTCGCTAGCCTCCACGTAGGTGAAAGCCATGATGATGACTAGATCCCCAATGACGGCTAAACGAGCCGCGGCCCCGTTAAGGCAGACGACCCCGGGCTTATCCGAGGCCAAACAATAGGTCTCAAACCTGGCGCCCGTGGCCACGTTGGCGATTAATACCTTCTCAAACTCATAAAGCCCCGCGGCCCGCATTAACTGGCGGTCAAGGGAGACGCTCCCCTCGTAACCCAGGGCGGTGGCCGTGACGGTGGCCCGATGGAGTTTGGATTTTAGTAAGTTAACCTTCAAACCTTGTCCTCGCCTTCCCATAAAAAATTGTCAATGAGCCGGGTTTTTCCCACATAGGCGGCTAAGGCCACCAAAGCCTCGCCAGTGACCTCCGGGATTAAGGAAAGCCCCGTGGTCTCGACAATCTCGGCGTAGTCTAACTTAACTAAGGGTTCAGCGGCCACCGCCCCTTTCATGGCGGCGATTAAGGTCGCGGTCTGACGCTCGCCAGACCGCAGTAAGCTTTTGGCCAAGGTTAAAGCCTGGTTTAAGCTTAAGGCGGCCTTTTTCTCCTCTTCGGAGAGGTAAGAGTTTCTAGAGCTTAAAGCCAAACCGTTTAATTCCCTAACGGTTGGGCCGGGGACCAAGGCGATATCCAAGTTAAGATCCGTGACCATCCGTTTTAAAATAAAGAACTGTTGAGCGTCTTTTAAACCAAAGTAAGCCCTAGTTGGCTCTAAAATAAGAAAAAGTTTTAGAACAACTGTTAAAACCCCCCGAAAATGGGTGGGCCGCGACCGTCCGCAGAGGTTTTCGGAAAGCTTGGGGTCTTCCACGTAAGTGGCGTAACCCGGGGGATACATCTCCTCCGGGCTCGGATGGAAGATGAGGCCCACCCCCAAGGACTCGCACAGTTTGACGTCTTTAGCGAAATCCCGAGGGTATTTAGCCAGATCCTCATTGGGGGCGAACTGGGTGGGGTTGACGAAAACGCTGACCACCACCCGGTCGCATTCCTCCCGAGCCTTCTGGATCAGACTGGCGTGGCCCTCATGGAGATAACCCATGGTGGGCACTAAGCCAATGGCTAGGTCGTGGCTCCGCCAGGAGCGGATAAACCCCCGAGCCTCGGCCACGGTCGTGGCGATTTCCATGACGCCCCCTATTAATACATCTTAGCGATTTTTTCGTCCGGGTCAGCGAAACAGTGCTCGGGGCCCGGAAAGGAGCCTTCCTGAACCTCAGAGACGAACTGGCTAAAGGCTTGGCGGATCAGATCCCCGGCCTCGGCGTACCGCCGCACGAACTTGGGGGAAAAACCCTCAAACAAACCCAGCATGTCGTGATAGACCAGAACCTGGCCATCGCAGTGGGGCCCAGCCCCAATGCCAATGGTCGGGATGGATAAACTTTCCGTTAGCTTCTTCATGGCCAGGGCGGGGACGCACTCCACCACCACGGCGAAGGCCCCAGCCGCCTCCACGGCTTTCCCATCCGCCAAAAGCTTATTAAAAGCGTCTTGGCCTTTCCCTTGGACCTTAAACCCGCCCATGGCGTTAACCGACTGGGGGGTTAAGCCAATATGCCCAACCACCGGGATCGAGGCCTCGACAATGGCCCGAATCTGCTCGGCCACGACCACCCCGCCCTCCAACTTAACCGCCTGGGCCCGCCCCTCTTTTAACAGTCGGCCAGCGTTTTCCACGGCTTGGGGGACGGAAATTTGGTAAGACATAAAGGGCATGTCCGCCACCACCAAAGCCCTTTTAGCTCCCCTAACCACGGCTTTAGTGTGGTGAATGATGTCCTCCATGGTTACGGAAATAGTGTCCTCGTAACCTAAGATGACGTTGCCCAAGGAGTCGCCCACTAAGATGGAGTCCACCCCGGCGCTGTCCACCAGCCGGGCGAAGGAGTAGTCATAGGCGGTCAACATGGTCAACTTACGACCCGCGGCTTTGGCCGCCGCGAAGGTTGAAACGGTGTTTCTCATGATCTGGTCTCTTCTATGGTTAAAGGGTCTCTTAGGGTTTAGGCCCAGAAAGGGTTTAGGCCAAGAGCTCGGCCAAAGGGGCGTAATCTTTGTCCGGTCGCTTTAAGCTCGCGACCTTTAAGAGCTTTTTGGCCAGAAGCTTATACAGCTCTTGGTCCTCCGGGCTTAAGACCGCCAAATGCCCAGCCACCGTGGCCACGTCCCCCCGCTCCACGGGGCCAGTCAAAGCGGCCACCGGGCCATACTCAAAGATGGAGCGGGCGTTGTTTAAGGTTAAGCGAAACAAGGCCTGTTTAGCCTCGCTTAGGCCGCAGGATTCCAATAAAGCGGCCCCGGTGAAGGCCAAAGCCACGGTGAAGTTACTGACGATAGAGGCCGCGCAGTGGTATAAGGCCTTTTTGGACTTATCCAAAGGCTGGACCTCATTGCCCCAAGAGGCGACCAAACCCATAACTTGGCTTAAAGCCGGCTCATCGCCCTCAATGGCGAAGAAGGTCTCATAAAGGAGCTTATAGGAATCGTATTTATCGGGAATGGCCATTAAAGGGTGTAAAGAGAGGCCATAAGCCCCGGTCTCTTGGATCCCTCTAAAAACCTCCGAGGACAAAGAGCCGCTCACATGGGCGAAGATCTTGCCTTTAACCGGGAGGTCGGCCAGAGTGGACCAAACTTCGCCGATTAAGCCATCGGGGACGGTGATAAAAATCAGATCCGCCTGGGCCACGAGCTTCGCGGGGTCGCTAAAAAAAGCCGACTTGGTTAAGCTAGCGGCTTCTTGAGCCGGTTCCGGGCTTTTAGAGGCGTAACCGACCACGGTTTGGCCTTTAGCCACCAAATACTGGCCCAAGGAAAACCCGGCTTTGCCCGCCCCGATAAAGCCTATATTCATAGCTCACCTTAAAAATTCCCACTAGGATATTTCTCACTAGGTTAGGGCTCAACCAAAGCCGCCGTTAGGCGAAGCTTAGCCCGTTAGGAAGCGCGGTTAAGATATAATCTTTAAACCCATGACCGTCAAGCCCGAGCCAAGGCTAAGGCCTTAGTAAAGACCGGACGTTAAAGACAAAAAAGTTAAGACCGCCCCTAACCTTTGGCGATAAAAAAGGCCCTTAAGGCCCTAAATTACTTTTAGGGAGGTGAAAGAATAATACCTTTTTAGGGTAAAATTATCAAGAATCAAGGGTTCTGGTTTTAGGGCCTAAAACGAACAATTCGCGGCCTAATTGTCTTAAAGGCGTTAGCCCCAAACCCTTAAACTCCCTAAAACTTTAACCCCTAATCGGGCTTGGCTGACACCGGTTTGGCGGACCCATCTTGGCTGACCCGGCTAACCAGCGGCGGTAAACTAAACCACCGCCCCCTAAGACCCCCAAAAGAAGGCGCCCTAGATGACTAAGACCAATAAACCCCTTAAACCCCCGAAAGCCCCCTTAAAGGCCCAAGCGACCTTAGAAGCCCCCGAGCCCCCCAAGGATAAAGCTCGCCAGAAGTCTCACCTGGCTTTGGCCGTGGCCCGGGATCTGGCCTTTCGGCTCTTGGAAAGACGGCCCCTCTCCCCCAGCCATTTGACCGCGGCCTTAACCGAGTTCGCTAAAGTCGGTCAGGTTATTATCAAAAACTCGGCTAACCCGGGGATACCCTTACTTAGACTGGCTGGCTCGCTCACCGCCGCGGAGATCGATAAAGGCTGGCTCTCCAACGC
>JAISRZ010000137.1 GCA_031273455.1 Deltaproteobacteria bacterium | reverse complement strand
CGGCTCAGTCTCCAACGAATGGATCCTTAGACAAAACCCGGATTATTTTATCAAGATGTTCGCCTGGAGAAACCAGGAGGACGCGACTAAACTTTTGACCATGAAAAAACAAGTTGTCGCGTCCATCGCCAACCGCCCCGGCTGGTCGTCCTTACAGGCCGTTAAAAGCCAGCGGATTCGCGTACTGGAGTCTGATTATAGCGGCGGCCCTCGTTACATTGTGGGCTTGTTAAGATGGCCTCTTGGTTATACCCAGAATTAGTTGATCAAGGTAAATGGAAAGAGGTTGAAAAGGAATATTTTAAATTATTTCATAACGATTATACTAATAAAATTTTAACAGACAATAAATCGCCTAAAAACAATTGATATAAGACCTTAAATCACCCGTCAAACCCAAAGCGTAGCTAACCTTGAAACTAAAGGGCCAAACTTTATACCGAACGGTCCGCGAGGGTGGGAGGACGGCGAGGGAGACCCCGCTTCCTACCCGATTAGAGAGTATCTTTGGGTTTTGAGACTGAGGAAAGTTGTTCTTTTTTATCTTGTCTACGCTTAAGCCAAGCAAGAAACGAAAGATAACCAAAACCAACTAAAGTGGCGATACAAGCCCAAATAAACAAATTTTGATTACTCATAAATCCACCTGTTGCTTTTCAGATACGCTTTACGCGTTTGTTAATATTAAAGAAAATAATATAAAAAACATAGACAATAAAGTAGCAAAATTATTGTTTTGAAAAATTCCTACTATCCAACAGCCAACGGACAATTTCTCGAACCAATCAGCCACGCGCTTTTGCATGCTAGGTAAATTTATAACATACTTTATAAAAAAAATCTCCTTTTTATCAAGCCTCTTTTATAGGGAATTCGAAGTCCTCATCGGATGGCCCTGGGTCAGGTGTCCTGGGTGGCGGGTTGGTGGCGGGTTGGTGGCGGGTTGGTTAGGCCCGACAAGGGTGATTATTCGTTTGACGAAAAGGGAATAATGGTTTCAAACAAACTGTCTTTTGACTTACTTCTTCTGTTAAGAAAGTGAGATATTCATTTTATAGGATCAATATTTGATGAAATAATTCGATTAAAATCATATCTAGTAAATTTTAATTATAAAATATAATAATCGTTAATATCTCCATTTATTTTATCACACCTTTGGGTACAACTAATAAGATTAATTTTAGCCCTACTATGGATTTCGCCAGTAAGAAGACGTTTTAACACTTCAACATCGGTATTTTTATGAACCATATTTTTAATATCATCTAAAAATTAATTAGAAATATCTGGTTTTTTTTTACCCGCCAAGTCATAAATATCGACAACCGACAACCGGACTGGATCCACTAGCGCAACACCACTAGCGCTTGATCTATGACCCGCTGGATAGCCAGCTCAATCCTTTTTGGTGAACGCTTACAATGTTAGATATTAAGGCTAACTTAATATTTTGACATATATTTTTGGGGATAAAAAATAGGCGTAAGGTTCTAATTATCTCTAAAAACTCGCTTAAGCGTATAGCTTAAAGACAATATTAGAGTCAGACCCGGGAAGCGCGCTTAGCCCCCAAAAAGGCGGTTTATCGGGGTTTAAAAAAGGGGCTGACCCCTTAAGTCGCGGCTCTTTGAAAGAGGATCCGGTGATCCACGAGATGCATGCTGTGGATGCGACCGATGATGGTTTTCTGCTCGCCAAAGATGCTGGTTAAGCGCCAGAGGTTTTCCCCCTCCGGGACAATCTCGTCCACGGCTTCCAGAAAGAGCTCGCCAGGGTTGGCCTCGCTGGGCTCAGTGTCAATGACAAAGACATTGGCTTCGCACATTTTTGTGACCTCACTAATAGTTGAAAAGCGTATGTTTAAAGGTTAACGGTTCTTTTTGAGTATTTCCACGGCTAAGCTAACTAGATGCGGCAAAGGCTCACTCACAAACCCGGCTAAGATGACTCTTTCTTGGGAGAGGGGAATAAAAACCTTTAACAGATCCGCTGACATGACGGCCTCGGCGATGGCCGGGGTGATTTCCCCCATCATGGCGTTGGGCCAGCTAACGGCCATGGGGGCCACCAGGGCCTCGGCTCGGGGCAAAGAGACCCTAATGGCGTTCTCCCCAGTGGCCCCACGGTTAGCCCGAGCCTTCATCATGTTTTCCGTGGCCGTGGAATTGGCCCCTAAAGCCCAGATCTCCAAAGACTCTTGAAACTCGCGTCTTAGTTCTTTAATAACCGCGGCCCCAATGCCCCCGCCTTGGCCATCTAAGACCGCGACCACCGGGGCGGTGGTTCTTAGGCGCCGATCTAACATGAGAGGGGGGTCTTTCGAGGCCGAACTCTAGTTTTTAGTTTGGCCAACTTAATAGCGTTTTTAGTCTTCAATGGTCTTTTCCAGTATCGGGAATGTCTCCGGTCGATGGCGGTCAACGTACTTCTCTTCCCCCGATCGTCTAGTCCGGTTCTCAAAAACGCCCTCATCCACCCTGACTAGCTTGGTGAACCCTTTATCCCTTAGCTCACAGTCAAACTTTTTGACCTTGATTAAAGCCGCCTCAATAACCCGCTCCACCGGTCGTTCGCACCAGGGGCACTTGGTTAAGGGCCAATCTTTGGCTGGTTGCTCCCAGACAAAGGTCGGGAAATGGCCACAATCGGCTTCTTTTTCATCTACATGGCGGTAAGTGTACACAGGCATGAAGGGTGGTTTTCCAGGCGTTTTTAGGCGCTAAGCTTGGCCAGACGCTAGGGGCGCGGCTTGTTAAACGGTCGAACTTATTATAATATTACCCGGACGAATACGCCAGAAATTTTTAGCCAAATTACGACCTTTTTGTCTAAAGCGGGGAATCAAGATGGCTTTGTTGCGACTGGCCTTGATAGTCGAGGCCCAACGAGAGCTGACCTTTAGCGCCGATGAGGCCAAAATTGGTGGCCCGGCCCCGGACACCTTAGAGGTGGTTAAAGAGGCTTTTGACACTTTAGAGGGCCCGGCTTTTCGGAAGGTTGGGGTGACCACGGTTAGCCGGATCTTTTTAGCCGGGGCGGAAGTGGCCAACTTAAACGACCCCGCGGCCAGTTTAAAGCTTTCCTGGTATTTGCCCGGGGAGGAAGGCCCGGAGAGGGCCAAAGACTTAGACGTCGCGAAGGTGGGTTTAATTCCTCGGGACTTGGCTCGCGAGGCCCCAGCCCCGGGTTACGAGTGGTGGCATAAACTGGAGGCCAGAGGCCCGGTTACGGAGACCTTGTTCTTTGAGAGCGGTTTTCAGCCCCCCTTTAAACCCGCGGAAATAACCATAAGTCTAACGGATCTCCGTCAGTTTGGCCTAGCCACCTTTATTGTGAGCCAAGTGACCTACGGCCACAAAGCCCCAGCTTACACCGAGGGCGAATGGGGCTTCACCGAGCTGGTCTCGGAAGGCCGCCTGGCCTGACCAGGTTGCTTTAAAGCCCAGTTTCGCCTATTATTGGCCGATGTTTCCCGTACGCTCCCTATTATGGTTTAGAAGGCTTAGATTAGGGGCTCTTATGGCCCTTTTAGGGCTTATTTCGGCTTGTGGGATCTTTGGCGGCGACTCCGGGGATCACGCGGACCCGACTTTAAACCCCAACGCCCCGCCTTTGTCTCTAACCGTGGAGGGCGATAAGGCCTTGGCCGGGGTGGCCCCGGCCGATCAAGGGGAAAAGGAGGCTTACCACACCGTCTGGGTGGCTAGTTACTTAGACCCAGGGCCGGCCCAAAGAGCCGCCGAGAATTTTCGGCGACGGGGTTTACTGGCCTTTACGGTCAAAAAGACTTTAGTTGACAAAAGAGGAACCTTATTCTCCAGCCAAAAACCAGTGGGCGACTATTATTTAGTGAACGTTGGTTTGTTCGGTAGTTTAGCTGAGGCCCAGATCTTGGGCCGTCGCTTACGAGCCCAAGGGCTTATCGCCAACTGGCAAGCCATTGGGGCCGCCGATCCGGGGGAAATGGCCAAAGCCGCCGTCCAAGTGGCCCCACAGGTGGCTCGCTCGGAAAAGGTGACCTCTAAAGCTATGCGTCAGGCTGGCCAGCCTTTACCGCCAACGGCCCCAGCGGTCACGGGCCAGGGTTTTAAGCGGATGGTCGAGGGCCAGTATGTGGCCAGCTTTCGGGACCCCAGGGAAGCCAAAGCCGAGGCCGAGCGGTTAACCGCCGCTGGTTGGCCCGCGGCGGTGGAGCGGACCGCCCCTGGAGGGGCCAACTGGTTTCGGGTGTACTTAACTAACCCCACCGATCACCGAGATTTTAAAGCCAACCCCACCCGTTTAAACCGGGATAAAGCCAAAGCCGCTAGCCAAGGGGGTATCGTCTTTTTAGTCGATCTATCCGGGTTAACCGGTAAATGGGGCCAGATTACGCCCAGTAAATCCCGGGTCGAGGCTTCGGCTTGCGCGGGGTACTCTAGGCCGGGTTTAACCTTAACCGGTTTAGAGCGGATCATTGGCCAAATCCCCGGTGACTCGCCCTTATTAGTGGCCTTAAAGTCGGTGACCCACGCCCCGCCGGACGGGGTGGTGGACACGGTGGTCCGGCCCGTTAGAACTTGGTGGAGTAACGATGAGTCGGAATTGACGGCGGCCAAAAGCGTCTATGGGCCAACCATCTTTAATCGCCCCCAACTGACCCAGAGCTTAAGGACTTTATCCTTGGACGAAAGACCTGTGCCCATTGGGCCGGCCTTTGACAATATGTTTGAGGTCCAAAGCATCCCGGGCCGGAAGGTCTTGATTGTCTGGTCGGATTTTCGCTGGGATGGCCCCGAGTCCGAGACCTTGGCCGCTTTTGGCCGTTTGAAGGCCCAGTATGGCGGTCAGTTGGAGCTAATAGTCATTTATGGCGATCCCGATGAGGCTGGTTACCGGTTGGCGGAGAACTTGGCCAAAACCGGCGGGGCCGAGAGCGCCTACGATGGGTGTCTTTTATTAGCGGATCAGAGTTATTTTCAAAGGCTGTTGTCCCGGGTCTTCGCCCGTTCCTAAAAGTTTAATTTAGGGTTATTTTAGCTAGCCTTTGTTGTTATTTTGGGACTATCAATCACGTGAGGCGAAATGTCAGATCACACTAACTGTCAGGTAACTTTTTTTTCCGGCGAAAATATCCCCTTGGAAATGCATAAGGCGAGGATGGTCCAACGCCTCCACTTGCGCGGGGTGGACGAGCGCTTAGCCATTATCACCCAAGCTGGGAACAACACCTTTTTGTTGCCCAACCGGGACGTCTTTTTGGACATGCTGACCGATTCCGGGGTCAACGCCATGAGCGAGGCCCAGTACGCGGCCATGATGCTGGCCGATGACAGCTACGCCGGCTCGGAGACCTTTTATCGCCTGGAAAAAACGGTCCAGGATTTTTTTGGGTTTAAGTATTTCTTGCCCGCCCACCAGGGCCGGGCTTGTGAGAACATCTTAGCCACCACCTACGTCAAACCTGGGCTCACGGTTATCACTAACTATCATTTCACCACCACCAAAGGCCATATCACTCGCTTAGGCGGGAAGGTCTTGGAGGCGGTGGGCGATGAGGCCTTAAACCCGGTTAGCCAGAACCCCTTTAAGGGCGACTTTGATTTAGCCCTTTTGGATCGGCAAGTGACCGAGGTCGGCCCGGAAAACATCGCCTTTGTCCGGGTTGAGGCTGGGACCAACCTTATTGGCGGTCAACCCGTCTCCTTGGAGAACACCCGGAAAGTGGCGGCTTATTGCCAAAAGAAGGGCCTTAAGCTCGTTTATGACGCCAGCTTATTGGCTGACAACCTGTACTTCATTAAGACGCGGGAGAAGGGTTGCGAAAATAAGTCTTTAGCCGAACTGGTCCGGGAAATCGCCTCATTAATGGACATCATCTACTTTTCTGGCCGGAAATTAGGTTGCGCCCGGGGCGGCGGCATCGCCACCAAGGGCGAGGAGGACTTCATGCGCATGCGGGATTTAGTCCCCATGTTTGAGGGGTTCTTAACCTATGGCGGCATGTCGGTTCGGGAGATGGAAGCCATGAGCGTGGGCATCCAAGAGACTTTGGATTTTCACGTCATTAGCCAAACGCCCATCTTTGTGGCCGCTTTAGGCGAGGAGCTGACCAAAAAGGGCGTGCCCGTGGTCACGCCCTATGGCGGTTTAGGTTGCCACGTGGACGCTTCCCGCTTCATTCCCCAGGTCCCCCAAGACCAGTACCCCGCCGGGGCCTTAGCCGCGGCCATTTATCTCATTAGCGGGGTTCGGGGCATGGAAAGGGGCACCTTGTCCGAGCAACGGAACCCGGATGGCTCGGAGCATCACTCCCCCATGGAGTTGGTCCGCTTAGCCATGCCCAAACGGGTCTTCACCCTCTCCCAGGTCAAGTACGTGGCCGATCGCTTGGAGTGGTTATATAAGCGTCGGGATTTAGTCGGTGGCCTGGTCTTCATTGACGAGCCCAAGACCTTAAGGTTCTTTTTGGGTCGCTTAAAGCCAGTGGGCGATTGGCAAGAGAAGTTGGTGGCGGCCTTTAAAAAGGATATGCCCAGCGGGCTCTAGATCTAAGCCTTATAGGCCAGAGTCTAAAAGGCCAGAGCGAAAGTCTAGTCATCTTTGGGTCGAGCCCTCGACCTGAAGATGACTTTTTCATTTTTATGATTCTGAAAAAACCGCTAGGGTAAAAAGCGCCTTTTAAAGTGAATCTGGATTGACTCCCCCAGATAGTCAACAACCCTTAAGAACCTTAGCGATGATAACGCTTTAAAGACCCTCTTAACCTAAAACTAGATGGTTATTAAACCTAAATAAGCTTTTTAAGGCTCCTACCTTAAGGTAGGGACCTTAAAAAGCGGCCTATAGCGGGCTCTTTATGGGCTTATGGGCGGTAACGCGAAACGCATCGTCAATCTCCACCGCGACCTCTGGGTCTTCCCCACGAAAGCCACGGCCACAAATTCTTTGATATCCTAGCCCCAAATCCTTTTCAACCGACCGGGACTTATCTATAATTGGATCTTGGAACGAGAACGCTTAAGGCCAAAACCCTAAAAACGTGGGGCCAGAGGCCCAGAAAGATGGTCGCTGGAAGGACTTTCTATAGTTCTTTGGAGCTAAGGCCGTGAATAGATACGCTAACTTAAATACTAACTACGCCAAATTACGTTTAGCGTTAAATAGTTAATCCTTTAACCTCGTTATTAGCCTATAATCGCCTTAAGTCTTTCCAGAGACGCTTAATTTGTTGGAGGACGGTCATGAGCCTTAATCTTACACCCACCGCCAACCGGGTCCACATCGGTTTTTTCGGTCGCCGGAACGTCGGTAAATCCAGCCTTTTAAACGCCGTGACCGGTCAAGACCTGGCCGTGGTCTCCGACGTTTTGGGCACGACCACCGATCCGGTCCAGAAGGCCATGGAGCTTTTGCCCTTAGGCCCAGTGGTTATCATTGACACCCCCGGTTTGGACGATGTGGGCGGGTTAGGGGAAAAGCGGGTTAAAAAGGCTCGGCAGGTTTTAAACCGGGTCGATGTGGCGGTTTTGGTGGTGGAGGCTGGACCGGGGTTAACCCCAGTGGATGAGGAGCTTTTAGGTTTAATCAGCTCCAAAAACATTCCCCATCTGGTGGCTTACAATAAGTCGGATCTATTAAGTTTTATCCCTGAGTCCACTCCTAGGGCCATGTACGTTTCGGCGACCACTGGCCAAGGGGTCAAAGAGATTAAAGAGCTTTTGGCCACCTTAGCCGCCAGCGAGGAAAGTAAGCTCAAGATCGTTGGGGATATCCTCCACCCCACGGAAGTGGCCGTTTTAGTGGTCCCCATTGACAAAGCCGCCCCCAAGGGGCGGCTCATCCTCCCCCAGCAGCAAACCATTCGGGACATCTTGGAAGCGGACGCGGCGGCGGTGGTGGTCAAAGAAAGGGAGCTGAAGGACGTTTTAGAGCGCCTAGCGGCCCCACCGGCTTTGGTTATCACCGATAGCCAGGTTTTGTCGCGGGTGTCCGCCGACACCCCGCCTAACGTCCCTTTAACCACTTTTTCCATCCTCTTCGCCCGCTACAAAGGCTACTTAACCGGAGCGGCCGTGGGGGCGGCCACGGTGGACCGGTTGCCCGTTGGGGCCAATATTCTCATGGCCGAAGGTTGCACCCACCATCGGCAGTGCGATGACATTGGGACGGTTAAGCTTCCCCGGTGGATCCGAAACTACGCGGGCCGCGACTTTAATTTTTCTTTTATGGCTGGCGGGGATTTTCCCGAGGATCTCTCGTCTTACGGCCTTATCGTCCACTGCGGGGCTTGCATGTTAAACGACCGGGAGGTCCATTACCGCCGGAAATGCGCTGAGGACCAAGGGGTTCCTTTAACCAACTACGGGACCATTATCGCCCATATGCAAGGGTTGTTGCGCCGGTGTTTGGGGATTTTCCCCCATATCTTAGCCTTAATGGAGTCGGATTCATGACCGAAACGGATAAAACTCTAACGGCCCAACCTAGGACGGAAAAAGACTCCCTAGGCGAAGTCCTTATCCCGGCTGGGGCTCTGTATGGGATCCAAAGCTTTAGGGCTAAAAACAACTTTCCGGATCTAGGCCAAACGGTTAACTTTAATCTAATAAAAGCCATTATCCAGATCAAAAAAGCGGCGGCCGTGACCTTAGCCGAGTTGGTCCCGGATAAGGCCCAAGTCTTTCGGGCCGTGGCCGCTGGGGCCGATGAGATTTTAGCTGGCCAGTGGCGAGAGATGTTTATCGTTCCAGCCATCCAAGGCGGGGCCGGCACCTCCACCAACATGAACTGTAACGAGGTCTTAGCTAACCTAGCTCTTGATCGGCTGGGGCTCCCTTTAGGCTCTTACGCGACCTGTCACCCTTTAGACGACGTCAATCGCGGGCAATCCACCAACGACGTTTACCCCACCGCCTTAAGAATCGCCGCGATCGCCTTATTAAGGGACCTTAGCCAAGCCGCGGCCAATTTACAGGAAGCCCTCCAGGAAAAGGAAAACGAGTTCGCCAAGGTCTTTAAGCTTGGCCGCACCGAGCTCATGGACGCGGTTCCCGTGACCTTGGGCGAGGAGTTTGGGGCTTACGCCCAGGCTTTAGCCCGGGATCGGTGGCGTCTTTACAAGATGGAGGAAAGGTTACGGGAAATCAACCTTGGCGGGGAAGCGGTGGGTCTAACGGATCGCTCCAATAAGCTCTTTCGCTTTGGAGTGGTGGAAAAGCTAAGGCAATACACTGGGATGGGTTTAGCCGCGGCCGAGTACCCCATGGACATCACCCAGAATAATGACGTCTTTGTCGAGGTCTCCGGGCTCTTACGGGCCATGGCCGTTAACTTAAAGAAAATCTCTGGGGATTTGCGCCTCATGAACTCAGGCCCCTACGGGGGGTTAGGGGAGATCCGTTTAGCCCCCCAACAGATGGGTAGCACCATCATGCCCGGGAAAGTCAACCCGGTTATTCCGGAGATGGTCATCTGCGCGGCTTTTAAAGTCATGGCCAATGATTTAGCTTTAACCATGGCCGCCGGGGAAGGGGAGTTTGAGCTAAACGCCTTTGTCCCAGTCATCGCCGAGAGCTTACTGGAAAGCTTTGAGCTCTTAATTAAAGCCACTAACCTCTTTCGGGTCAAAGCCATCCAGACCGTGACCGCGGCCCCCGAGCGCTGCCAAGAGCTGTTAGCTGGGTCCTTAGCCAAAGCCGCGGGGTTCGCCCCGATTTTAGGCTATGATCGGGTCAGCCAGATTATCGCTAACCACCCCCAAAACCCGGCCGAAGCCTTAAGTGAGTTGGATGCGGCTATTAAGGCCCAGGAGCCTCAGCCCTAGAAGCTAGCGATTGAAACTATTAGGTTGGAAGTATAGTGGTTAAAGTGAGTCTTGGGGGGCGGTTTTTCGGGCGGTCTATAAATCTTTGGCCCTTACGGTTCGACAGCCATATTGTTAGTCTTAGGGGCTGGCGCCCCCAAAAAGGGCCAAAATCGTCCCGTAGGGCTCTTAAGTCGCCTTAAGGCAGTGTCTTTATATGGGCCAGAGGTTAAGGTCAGCCAGGGGCTCTGGGGAGTCTTTTTACGGCTCGTCTGGCCCAAGTCTAATCTAACCTTGACCTAAACGCTGGGGGTCTGGCCCTGGCCGAACAGTGGGGTTTAAAGGGAGGCTCTGTTCTTAAGCTCTAACCATAAGGCCTACCTAAGGCCCTCTAACCCCCAGCCCTCAATCTAAGGCCCTAACCTCAGCCCTAACCCCAACCCTAACCAGCCTTAACCCCAACCTTAACCCCTTGCCCCGAACAATAGGTCGCTAGCTCTAGGGGCCAAAAATTACTGGATTTTTTGGTTAAGAAGAGTTATTTTTCCCATAGGTTCAATTATTTTTAAGTCCCTGGGCCAGTTAAAATTAGTTCCGGGGGTTTTAAGAGCGATCTTTCGTTTGATTACGCTTCGCGAAACCAAAGAAAAACCGAATAATCCCTTATTAACTCATGGAAATCACTAATTTTTTTCGTTTTTTCCGCCTAGCCAAATTAAAGCGGGCTTAAAGAAGATCTTTTGTTTGTTGTCTATTTATTCATGTTTCTAACCAATAAAGTTTTATAAATTAAATAATTATTTAGTTTTTAACAAAAAATAGATCGCGCTCGGCGATATATCATCTTATTAACAGGAAATTATAATATTAAATTGACTTTCTTTGGACCGCGGTCGGAACGCCTCCAGGTGGCCAATTTTTGGGTGCCAAGAGAAACTTATGTCTTTTCGCTGGAAAGTCTTTCTGGTCTCAGTGGCCATAACCTTGACCATTATCATGACCACCATTGGGGCCAGTCGCTATTTTATTCAGCGGGGCATCCGGGAGACCATCTTAAGCGATCTCTCCATCATGGCCGATCTAGCGGAAAGTCTAATCTCCAGCGACATTAAGGTCTCCAAGGCCAATGTTTTTTTAGCCGTCCACACTCTTGACACGAGCGACCCCAGCGAATGGCCCACCATCATGGAGCGCGAGGTCGAGTCCAACCAGCTCTTCTATTCCATCACTATCATGGACGAAAAGGAGGTCCTAGCCTCCTATGGCCCGCCCGCCCCAGTGGAGCTTTACCACGGGTTTAACGCCCGGAACGCCCGCGAGCGGGGTCAAGCGGTCATCACCTCCTCCTATACCCTCCCGACCGGGGAACTGGTCTTTTTTATCTACGCCCCCATGAAAAACGGTCGGGTGGCCGCGGTGGCCATCCCGGGGCTCCATTTTGTGTCCATCTTACAGGAGTTTAAGGTCTGGTCGAGTGGCTCAGTTATGATCTTTGACGAGAACGGCAAACTTATCTCCAACCAGAACGTTGGGCTCGTTTTAGCGGAGTACAATGTGGTGAAAAACGAGGAGGACACCATCGACGTTCGGACGATTAAGGCCTTTGTGACCACGGCCCTTAAGGAGAAACAAGGCCAGAGCTCCTACGTCTTGGACGACCGGGAGCGGCTCGTTTACTACAAAGAGGTCACGGCCTCGGATCGGGGCTGGCTTTTATGCGTGACCGCCCCTTTGCGCGAAAGCCCCTTGGCCTTTGTGGACCAAGGGGTGGTCATCATGACCATCGTCTTTCTGTCTTTAGGTCTTCTTTGCGGCTGGTTTATCTCGGGTTTCATCGATCGCCAGTTTAAGATCATTAATGAGCAGTACTCCAACTTAGAGAAGATGAGCGAAGTGGCTAAAAACGCCTCCGAGGCTAAGACCAACTTCTTGGCCAACATGAGCCACGAGATGCGAACGCCCTTAAACGCCATTATCGGCTTTTCCGATCTTATGCTCTGCGGTCGCTACAACGCCCGGGAAAGCCAGAGCAATATGCATAAGATCAACTCGGCTGGGCTCATCTTATTAGGCATTATTAACGATATTCTGGATATCTCCAAAATAGAGGCTGGGTATCTGGAAATCATCGAGATGGAGTACGATTTATCGAGTTTGGTCAATGACGCGGTCACGGTCAACCTCATTCGGATTGGCTCTAAACCCATTGAGTTTAACGTCTCCATCGACCCCACCTTACCCAACCGCTTAATCGGCGATGAGCTAAGGATTAAGCAGATCTGCTCGAACCTCTTAAGTAACGCCTTTAAGTACACCGAGTCCGGGCAAGTGGAGTTATTCGTCTCGGGGCACCTAGAGGAGGAAAAGACCGTTTGGCTAACCATCTCGGTGCGGGACACGGGCCTAGGCATTAAAGCCGAGGACCAAGAAAAGCTCTTTTCCGATTACAGCCAAGTGGACACCCGGAGCAACCGGAAGATCGAGGGGACCGGATTAGGCCTATCCATTGTCAAAAAGATGGTGGAAAAGATGGGCGGTCACATTGAGGTGGAAAGCGAGTATGGCCGGGGCTCCACCTTTCGGGTGACCATCCCCCAAGGCTTGGGTCAAAGCCAAGACCAAGAGGATAAAGCCCCGGAAGGGGCCTTAAAACCCACGCCCGCCAATTTAAACCTCCCCGGCGAACGGCGGCGGATCATTCCCATGCCTTACGCTCGGATCTTACTAGTCGATGACGTCCAGGCCAACTTGGACGTCTCCATGGGCATCTTAAAGCCCTATGGCTTAAAGATCGACTGCGTGACCAGCGGCCAGGCGGCGGTGGATCTGATTAAAGGCCGGGACCCGGTCTATAACGCCATTTTCATGGACCATATGATGCCCGGCATGGACGGGGTGGAGGCGGTTAGGATCATTCGGCAAGAGATCGGGACGGAGTACGCCAAAGGGATCCCCATCATCGCCTTAACGGCCAACGCCATCGTGGGCATTGAGAAGATGTTCTTAGAAAACGGGTTCCAGGCCTACTTAACCAAACCCGTGGACATTAACCGGATGGACCAGGTTTTAAGGCAGCTGGTGCGCGACAAAAGGATGGAGGAGAGCTTTAGCGAAGGGGAGATCGCGGTCGGTTACGGCGAGGACGACCTAGACGACGGCCATGACCTCCATATCCCTGGGCTCATGGTGGAAGAGGCCATGGAGCGCTTTGGCGGGGATCGGGAAGTCTTCTTGAGCGTCTTAAGGTCGTACGTCTCCAGCGTGGAAACTTTAGCCCCCAAGCTGGAAAACCCCTCTAAAGACACCCTTAAGGACTACACCATTACGGTCCATGGTTTAAAAAGCTCCAGCTACGGGGTCGGGGCCAATGAGGTCGGGGATTTAGCCAAAGAGTTGGAAGCTCGGGCGGTGGCCGGGGATCTGGATTACGTTTTAGCCAAAAACAGCGAGTTTTTAGCTGAGGTCGGGCGGTTGGTCAGGGGGATTCGGGAGTTAATCTCCCCGGAAAGCCAAGACGATGACCGGCCCTTACGCCAGGACCTGGATCCCACGATCTTGGAGCGGCTGGCCGAAGCCTCGGGGACCTTTGACATGGATGGGATTGAGGACGCTTTAAACCAACTGGATGAGTTTAAGTACGAAGGCCCGGCCCAAGAGCTTTTAAAGTGGCTGAAGGAAATGGCTTTATCCGCCGCCTTTGACGAGATGGCCGCCCGCTTAACGGAGCTTAAAGCTGGCCAAGCGTCCGGGTCCGGGGCTAAAGACAATCCGGACGCCGCGGTTTAGTGGTAAGGTTAATCGTTTTTTTTCGGGCGTTTTAGGCGACCGCAAGGCGCCGTGAGGGTGAAATGGACAAAGAGCGTCATAGAATAATGCTGGTGGATGACAACATGGCGAACTTAGCCATTGGGAAAAACATGCTCCGGGAGTTTTACGAGGTCTTTCCCATCCCCTCCGGGGCGAAGCTCTTTGAGGTCTTGGAGCGCGTGACCCCGGCCCTCATCCTTTTGGACGTTTTAATGCCGGAAATGGACGGTTACGAGGCTATTAGGCGTTTAAAGGCTGACCCCAGGTGGGCCGACATCCCGGTCATCTTTTTAACCTCAAAAAACGATGAGCGGAGCGAACTGGAGGGTTTGTCTTTAGGGGCCATTGATTACGTGGCGAAACCTTTTTCCGCGCCGCTTTTACTAAAGCGCATCGAAAACCAGCTCCTCATCGCCTTCCAGAAAAAGGAGCTCAAAAACTACAACGACAACCTCCAGCAGATGGTGGAGGTCAAAACCGCCCAGGTGGTGGAGCTCCAGAACGCGGTTATCTCCACCGTGGCCGAGATGGTCGAGTTTCGCGACAACATGACAGGCGGTCACGTCACGAGGACCCAAAAATACCTCCAACTTATCGTCGATCGGCTTCTGGCCGAGAACATCTACAAAGACGAGGTCTCCAACTGGAACCTAGCCTTTTTGCTACCCTCGGCCCAGTTGCACGACGTCGGGAAGATCGCCATTAGCGACGCCATCTTAAATAAGCCCGGGAAATTAACCCCGGAAGAGTTTGAGGAGATGAAAAAACACACCACCATTGGGGTCCAGGCCATTGAGAAGATCTCCTCTAAGACCGAGGAGCACGCCTTTTTAAAGCACGCTGGGGTCTTCGCCGGGACTCACCACGAAAAGTGGGATGGCAGCGGTTACCCCAAAGGCTTAAAGGGCGAGACCATCCCCTTAGAGGGCCGGTTAATGGCCATCGCCGACGTTTACGACGCTTTAATCTCCAAGCGGCCTTACAAAGTCCCTTTATCCACCTTTGACGCGGAAAAGATCATCATTGACGGTCGGGGGACCCATTTTGACCCGACTTTGATCGACGTTTTTCAAAAGTTGACCCACGAGTTCGCGCAGATAGCTAGCGAAGAAGGCTAAGTTTGGGCCATTAGGGCCAAAACTTAGCTTAAGTTTTTAATAGGGCTATTATGAGTTTTCTCTGGAAAGTGTTCCTCATTAGCGTAGGAATCCTAGTTTTTATCATCGGGACCACGGTGGGCACGAGCTTATACTTTATCCACCGGGGCATAACCGACACTATTTTAAGCGATCTGGCGGTGGTGGCCCGGATCGCCGAAAAACTAGTCTCCAGCGAGATCGATTTACTTAAAGCCCAAGCCTGGACCGCGGTCCACTTATTGGAGGATGAGCCCCCAGAGAAGTGGAATAGTATTTTAGAGGCCCAAGTGGAGGCTAATGACGCTTTTTTGGCCATTACGGTTTTTAACCTGGATGGCAGCGTGGCCGCCTCCTTTGGCGAACCCTTGACCCCAGTCAGCATGCTGGAGACCCAGTACGCCCAAATGGCCATTGAGGGGCAGACGGTTATTTCCACCACCCGGAGTTTACCCACTGGGGAGCTTGTTTTCCATGTGTGCGTCCCCTTTGACCAAGACCACGTGGCCTCGGTGACCGTGCCCGGGCTCTTTTTTAGCGCCATGGTCTCCAAGTTCCGGATCTGGGACACCGGGAGCATCTACATCGTGGACAATAACGGCAAAACCTTGGCTAGCGCCCGCTCGCACTTGGTTTTGGGTGAGTACAACTCGGCCACCGACTCCACCGATGACATTAACGTCAACTCCCTAAGGGAGTTCACCCGAAAGATGATTAAAGGCGGCCAAGGGACGGGTAGCTACGTTATGGAGAACGTGGAAAGGCTCGTCTACTATATTAGCCTTCAAGGATCCAGCGTGGGTTGGACCATTGGCGTCTCGGCCCCCTTATCGGAAAGCCCTTTAACTTACGTGGACCAGGCGGTCATCCTCATGACCTTGGTCTTTTTGTCTTTAGGGATCCTGATCGCCTGGCTCACCTCGGGCTTTGTGGATCGCCAATTTAACCTCATTAACCAGCAATACCATAACTTAGCGGATTTAAGCGATATCGCGAAATCCTCCTCGGAAGCCAAGTCCAACTTTTTAGCCAACATGAGTCACGAGATGCGGACCCCTCTAAACGCCATCATTGGCTTTTCCGAGCTCATGATCTATGGGCGGTATGGGGCCGAGGAGCGGCGGGATAATTTAGAGAAAATCCATTCCGCGGGCATCACCTTATTAGGTATTGTTAATGATATTTTAGATATCTCTAAAATTGAGTCAGGGCATTTCGAGTTAATTGAGGTTGAGTACGATATTTCTAGCTTAATTAACGACACGGTTACGGTCAACCTCATCCGCCTGGGGGAAAAACCGGTGGAGTTTGGCTTGGAGATCGATAAATCTATCCCCGGTCGCTTGGTGGGCGATGAGCTGAGAATTAAGCAGATTGTCACTAACATTTTGTCTAACGCCTTTAAGTACACCCTGGAAGGCTCGGTTAACATGAACGTCACCGCCAAGATGGAGGGGGAGGAGGACATCTGGCTCCATATCCGGGTGGAAGACACGGGCGTGGGCATTAAACCCGAGGATCTTTCGCGCCTCTTTTCGGCCTATAGCCAGGTGGACACCCAAAGTAACCGCCGCCTGGAGGGGACGGGTTTGGGGCTCTCCATCACCAAAAAGATGGTGGACATGATGCATGGCCGCATTGAGGTGGAAAGCGAGTACGGGAAAGGCTCCACCTTCACTGTCATTATCCGCCAAAAGGTGGCCACGAGCGACCCTATTGGCGAAAAGACCGTGGAAAACTTAGAGAACATCCGTCTTTATAAGTCCATCCACGCTGGCGGGGACCGGGAGATCACCCCCATGCCCTACGCCAAGGTCTTATTGGTGGACGACGTCCAGGCCAACTTGGACGTGGCTTTGGGCATCCTAAAGCCCTATAAGATGCGCATTGACTGCGCCACTAGCGGCCAACGGGCCGTTGAGCTCATTCGCGAGGAGATCATTAAGTACGACGCGGTTTTTATGGACCACATGATGCCCGGTATGGATGGCATTGAGGCCGTGAGGATCATCCGGAACGAAATCGGGACCGAGTACGCCAAAACCGTGCCCATTATCGCTTTAACGGCCAACGCCATTATTGGCAATGACAAGATGTTTTTAGAAAACGGGTTCCAAGCTTACTTAACCAAACCCATTGAGATCTTCCGGATGGAAGTGGTCTTAAAAAAATGGGTCATGGATCCGGAAAAGGCTAAAGAAATTCCAGTCGAGGAAGAGGAACCCACAATTAAAGAGCCTGGCTTAATCGGGGCCGGGAAGCTAACGGCTGAGGGGTTAAACTTAGACGAGGCTTTAGAGCGTTTTGGCGGGGACGAGGAGATCTTAATGACCGTTCTAAAGTCCTACGCCGATTATATGCCTGATCTATTGGAGCGTCTAAAAAAGCCAGCTAAGGACAACCTAAAAGATTACACCATTACGGTCCACGGGATTAAAAGCTCCAGTTTTGGGGTGGGGGCCAACGCGGTGGGGGATTTGGCTAAAGAGCTGGAATCCCGCTCGGACGAAGGGGATCTGGACTTTGTTTTGGATAATAATGTCCGGTTCATTAAGATGGTCGAAAAGCTCATTTTGAACATTAACGTTTTACTAAAGTCGAGAGCTAGCGCGGTGACGATGGCCTTAAAAGAGGACCCCGAGCCCGAGGCCTTAATTAAGCTTCGGGAGGCCGCTATGGATAACGACATGGACGGCCTAAACGAGGTTATGGGCCAACTAGAGGCTTTCACTTATGTTAATGCCCCGCGCTTAAGCCCTTGGTTACGGGATAAGATCGATCAATGCGCTTTTTCCGAGATCGTGGGGGCCATTAGCGAGGAGGGGACGCTAGCCATCGATTTACCGGCCGAGCCGGAGCCGGAAAATAAACCCGAGGCTGAGGAACCCGACTGGGCCCTTTTAGCCCGCTTAGCCAAGGCCGCCGAAGACTTTGACGTGGATATGGTCGATAATATTATGGAAGAGCTTTGGGCTTTTACGTACCGGAAGAATAACGATCTTATTAACTGGCTACGCGAAAAGGTTAACACCATGGAGTTTGGGGAAATCCACGAGCGTTTAATCACCCTGGCCAAGACCGCCCCGAGCGTTCCGGATCCATCTTCCGAGGCCAAACCTTTGAAAGGGGCCCCGGATCCTCAAGTTTTGGAGCGCTTAAAAACGGCTTGCGCGGCTTACGATATGGACGGCGTGGACGCGGCTTTAAGCGAATTGGAGGCCCATTCTTACCAAGAAGGGGCGGAATTAGTGGCTTGGCTAAAAAGCATGGTGGCGAAGATGGAGTTTGAGGAGATTCGTCAAAGGTTGGCTGGGTAAATAAAGTTTTGGGGTTTTCGACTAAAGTCTGGCCTTAATAACTCTTCTAATTTCTTTAAAATATCCCTAAATAAATTCATAGTTTAACCAGATGTTTTAAGGGCGGCTAGAAGGTTTGACCCTTATAGCCGCCTATTGACCAGTCACGCCTGGCTGGAATCCCTTAGGTCTTTACAACCGAAAGTCCCTTTGGCCCTCGCCAATGGCCGCCAGATGTTGGGCCACGAGGTTCCGGGTCTTTAAGTTGGGGACTTCCCCAATCTGGCTTTGGATTAAGCGATCCCCTAAGGCCGCGGTCTGGGGGGAGGCGTAGTCCATGAGGTACTCTTTTAAGGTCATTAAGGCGTTGGGGTGGCAGCAGTTCTGGATCTTCCCGGACTTGCAAAGAGCCATAAACCTATCCCCAGTCCGGCCTTCTCTATAGCAAGCCGTGCAAAAGCTAGGAATGTGCCCGAGCTTCATCAGCCAGTGGATAACCTCGTCTAAAGACCTAGTGTCGTTGACCTCAAACTGGGTGGTGTTTTCCACTTCCGGCTCATAATAGCCGCCCACGCTGGTCCGACTGCCCCCGCTAATCTGGGAGACGCCTAAGTCTAAAACCCGAGCCCTGGAGGCGGCGCTTTCCCGGGTGGAGACGATTAAGCCGGTGTACGGAACGGCGATCCGGGTGATGGCCACGATCTTGGCGAAGGCGTCGTCCGATAGCCCGTGCCCAAAACGCTCGGGATCAATGTCATCGGCTTCCCGTAACCGGGGGACGCTAATGGTGTGGGGCCCAACCCCATGGACCGCCTCTAAGTGCTCCGCGTGGCAGAATAGAGCGGCTAGCTCATAGCGGTGACCCTCTAACCCAAATAAGACCCCTAAGCCCACGTCGTCCAATCCGCCTTCCATGGCCCGATCCATGGCCGTGGTGTGCCACTCGTAATCACTCTTGGGCCCAGTGGGGTGAAGCCTTTCGTAGCTTTCTTTGTGGTAGGTCTCCTGGAAGAGGATGTAGGTCCCGACGCCGGCTTTGTGTAACAGCCGGTACTCGTCCACGGTGGTGGCGGCGATGTTGACGTTAACCCGGCGGATAGCCCCATTTTTGTGCTTAATGGAGTAAATGGTCTCAATGGACTCCAAAATGTACTCAATGGGGTTTAAAACTGGATGTTCCCCGGCTTCCAAGGCCAAGCGCTTGTGCCCGATATCCTGTAAGGCCGTGACCTCGCGGACGATCTCCTCTTGGGTTAGCTTTTTGCGGGCGATATGTTTGTTGGTCATATGGTAAGGGCAGTACAAGCAGCCGTTGACGCAATAGTTGGAGAGGTACAAAGGCGCGAACATGACCACCCTTTGCCCGTAGAAATCCTTTTTGATCCGCCGAGCCAAGGCGTACAGCTCTTGGTTGAGCTCCTCATCCTGACAGTCAAAGAGAACTAAGGCCTCGCGGTGGGTGAGGCCGGTATGGTCCCGGGCTTTGGTCAGAATATCCCGAATAAAGGGGATATTGTTCCGGTTCTTTTCGGCGAAGGCCAAGGTGTCGAGGATTTCCTCGTGGTTAATGAACTCTCCGGCTTTCAAGGATTTAGGATCATACATGGTGGACTCCTTAACTACTGGCGGTTAAAGGCCTAAACTGGGCGTGACTTCAGTGGCGACTTCCGGGGCGATTAGGGGCGCGTTCGGGGTGGGGCCAAAGCCCGCGCAGTCCCCGCGGTGGACAACGATCCGGTGGCCAACGCTAGCGATCCGTTTGGCCAAACAGAACCGGCATTCCGCGGCTTCCTCGCCCGTGCAGATTTTGTTGTCGTATAAAAGGTATTTGGCCCGCACTTTGACGGGGGAAAGGTTGGGCATGACCACGTTAGCCCCGGCTAAGATCCCTTTTTCCCGACCAGTGGGGGAGATGGTCCCTAAGGCGGTGGTGGCTGGGAGTAAGACGGACGGGGCTAAAAGGCGGATTAAACCTAAAAGGAATAAGGTTAGATCCAAAGAGCCCGCCGGGGCGGTGGCTAAAGGGGTGTCTTTATGGGGGATAAAGGGCCCAATGCCGACCATTTGGGGGTTAAAGCCCTTAATAAAGAGTAAATCCTCCACCAAACGCTCCGTGGTCTGGCCTGGGGTTCCGACCATAAAGCCGCAACCCACCTGGTACCCTAGGTCCTTAAGATCATATAGGCAGCGAATCCGGTTGTCCCGGGACATGCTTTTAGGGTGTAAGGACCCGTAATGGGAGGGGTTATAGGTCTCGTGCCGTAAAAGGTACCGCTCCGCCCCGGCCTTTAGCCAGAGCTCGTAAACCTCGCGGGGCTTTTCCCCTAAGGAGAGGGTGATGGCGCAATCGGGAAAGCCCATCTTAATCTTTTTAACTAGACCTTCGACCTTTTCCGGGGTGAAGTGAGGATCTTCCCCGCCCTGTAAGACAAAGGTCCGAAAGCCAAGCTCATGGCCGTTTTGACAGGCGGCGACAATCTCCTCGTCCGTTAAGCGATAGCGATCGGCTTTATGGTTACTGGCCCTAATGCCGCAATAATAGCAATCGTTTTTGCAATAGTTGGTGAACTCAATTAAGCCGCGGACATAAACGTCCTTATCGTAATAGCTCTGGCGGATAAGCCGGGCCTTTTGAAAAAGCTTTTCCGCAAGCTCCGGGGTTCGCCTATTAATTAGGGCCACTAGCTCGGTCGCGGTCAGATCGGCGGTTTCCGCCAATTTATCCACCAGCTCGGATAGATAGTTATCCGTTGGCGGACATGGGGCTAAAGAGACGTTATTTAGGGTTTGATTTTCTAAAGAGTTCATGAATTACACTCTTTACGCCATATTATTGGCTTATTTTAGTCGTTGTTAGAATGATTTTTATGGGTTGTTTCGGGGCTGGAATAAACGGCTTTGGCCGTGACCCCCGGCAAACGGCCTATTTTACCGGCTAAAAGGTTAATGACCTGGTTAGGGCCATCCACGGCCACGCTAATGATATTGATGCCGCGGGACCGGTACGGGATACCCATCCGCCCGATAATGTAATCCGAGCTCTCATGGAGGATCTGATTCAATTTCTCCACCGAGTCCTTGTCAGACACAATGACGCCAATAATGGCGATGCGGGTTTCCCCATTGTTTTCCATGAGCTTTCCACCAGCGAAAAATAAAAATAGGCAAAAAAAAACGGCCCTAAGGGGGCCGAAGATAGACGTGTCCGCTAGCGCGATTAAGCGCTAAAAGATACGACTTCGGCCTTGATAAATCTCGGCGTCAGAACGATCCGCTATGTTGCCGTCACCATCGGAGCTAGTCCTCTGGGGATTCCTTGGTTAAATATTAAGGCCCCAAAACCTCTTTGTCAAGAAATTAAAGGGCTAAAACCCCAAAAATAGGCCCTTGGCTTTTTTCCTAGCTGGTATTAGTTGATAGAATATTATCAAAAAGGAGAGCGCGGTGGTTATTTTTTAACCGCGTTAGGGCGATAATTTTAAACAAAATGACTTATAAAAAAATTTAATAAATAACCGGAAAACTTATGGTTTTGGGCCGTCACAAGCCCCTTTAGGGACCCTAATTTTCGGACCGTTTGGGGACCGGCTGAGATTTTAGAGGCTTAACCCGCTCGTAACCAGGGTGGGTTAAGCTCTAAGAGCCTCGCCTTGACCGGTTATGGGTCGACATTTACGGGTTCTGGCTAAAACCCTAGGAACTTATTGACGTTCTCGTAAAAAAGAGCCCTTAGCCCCGCTGGTTGGAGCCCACTAACCTCAGAGCGGAGGATTTCCACGGCGTAGTGGTGAAAGGGAAAGTCGCTACCCCAAAAGATCCGGTCCGGGCCCACCGTCTCATAAGCTTCCTTGATCTTCGTGTGCATGGGCATGCCCGAGGTTTCCAGCCAGATGTTGGGGTATTTTTTGGCCATGGCCAAGGCCGCTTGGATATAGACCCCGTGGCCGTGACCCATGTGGACCATGACTATCCGGGCTTGAGGGAACCTTTCGGCCAGTTGCCCGATACTCCAGGGCAAAGAAAAGGGCGGGTGCCCGGAGTGGATAAAGACCGGCAGATCTCGTTTGACGGCGATCGCCATAACCGGATCCACGCAACTGTCGTCAGCGGTGTAGCTGTTAAAGAGCGGGTGAAACTTAATCCCGGCGACGGCCTTATTGACGGTTAAGCGGTCTAACCGGGCGATCTCGCTGGCCCCTAGACCGGGGTTGATCCAAGTTAAGGGGATGAGTTGGTTGGGGTATTTGGCGGCCGCGTCCAAGGTCACCGCGTCGTCCGGGTAACTAATGATGGTCCTTTTAATCCCATAATCGGCCATAAGAGCCACCATCTCGTCGGCGGTGGCCCCCACGTCGCACCAGGAGCCAAAGTAGCCCACATGGGCGTGGGCGTCCGTTTTTGGGGCCAATAGATCTATGCCGCTTTTAACTGGGTTAGTCACGCTGGTCTCCGGTCAGGAAGGGGTAAGGATAGTTTTCCGGCCCATTATAGTCGTCTTGCGGCCTTTAGCCAAAGGTTAGGGGGAGAAACTTAGCCTTACTGGCTCTTCGCCTTGAAAAAATACCTCTTTTAGAGTAGCTTGCCCTCTAGTAATGTCCCAAATTTTAAAGGGGTTAAGGAAACCGAAAATGCCGGAAATCATCATCGCCATCGTTGGCCCGGACAAGCCGGGTCTAGTCCATAAGGTCAGCCAGGTTTTAGCGGCCCGGGGCGGGAATATCGAGGAAATCAACCAGACCACTTTAAAAGGCCAGTTCGCCGGCCTTTTTTCCGTCAGCGTCCCCGCGGATCTGGACCAGGCTCTTTTGGAAAGCGGCCTTAGCGAAGCCTTATCCGGGACCATGTCTTTTTCCGTGTTTCGGCCCACTAGTTTAACCGAGCCCCCGGAAGTGGAGGTTCAAGAGCCCTACGTCATCACCCTCCAAGGGGCCCCCAGCCCCAGCTTAATCCCCGGGATCACCCAGACCGTGGCCTCCTTTGAGGCCAATATCGATAATTTACGGGCTTTAACCCTCTCCGGCGATCAAGAGACCCCCAAAAAAGTCTTGGTCTTGGAGATCTCGGTCCCTAAAAAGGTCCAGCAGCGGGTCTTTCGCCAAGCTCTATCCTTAACCGCCGAGGAGCTGGGCGTGGAGATTAGCCTCCAGCATCGGGACATTTTTGAGTCTTTACACCGCTTATAACCGCTATTAAAGCCGCTAACCCTTAAGGCCTCCCCATAAGTTCGCCGTTAGCCCCTAAACCTTGAGCTTAGCTAGCCATTGGCTAATTTGGGGCGAGGGGATAGGGATCTCGCGGCGAACCATTCGTATAGTATTTTTAAATGTGGAGTGGGGGTTCATTTTAGGAATTCCTTGATTTAGAAGGTTTTAAGGCTATTTATCCTCATTGAGAATCTAGAAAAGACTGATAAAAAAAATTTAGTCGAGTTTAAGACGCTATTTTAAAGATAAATTTTATTTATTCGCTGAATTTAAGTCAAAATAATTTATTAAAACTAAATTATGGGCTTTAATAAACAAACAACTGGATATAAGGCGCGGGCAGTCGGGTGAGCTAACCAAGGGCAGGCCTGATTTTCTCATAGCTTATAACAATATCTAACAGTCGAAAGATGGAACGCGCGGTCCGCCTTATTAAAATAGCTCTTTACAAATGACCCAGAAGGGTATAGAAATAATTCATGAGCGACTCTTAAGGCTGGCCTACCCAATTAAAATGTTGGATTGGGGTTGGCTATGGAAGAGATTGACAGGTATTTAACCTATTTTTTACCAAGAGCCGCGCGACCAGTGGCTTGGCGCCTCTTGACGCTAGTATCAACGGTTGGTAATATTAAATTTGACGGATGGCCTCTTCTGGAGTTT
>JAISRZ010000115.1 GCA_031273455.1 Deltaproteobacteria bacterium | reverse complement strand
CTATAAAAAAAATTAAACCCCTAAAAAGGGGTTGAATTTTTAAACGATATAAGTTAAATTTGTCATGGCTGTCCTCCGCTAAAATTTATTAAGGAGGCGCCTATGGAACATTTCCTAATTAGCGCGTTGGCTTCACTGGTCAGTGAAATCATCACAACCATAGTAAGAAGAATCTTACGAAAGTAAGAAGCGCCCTTACAGACGAAAAGGAAAGAACGGTTCTGTAAGGGCGCGTATTTGATAAACCATTAACCGGAGGGTGACCCCAGGACAAGGAACTGCCATTCCTTGTCCTGAAAATTATAATCATTATCGTCTGTTGGCGCAAGGTTTTTTTTAACTTTTTTTTGGGATATTTTGGGCGCCCAAGGCTGGTATAATAATTTGTGATAGTATACGAGTTTATAAGTTATTTTAAAGGAGATTAATAATTATTTAAAAAAATTTTCACAATAAATTAATTAATATATTATTTTTAGCGATAATAGAAATGAAACTAAACAGAAAAAGGTTGATAACGACTATCAATTGCCCTCTTAAAGCAGATCGGCTGTTACGCTAAAGGGCGCCTAATGGATATCTAGTAACTGTCCGCGGCGTTAACGACAATCAGGATTTAAACCCCATTAACCTAGCCAACTGTCACCTACAAACGATCGCCTAACCTATGAAGGCGCGTTGTCAAGAACGCGGCTAAGGGCTAATACCGCGATCCTTTATGAAAAAAACTTAACCCAAAGCTTCAACTGGCAAGATCAGTGGACCACCTTGGTTAACCAAAGATCAAAGAGATCTTGGGCATTGGTCGCAAGGCGCTAAAGACTTTAAAACCGGTAAAGCGTCGCCTAGTGGGGGCTGGTGGAATGGGGTGGTCAAACCCAGAAATTGAATAATATCCTCGGAATAATTACCGTAGTAAGCGTTAGGGCGGGCTAAAGTAGAAAAGAGGAGCCGCTATCTGGCCCACCAGCCTCTGACCGACAGGGGATTAATGTGTCTCAACCTTTAGATACGCGAGACAGGCGTATTCGCGGAAGATTAAGGGGCTGGCTGATGAAACGCGGTGGCCGATTTCTAAAGGCCGATACTTTTAGGCGGGTGGCCAAGATATAGATATTTTTTGGGAGTTTGGTTGATGACGATTTTATGGGCAAGGTCGCTGAGCGTAACGCCCTTGATTTTGAGGCGTAAGTCGTGATTAGAGAGTTATTTGACCAATAAATATAATAAAAAAAGAAGTTATTGGAATATATTATTAATAAGGCTAATTATATATAATAAAAACGTAAAATATGGTTAAATTTAAACGCGCTATGCGGTAATTTTGTCGAGACCGCCCTTGGCTAAATTTTGTCAAAATGGCCGACCAGAGGATAAATCCTATTAAATATTGTGGCGTCTTACGCTAGTTTTTGGTTAAGCCACGACATTATAGCCAGAATGGGCGAAAATAAACGCCCCTACAGAAAAGCCAGCTGTTACCGTTCCATAGGGGCGTCCCACTAATTCGAGGAAAGAAATAGCAACAATACTTACCTCACTTTGATTATACTATTTTTCGTCTGGTGGCGCAACCATTTTTTTAATTTTTTTAGAATTTTTTGGCACCCAAGGATGATGTAACAATTTGTGGCGGTTCATTCGCTTCATGAAAATTTTTTGGAGAATAGTAATATTTATAACATTTTACGTAATAAGTTGATTAATATTAGATTTATAATAGTAAATATAAGGAAACTAATTTGTAAAAACTTGGTTTGCAGCGCTTACCAATTGTCATTTTAAAGCGGTCCGTCTGTCATGTTAATGGCGTTCTTGTAACCTTCCGTACCGATAATGGCGATTAATTTTTGATACCCCCCCCTTTTTGACCAGCCAACTGTGATCAGCCAACAAGCTATCGCCTGACCTATGATGGCGCGTTATCGGGAATACAACCAAGGGCTAATCCCGCGATCAGTTGGGTAGAGAAGCCTTCCCCCAGAGTTCCAAACTGGCGAGATCTATGGACCGACCTTGGTCGGGTTATTGAGATAAGGACAGGATAAGCGTTGGCGGACCAAGACCAATGGGCTCTTAAGCCTTGGAGGGACCGGTTATCTTAAGCGCCTCTTGGTCTCGGGATTTGGGGTTTTTTTACCCAGGCGCGATCCCGTCAGGGGAAGGCGAGCCAGGCGTAATTGTCTACCGCCGGGGGCTAGGCCCGGCCTTAAAAACAGGATAATGACAAAATTGGACTTATATTACAAGTTTTTAATGAACTTTTCTAGATTATAAATAGTTTATAGCTTATTACTTAATTTTCCGCCGCCGGAACTTTGGCTGTCGGAGACGAACTATTAGTTTGTAACTCTATTTAAGGTGTTTAGAAACTAATTACGCTTGATATTTTAATTAAAGGTCTAATTTACGATTTTACCGCCGCCTTTAATCCCCTTGATTTTCCCCAATTGATAGTTACCTTTCATTAACGGGCCGAACCTAGTTTTGGCCATAAAGTCTTCAAGGTTAAAGGGGACGGTCTCGGCTGGGTTAAGCTAGAACAGATCCAGGCTTAAGCGGCTAGGGTAAAATTCGCGGGGCTAATTTAAGAAAACAATTGTTTAGCCGCTTATTAGGCGGCCTAGACCCAAGCGAGGCTGGAGAAAAGCCCAATAGCTAAGCTCTATAGGCTTTTTTGGTTAAAGACTCTTATTTGGCGGTAATGAAGGCCTGTGATATGATCCCCCCAAAAACCCCTAGGAGGATCGTTAGGGGATGCGCGTTGATGATTATAAAAACGCCCAAGTTTTGGCTATTCAAGAGCTTAAAGCCTTGGATCCCGAACAGGTGGCGGAAAAGTCTGGGGCTAAGTGGGCTAACGGTCAGTTTAGCTTGCCCTTTATGAACCGTTTGGCTTTGGTGACCGCGCCCGATTATGGGCTGACCTGGGCGGACCAGAAGGACGGGGAAGAGTTCAGTTTAACGGACGGGGTCTTGGTTCTGCATTACTTGTTGGGGGCCAAAGGTCTAGAGCCTCAGGGGGAAATGGTGGCTTATCGCCAGATCCCGGGGGGCGAGTTCTATACCCACGCCTTTCGCCGACGGGCGGAAATACCTTTAACCCAAGTCTTTGGCCATAAACCCGGGTTATTCACTAAGGCCGCCCCTTTAATGGGGGGCGAGCTGAAGAGCGGCTTGGGCGATGAGGCGGCGGTGTTTCGGGTTCTGCCGCACTTGGATATCTTGTTGTTGATTCACCATGGGGATGAGGAATTTGACCCGGATGGGCAAGTTCTTTTTGATAAAAACATAGTCCATTATCTAAATATTGAGGACGTGGCCTGGTTGGGCTCAGCGCTAGTCTATCGCCTCATGGGGCTGACTAAAGGTTTATAGTCCTTCGCTGATAAGAGTTTTGGGGGTAAAAAACCCCTTAGCTTTGGAGGTAGCATGAAAATCGCCGTTTCCGGTAAGGGCGGGGTGGGCAAGACCACTCTGTCCGCGACCTTAGCCTATTTATTTAAGGAGAATGGGTCCAAGGTCTTAGCCATAGACGCGGACCCGGACGCCAATTTAGCCGGGGCTTTAGGTTTTACCGATCTTTCTGGGTTAACCCCGATTTCCGAGATGACTGAGCTAGTGGCCGAGCGCACGGGCAGTAAACCCGGAACTTATGGGACCTTCTTTTCCATAAACCCCAAAGTGGACGATTTACCGGAAACTTTAGCCAAGGAAATTAATGGGATCCGCTTCATGACCCTAGGCGGGGTCAAAAAGGGCGGGGGTGGTTGTATCTGCCCGGAAAGCGTTCTTTTAAAGTCGCTAGTCATGAACCTGGTTCTGGCCCGTAACGAAGTCGTTATCTTGGACATGGAGGCTGGCTTGGAGCATTTGGGCCGGGCCACCAGCACTGGGGTGGACGCTTTGATCGTGGTCACTGAGCCGGGCATGCGGTCCCTGGAGACGGCCAAGGTGGTCAAAAGGCTGTGCGATGACTTGGGCCTAAAACGGGTCTCCGTGGTCGGCAACAAGGTTAGATCCGAGGCCGATCGGGAGTTTATCGCCAAAAACGTTGGCGGTCTACCGGTCTTAGGTTATATCCCCTATGCGGACAGTATTGTGGACTCCGATCGTCTGGGCGTGGCGGTGTTCGAGAAATCCCCGGAAGCGGTGGAGGCTTGCCGCGGTATTTTCCAGAAACTAGTGGCCGCCTAAACGCCAAAAAAGCGAGGAGCCACCCTCTTGCCTGACAATCCCTTCATGGCCCGGCGGCGCCCAAGCTCGGGGCTGGAAAAAACCGATTTCCGGCCCCCTTGGGCCCTCGACGTGGACCGGGTTCTGCACTCCCGCGCCTATACCCGGTACATTGACAAAACCCAAGTTTTTTATCTTTTAAAAAACTCCCATATCACCCATCGGGTTCTCCACGTCCAGCTGGTCTCGCGGATCGCCCGGACCATTGGGGGGCGGTTGGGCTTGGACCTGGATTTAATCGAGGCCATGGCCTTGGGTCACGACTTAGGTCACCCGCCCTTTGGCCACGATGGGGAGCGCTTCTTGTCCGAGCTGTGCTTAAACGCCGGGATTGGCCAGTTTAGCCATCCGGTCATGAGCGTCAGGTTCTTGGAGCGCTTAGAGAAAAACGGTCGGGGTCTTAACCTCACTTTAGGGACCTTGGATGGCATCCTGTGCCACGATGGGGAATCGGATTACGCCTCCCTATCCCCGAAAGGGCCGGCGACCTTTCAGGAGTTTGACCGGCGGTTAGCGGTGCGCACCCATAACCCCACGGCTTTAATCAACCCCATGACCCGGGAAGGGTGCGTGGTGCGGTTGGCGGACTCCATTAGCTACGTGGGCCGGGATTTAGAGGACGCCATTGAGATCGGCCTTATTCGTCGGGAAGATATCCCGCCCGGGATTGAGGGGGTCTTAGGCCGGACCAATGGCCACATTGTTTACCGTTTAGTGGAGGACCTTTTAAAGCGGTCCTTGGAGGATCCAAGTTTGGTGGCCTTTTCCCCGGAAGTGGGCCGGGCTTTATTGGACTTAAAGAACTTTAACCGCGCCAACATCTACCATAACCCTCTGGTCAAGAGCGAAACCCCTAAGATTAAAAGACTGTATGAGTTTCTTTTTGAGACCTTAACCAACGATTTCGCTAAAGGCCCGCGCTTGGAGTCGCCCCAGCTGTTTTTGGAGCGTTTGGACCCCATGTACGCGGAAGAGTGTTCCCCGGAAGAAAAAGCTCGGGATTTTATGGCCGGGCTAACGGATGAGTTGTTTATGCACCTAGCCCAGGGCCTTTTGTTGCCCCGGTGGAATTTAGACTCCTTTAAGTAGTTAAATATGGCTAAATTAGTAAAAGTAGGCGAGGTCGGCTTAGGCGGGGATGCCCCTTTCGCTTTAATCGCCGGGCCTTGCGTCATTGAGTCCAAAGACCTCTTGCGCGAGGTGGTGGAAAAGCTTTTGGAGCTAACCCAGAAGTTTAACTTGGGTTTGATCTTTAAATCCAGCTTTGACAAAGCCAATCGCTCGTCCATTCGGTCTTTTCGGGGGCCAGGGTTTTACGAGGGTTTAGGGCTACTTGAGGATATTAAAAAGGAATATAAAGTCGCCGTGGTCAGCGATGTCCACGAGACCTGGCAGGTGGAGCCAGCCTCTAGGGTCTTGGATTTAATCCAGATCCCGGCCTTTTTAGCCCGGCAAACGGACTTACTATTGGCCGCCGCGGCTTGCGGGCGACCCATGGAGGTCAAGAAGGGCCAGTTCATGGCCCCGGAGGACATGCTCTTGGTGGCCGAGAAGATCACCAAAGAGCCGAACTTCGCTGGGCTGATTCTGGTGGAAAGGGGGGCTAGCTTTGGTTACCACAACCTGGTGGTGGACATGCGGGCTTTAGTCATTATGGCTCGCTCCGGTTGGCCGGTGGTCTTTGACGCCACCCATTCGGCCCAGTTGCCCACCGCCGCCGGTCAAGCCTCCGGGGGCCAAAGGGAGTTTATTCCGGCCTTAGCCCAAGCCGCCGTGGCCGTGGGGGTGGATGGGCTCTTTTTGGAAACCCATCCCGCCCCGGAAAAGGCCTTATGCGATGGGCCCAATCAGTGGCCATTAAATAAGCTGGAGACTTTATTAAAGCGGCTGACCGCTTTAAACGATTTAACCCGAACTTATCGAAAAGAGGAAATCCGGTGAACGCGTTGGTTACGCCCAAGCGGGGTTGTTTAGGGGACATTAAGTGGGTGGGCTTTGACGTGGATGGCGTCATGACGGATGGCGGCATCATCATTAGCGACTCCGGCGAAGAGTCCAAACGGTTCCATAGCCGCGATGGCCATGGCTTAAAGATGTTGCTTAGGGCCGGGGTGGAGGTGGCTATCATCACCGGCCGCCAAAGCCAGGTGGTGGCCAATCGGGCCCGGGAGCTAGGGATTAAGGACACCCGGCAAGGGGTCTTTAATAAACTGGCCGCTTATGAGGCTATTTTAAACGAAAAGGGTTTAAGCCACAGTCAAACGGCCTTCGCCGGGGATGACGTGGTGGATTTACCCATCCTCACCCGCTGCGGCTTGGCCATGGCCCCGGCGGACGCTTGCCCAGAAGCCTTAGCCGCGGCCCACTTTGTGGCTAAAGCCAAAGGGGGCCACGGGGCGGTGCGGGAGATGGTGGAATTTATTTTAAAAAGTCAGGGCCTTTGGGATGACCTCCTCGCCAAATACCGCTTCTAACGCTCCCACTCCCCATGGCCCTGGGGAGGATAGGCTGACCGCCTTAAGGCGGTTAGCCCAAGATTTGCCCCCGTCCCCGGGGGTTTATCTTATGAGCGATAAGGATAAAAAAGTCATCTACGTGGGCAAAGCCAAGATCTTGCCGCGACGGGTGGTGGGCTACTTTCAGCGGGGGAACTTATCGGCCCGCATAGGTTTGTTGGTTAAAGAAATCGAGTCCTTTGAGGTGATGGTCACTCAAACGGAAAAAGAAGCCTTAATCTTAGAAAATAGCCTCATTAAAAAATACCGACCCCGCTTTAACGTTTGCTTACGCGACGACAAAACCTACCCGTCCTTACGCCTTAACCACCATGAGCCTTACCCTTACTTAGAAATCGTTCGCCGGCCAGTTAAAGACGGGTCCATTATTTACGGCCCCTTCACCTCGGTGGGGGCCCTAAAAGAGACCATTCGGCTAGTCAATCGCTTGTTTCCCTTACGGAAATGTCGGCGGCCCGAGGTTAAAAAAATCGATCGGCCTTGCTTGAACTACCAGATGGGTCGGTGCGTGGGGCCATGCCGCCCGGAAATGAGTCAAGAGGAGTACCGGGCCATCGCCGAAAGGGTTAGGCTATTTTTCCGGGGGAAGACCCAGAGCGTTAAAGACGATCTGGTGAAAACCATGAGAATGGCCGCGGACAACCTGGATTTTGAGCGGGCGGCCAAGATCCGGGATCAGCTGTATGACTTGGAAAAAACCCTAGAAAAGCAAGTGGTGGCCAGAGCCGGGGAGGGCGACGCCGACGCTTGGGGTCTAGCTCATCGGGATGGTTTAGTCCAAGCCGCGGTCATCACCATCCGGGAAGGCGTGGTCACCGGCTGCCAACAGGTCTGGGCCGAGGGCGAGGAGGCCAGCGAGCGGATCTTACTGAGCTTAGTGACCCAGTTTTACGGCCAAGGCCACTTTATCCCGGAGGAGATCTGGTTGCCCTTGGACCTTAACGAGGAGCGGGCGCCTTTGGCTGAATGGTTGGCCACTTTAGGCCAAACGGTCAAGATTAGGTTGGGCGAGGGCGAGGACGTTATTAAGATCTTGGATATGGCGGCGGAAAACGCCTTACTCAGCTTAGAGGAACGGTTAAGCGCGACTTTAAGAACTCAAGGGGCCTTGGTGGAGCTGAAAGCCCGGTTGGATCTGGCGGTCATCCCCCGTAGGTTGGAGTGCTTTGATATCGCCCATCTCCAAGGTGAGGCCACTACCGCTGGGCTCGTGGTCATGGAGGATGGGGAGCTAAAAAAAGACGGGTATCGCCGCTTTAAAATCAAAAGCCCGACCAAAGGCGATGACTACGCTGGCTTACAAGAAGCCATTAAAAGACGGTTCGCCCCGGATAAGGACTTAGAAAAGTGGCCTAGGCCGGATTTACTTTTAATAGACGGCGGTAAAGGGCAACTTAGCGCCGTTCTAGCGGCCTTTAACGAAATCGGGGTGACCCCACCGCCCTTGGCCGGGATCGCTAAAGACCGCTTAAATGATGGGCCGGATAGGATTTTTAAACCCAACCGCAAAAACCCGGTGGATTTGCGGAGCGGCTCGGCGGGTTTACTCTTATTAGCTAAGCTCAGAGACGAGGCCCATCGCTATTGCCGGTCGTACCATCATCTTTTAAGGTCCAAAGACATGGTGGCCAGCATTTTTGATGGTTTGCCCGCCTTAGGGCCAGTCAGGCGGAAAGCTCTTTTAGGCCGCTTCGTTTCTCTAGAAGAGCTGGCTAAAGCTAAAGACGAGGACATTTTAGCCGTGGCCCCGTTAGCGCCCCAGGTTTTAAGTAAACTTAAAGAAAGAGTCGCTAAATTACTGGCCCCTAAAACCAACTAGCCAATCTTAAGCCCCGTAAAACCAACCTATTTATCGTCACCATAACTTACCAATTAACCGCCAGACCAATAAGGTTAGAGCGTCTTAGCGAAAAAAATATAGATCTTTAGCGTTTTAAGATTTGACAAGTTTGGACGCGATATCGGGATCAGGCAAAAAATAGCCGGGTAGGTTATGGGTTTCGTGAACCCACCAGAGGAGGATCAGAAGGACCAACAAAACGGTAAGTAAGATAGTGTGTCTCATGGTGATACCAATCGTCTTCAGCCCGAAAAGGGAGGGCCGCCTATCAAAAAGCCTATTAAGTCATTAATATGTAACCTAAAAAGTAAATGGTGATTGGCTTGAGCCGTAGGCGCTAGACCCCGGGGTTAGCCACGTTAGGCCTTGGAAGGAAGACCAAAGTAAGGGTAAAAGCGCAGGTAAATTAAATCCGCGAAAGAACTCGCCAAACGCTGGACCTTTTGGTCGGCGGAAGAAAGGTTAAACATTTTCTGGCGCCTTTGGCGCCTAAGTGGCCCCAAGGCCAGGTCTGTAAGAATAGAATACCAGAGGCGATTTCAAATGGTCAAGAGAAATAGCCTTTGCGAATCAAGAAATTTTCCTAATGACGCCTTGGAGGAAAGCTTGGAGTTATAAGGGGATAATGGATAGATAAACATAATTATTCAACTGGAAAAGTTTATTCGGTTCGCTTACGCGCCTAACCTTACGGGAAAAAATTTTAACGTTCGTTTTAGAGTTTTTCAGGGGCTATTGGCCTAATCAAGGGATTTTTAAGACTTTAAATGATTAAGGCGTTAAAAATAGAGTGGGGAAGGTCAGGTTATTAGGCCATTAGACCCAAAGTTTTGGTTGGTAAAAAAAATTTAAAGGAGGGCGGCGCTAGGTTGGAAAAAAGTCTTTTGGCCTTAGGGCGGCTCGCGGCGTCGGATCTGGCCTATAGCCCACCACCCTATAGCCCCCCAATGATATGATATCGAGGATAGGCGAGTTAAGTAGGCGATAATGAAGGTCAATAAAAAGGTTAGTCTAAAGATAAAATGGTTTGGGCTAGCTAATGGGGCGGTTTAAAAAATGAGAACAAGGTTAAGAAATAAAACCAATCGCCTAAAAAATATGAGTAAGAAGAGTTTGGCTGATTGGCTAACTTGGCTGACTTGGCTGACTTGGCTGGCTAGGTTGACTAGGGTGGAGGGGCTCATTTTTTTTACGAGCCACCGAAGACACCATCTGTCATTGTGTGTTCTGTAGACCACAAGGCCGGAATCTTGGACCTAAAAAAAAGCCATCAACGGGCCGGAGGGTTTTTAGGGACGGTGGGAGGGCTACACTTACGCTGTAAAATCTTAATGGTGTCAAGGCTGTCCAAATCCGGCGTCCGCCAGTCAATGACCAGTAAATCCGGAGCCCAGTCGCGCTCTTCTAAGTAAGCGATGGCTTCTTGGCCCCCGGTTAAGGTGATGACCTCAAAGGCCACCCGCCGTAGAACCTCCGAGATGATCTCCAAAGCCACGTTGTCATCGTCTACGACTAAGGCGGTGAGGCCCTTAAAGGAAACTGGGGCCCCGGTCTCCAGATCATGGGCGCCCTCGATGACCTTTAACTTAACGTTAAAGAAAAAAGAGCTTCCTTGGCCTAAGACGCTTTCCACCCAGATCTTACCGCCCATCATCTCGGTTAACCGCTTGGAGATGGTTAAACCTAGATCCTTTCCCCCGTACTTTTGGGTGATAGAGGCGTCAGCTTGGGAAAAGGCGTTAAACAAGGCCCCAGTCCGCTCCGGGGATAAACCGACCAACTGGCTAAGGAAGAGGCTAAAAACTTAACCGTAACCGGGGAAGAGGAACTAACCGCGACCCAGAAGGAGGCCACCATTAAACGGAACGAGGGTTTAACGGAAATTGGCTCCGCTAAGGAAAAATTGGACCAAGATAGCCAGATCCGGGAGAAAGCCAAGGACACCACCGCCCTTTATGACGCCCAGAACGACCGGACCATCCGCTTCGCTAACCTCAACGAACTGATCGGCCAGAGTAATGGGGGCAAGTTTCGGTCCTTCGCCCAGACCTTGGCCTTTGAAAGGTTAGTGGTTAAAGCCAACCTCCAACTCCAGAAGATGACCCCTCGGTACCTTCTGAACCCCGATGAGGGCGCTGGCCTTTCTATAGACGTTATTGATAACTACCAAGGCGGGCTCATAAGGCCAGTGAAAAACCTTTCCGGCGGGGAATCTTTTCTGGTAAGCTTAGCCTTAGCTTTAGGCTTATCCATGATGGCTAGCGAAAACGTGGAGGTTAACTCCCTTTTCTTAGACGAGGGGTTTGGATGAGGAATCTTTGGACCTAGCCATCTCGGCTTTAGCCGATCTGCCCCAGGCGGAGGGTAAGACCATCGGCGTCATTTCCCAGGTGGCGGGCTTAGAGCGTCGGGTCTCCACCCAGATCAAGGTCACGCCTAAGTTTGGGGGGCAAAGCCGCTTAGATGGCCCGGGTTGCCGTGAGATTTAGTTGGGCTTTAGCTTGGTTTTGGCTTAAGAACGTTTAATACGTAACCAACGACCTATAGTTTTGGGTGACCACAGGCTTAAATTTTCCTTCCTGGAAAAAATCATGTGACTTCTTTCAAGGAAAATAGTAGACTTAATCGCTTGTTATTAGCGTTTAAACACTTGAGATTATTCCCAGACTATAATGAAGCCTGGAAGGTGAGTCCACTCATTTTCGCTATGAAAATCTGGGGTTCTTAGGCTGAACACCCGCGTCATTTCTAAGGGTAAGTTACCGTATTCTCTAAATTTTTTATAGTTAAAACGCCTACGACACAGTTTTTTTGTCAGCGTTGGTCATAAAGGTTTCGCTCCATCATGAAGAAGAAGTTAATTGAAGTCGCTCTGCCACTTATCGCTATCAATAAGGCGTCAGTGCGGGAGAAATCCATAAGGCGCGACCATCCCGCGACTCTACACCTTTGGTGGTCAAGAAAGCCTTTAGCCACCGCTAGGGCGGTTCTTTTCGCGTCCTTAGTTGACGACCCTTCTTCAAGGCCGGATTTATTTCCCACAGAAGACGAACAAAGCGCCGAAAGAGACCGGTTATTTAAGTTAATCGAAGACCTGGTCATCTGGGAAAATTCCAATAACGAAGGGGTCTTATCCGCCGCTCGAAAAGAGATTAGAAAATCATGCGGCGATTCGCTTCCCGAATTTTTAGATTCCTTCGCCGGCGGTGGCGCGATTCCTTTAGAAGCTCAGAGGCTAGGGCTTAAGGTCAACGCTGGCGATCTTAATCCAATAGCGGTCATGATCAATAAAGCCATGGTGGAAATACCGCCAAAGTTCTCTGGTCTACCACCGGTCAATCCAAGTAGCTTAAAGTTGGGGCTAAGGGGTGGCGCTTGGGAAAAAGCCTATGGTTTAGCTGAAGACGTGGAGTATTACGCTAATGTTTGGCGAGAAAGGGTTTTTGAGAAGATTGGGCATCTATACCCAACTATTAAAGTCCCCGATCAAAAAGGCACCAAGCATGATTCCACTGTTATTGCCTGGCTTTGGGCCCGAACCGTAAAATGCCCTAATCCAGCCTGCGGGGTTATGACGCCTCTGCTAAATTCATTTTCACTTTCAAAAAAAGGATATTTTATAGAACCATATCTTAAAAATGGCCAGGTTGATTATAATATTAAAACCGGTAAATCAAAAGTTCCAGGGACTTTCTCAAGGCAAGGAGCCAAATGCGCTATCTGCCACAGCCCAATTAATTTGCCTTATATTAGGGATGAAGGTCAAAATAGAAAACTGGGTGCGTCAATGATGGCTATTGTCGCTAAAAGCAAAAGCGGTCGAATATATTTGCCGCCGGATAAAGGTCATATAAAGGTCTCTCAGCTTGATAAAATTGCACTTGAATTTGATCAAAGTCTTCCTATAGATCGTCGTGCCTTTACAACTCCTATATATGGATTAAACAACTATTCTGATCTTTTTACAGCGCGCCAATTAACTTTTCTGACAACTTTATGCGATGAACTGTCTGTTATTCAACCAGAAATAGAAAAGGACGCGAAAGAGGCTGGCCTAGCCGGAGACAAAATTGGTCTCGCGGATGGGGGAGTTGGGGCAAAATCTTATAGCCAGGCGGTTATTGTTTATTTAAGTTTTTTACTTGATAAAATTACCGATCGTCATTCTAATTTATGTTCCTGGGATTGTTCAACAAATAGTATAAGAAATATTTTTTCCAGACAGGCGATTTCTATGGTCTGGGATTGCGCCGAAGGTAACCCGTTTTCAGACAGCACAGGCAGTTTCCAAAATATGCAAGAATTGGTCGTTAAGGCCATCAAAGCTCTCCCTGCCACTAACAAAGCTATTGTAAGTCAGACGGACGCGCAGACCGACAACTTACTTAGAAATATAATTATTTCCACAGACCCTCCATATTATGATAATATTGGCTACTCAGATTTATCTGATTATTTTTATATTTGGCTTAGAAGTTCTCTTAAAAATATCTATAAATCAATATTTAGTACAATAAAAACACCTAAAAATGAAGAGCTTGTGGCCGATCCTTATCGTTTTGGGGACAAAGAAAAGGCCAAAAAACATTTCGAGTCTGGCCTTAAACAAGTCTTCGCCAATTTTTATCAGTATTGCTCCGAAGATTTTCCTTTGACCATCTATTACGCCTTCAAACAAAAAGACGCGGATGGACCTGCCTCCGAAGCTAAAATCGCCTCCACTGGTTGGGAGACTATGCTGGCGGCTCTTATTGATTCTGGGTTTACCATAACCGGCACTTGGCCTATAAAGTCGGAATTAGGCAATCGAACCAGAGCCAATGACTCCAACGCCCTGGCCTCATCCATAGTTCTGGTTTGCCGTAAGAGGCCTAAAGACGCTAAATCTTGCTCACGCCGAGATTTTGTTAATTATCTAAGGAAAGAGTTAAAGGCCGCCCTTAATGATTTACGCCGTTCAAGAATCGCCCCAGTGGATCTGGCCCAGGCGTCCATTGGCCCAGGCATGGCCATTTATTCCCGTTACTCTAAAATAGTGGAGACTGATGGATCTACTCTCCCTGTTAGAGCGGCTCTTGGAATCATTAATGAAGAACTGGATAAATATTTAGCTGAATTAGAAGGAAGCTTAGATATTGACAGTTGGTTATGCTATAACTTATTTACTCAGTTTAAGTTTGAGGAAATAAAGTACGGGGAGGTGGACGTTCTCGCTAGGGCTAAAAATACTTCCATTGAAAGGTTAGTGAACAAAAAGGTGCTTTTCGCCAAGAAAGGCACGGTTCGTCTCTACGGTTTAGACGAGCTACCTACCAAGATAACCAAAGGCGAGGACAACGTCTGGCTTTTAACCCACCAGCTAACTTACGCTCTTAAGAAAACTGGAATGGACCTCTGCGCCGAAGTAGTGGTTGAGGCCGATAATGGCGATACGGTCGCCCGGGCCCATTCTTTGGCTTACATGTTGTACAATTTCTGCGAGAAAAAGGGCTGGGCGCTGGAAGCTTTTGACTATAACGCTCTAATTCAGTCTTGGCCGGAGATCCAACAGAAGATTGGAAACCTTCAGGAGAAAGCCGCTAAGGGCGAAGACAGAACTTTGTTTCAATAACTGAAAGGGATTATTGGCCAGACTCGTTACCCGCGTTTAGTTTGGCTGACTGGGGCAATCGCTTTTAGCCCCGTCCTCGTTTAGCTCGAACAACTAAGGATATCGCTTTAAGCCCCCGTCCGCTTCTAGCTCGTCTGACCGGAACTCTCGCTTTTCGCCACGTTTTTAGGCTGGATCCACTTGGCCAGAGTTAAAAAAAGCTCTTGCGCGTTAATGGGTTTGTTAATGTGATCGTTCATGCCGGCGTTTAAGCTTAACTCCCGGTCACTGGACATAGCGTGAGCCGTTATGGCCACGATGGGTAGGTCCTTAAACCCCAGTTCCCTAATCTGGCGGGTGGCGGTGACGCCATCCATAACGGGTATCTGGATGTTCATGAGCGCCAGATCAAAGGGCTCCTCGTTTTTAACCATATCCACCCCAATCGCGCCATTCCCGGCGATGGTCACCAAAAAGCCGGCGTTCCCTAGGATCCGGCTGGCCACCAGCTGGTTCATGTCATTGTCCTCCACCAAGAGGATCCTCGCGCCGACCACGTCTTTAATAGACTCTTTCGCCTGATCCATGCCGCTCTGGGCGTCTTTGGCGGCCATTCGACCGAACAGATCTTATAAGGTGTCATGGAGCCTCAAGGCGGAAATGGGTTTATCCAAGACCTTTCTGACCCCTAGCTTTCTAGAGATCAGTAAGACCTCGTCCCGGTTATAGGCGGTGATCATAACAATGGGGACTTTACTCCTCTCCCCCACTTACTTATCTTTTTCTAGTAAGGAGGGATACTCTCTGTCTTGACAGTAATGGGCCCTAACCGAGTCTTTAATAAACTCAAAGGGTGATCTGAGTTGTATAGCGCAGGAGGCGATGACTGTCCAGAGCCTTTCGGAACGGATTCGACCCTTAAGGCTTCTGGTCCCTTGGGTTACTTGGAGATCCATAACCACTAACCTCACCGCTTGTTCGACATTATTAGTTGGCCCCAAGTCGATAGCTACCCCAGCGTTGGTCAAAAACTTGAAGTAAAAATCGTCTAGCCAGTCCAAGAACCTCTTGGCGATGTTTTTAGCTTTCTTTTTGTTAGGACAATCCAGGGCGGCGGCCTTTAACCGTACGGCGAGATCTCTCATCTCTTCCAGGAGCGTCTTAGCCTTGGCTTCCCGGTCCTCGCCTTCAAGATCCTCGCCTTCGAAATCAGGGCCATGGGAGTCGTTAAGATTTCTAGGCCTCCGAAGTTGTCGCCACAGCCTATTTTTCGCGAACAATTCGTTTAATAGAGTCACTAGTTTAGCTCCATATTCGCGTAACTCCAGATCTTCTAAGTGGTCAGCTAAAAATTTTAAATCACGCCGAAGATAGCTCTGATAGAACTGAGTTTTTAAGAATGGGAACAACCTAAGCGGTTTTCTGGACGCTGAAAAGTAAGCGCGACTGATAAGCCCATTAAAGTCTTTGGTTAGACACTCTACAAGGACATCCGCCGACCGATCCTCTTTTATAGCGAAGAAAGCGAATGTTTCGGCCCGGAAAACCCAGGTCCATAAGCGATTCCCATTTTCGCGATGTAAAGTCTCATCGACGCTCAATTTCTTTTGGCTGGGAAGGGCCTCCTTTAGATCGTTATAAGCCGGTCCCAAAGAATCGGCGCATTTATCCAGGGTTTCACTGATGTAGCCGCGGGAGACGCTCAAACCGAAGGTGGCCAAAATCTTCTGGATGCCGGTAACGCTTATACGCCACCCACCTTTGATAAATCCCAGCCAAGCTATAAGCTTAGGGCCGAGTAGACCGGTAGCCAAGGTAGCTGGTTTTTGGCCATAATGGATTTTACCGCAATCAGGACACCGATAGGCTTCAGAAGTATAGTTTTTCCGGAGCAGAGGGTTATCAACTAATTCGATCTGCTCAAAGTGGTGGTCCCGGCCCTTAGAGTGGACCAATTTGGCGCCACACTCGGGGCAATCCGAGAAATCAGGGCGGATTTCAACCTCTTCTGTCGGAATATCTTGACCAGTCAGTTCGAGAGGCTGGTCCGCGGAGTCCGTATTTTTGGAGTTAGCCTTTTTCCGGTGAAAGGCTTGGTGCCCTTTCTTGGCCCCGGGTTTACCTTTGATGGGGTTCCCATTTTCGTCAAGTTCAGGTTTCCTTTTGGGATATCGGCCTTTGGACGGGGGCGGAGAAGAATTATCCGAATCTTTCGCTGGTTGGTTGTCTTTCTCTATCATAAATTAATTTTCTTTCTTTAGTAACTGCTTGAACAAATTGAGAAATTTTTTGTAAATGTTGATGAATATATAGTGCTTCAGTTGAAATTAAATCAACTTTTATCTTAAGTAATTCGTCTAGTTCTACGTTAATCCTATAAAAATCGTATAAATTAACTAAAATTGAATCAGTTTTATCAATTAAAATGTCAACATCACTTTCTTCAGTAGCCGCGCCACGGGCGTAAGAACCAAAAATCCAAACAGCTTTCAATTTATATTTGATGGCGATTGGCTCAACAAGTTCTTTAATTTGTTCTATTGTATATATCATAAATCACGTTAAATATATAGCGCTAAATATACTAATAATTAAAATTAATTATACCGCCATTTTAAAAATACTTCAATCTTTTTAATATTTAATCTTTTGATCATTTGTATCAGGGTTGTTGGTCGTTCGCCGGGCATAAAATCTAGAAAATCCAAAAGCTACGCCCATAGGCCAACGCGATCTCTTGTCAGTCACTCAAACTCGCGCCTCCATTATAACCTTTTATCAGCCAACAATTAACTCATAAAAATGGAACTATTACCAGATGTGGTAAACGCGCCTCCGATGAGGCCACGCGTAGGCCCTCCACCCTGATGGGTAGGCGCTTTTCGCTGCCGAATAAGCTACGCGATAGCTTTGGCCCCAACGTTTTTAGGTCACTTGGCCCACTTAATATCCTGACCGTCCGACCGGAGAAACAAAAAGACTTCTTTGGGGTTACGCAGAAGACGCTGAATCATGTCGTAAACCCGCCGGGCTTTAACTTGGTTTTCCGGGGTCAGATCATAGTAAAGAAGACAAAAGGCGGCGGTGGAGTCGCTCTTTAAGTCAACCGTTAAATCCTCGGCGTATTTTTCCAAGTAGCTTAGAAAAAAGAGCGTCCAATTGTGGCCATCCAGTTCCGGGCCGCCGCCCCGGGAATTGCGGGTTAGCTTAGACAGCCGTAAAGGGGTCCACCGCCGCGGATGGAAGAATATGACGCATTTACCGGCGTTTTCCACCAGATCCACAAAGTCTTCGTAGGGCTCTATTTCCCAGTCCAGACTCAGTTGGCCTTGGGGCTCCGCCTGACTTAAGTTAATAATAAAGCTCTCAAAATCCCCGGCCAGCCAGACCAACTCTTGGGTGGCCAAATTACAGTAAGAAACGTGGGGCTCCCCATTGGCCCCGCGGTCGCTATAGTCCAGGTAGATAGCCTCGGTCTCGGGGGCTAAACAGTGGCCAATAATGAGGCCGATTTGCGGAAACCCATACTTAGCGTACATAAACCGGGAGCCCCGGCTACCCAAAAGGGAGTATTTACGCCGACTGTCTAGGCCCAAAAGGCCCACCAGTTGGCGGGCGCTATCCTCGCGCTCGGGGGGCGGGGGCAGGTGGAAGGTCCTATAGCGGGGAACCCCGCCATTTTTCCGCCGCAAAAAGGCCTTGTAACCTTCAGGCAACTTAAAAGCCAGTTCGTTTTCAGTTTCGACGATCATCTCCTCAGTCAGCGGGTCGCCGTCAAACTCGGCTAAGGAAACCAGTAGTCTGGAGTCCCAAAAACTGTCCCAATCAAAGTTTTCAAAATAGGGGGCCCCTTTAATATGGGGGTAGTAGGCGGGCCGCTGGCGGTTCGGGGTGGGGGCTAGGGAATCGCGCAAAACGTTCGGGCCCAGCGAGGTTAATAAGCCCTTAATAAGCTCTAGGGTTTTCGGGTCGCTTTCGGCGAGCTTTTGGCCCTCTAAAAGAGCCTTTTGGGCTTCTTTAACCCGGCCCAGGTTGAAGTAAGCCTGACCCAGAAATAAGCTCCACTTGGCCGTCCCCGCGAAACGCGCGCCCAGGGCCATTAAGACTTCCAAAGCTCCCGTGAAGTTATCTTGACGGTACAAGGCTCGGACGTATCGCTCTAAGATGTCGAGATCGATTTCCTGTTCCGCCAACCGTTCGACTCTCGCGATGATCCGGGCGTGCTCGCCATTTTGGGCTAACTTTTCCAGCTCTTTGCGGATCGTGTCGCTCATAAAGCTAAATATCTACCTTTGTCCCCGGATCCAAAAGCGCAAAGGCTCTAAGACCCGAGCCTTAAGCGGTCTAATTTTTAGATCATAACCTAAAGGCCGCTTACGACTAATTAAAAATATATATTTTTTTAAAATAGGCAGGTTAATTTAAAACAATAATTGTTAACGTTATTTTTAGCTAATTTTAGTTAGCTCCTCTACTAACGTTAGGGTTAGCATACTCCCCTCGGAACGTTTAATCAATTATTTTAAGAGGCCAAGCCCTTTAACCGTGGTCTTAAGATAGGCTAAAAGATCCTAAAAGTCCATAGTTTAGGTGAAAGAGCTAAAAATATATTTAAACGCGACTACTGGAGAGGGGCCAACTTGTTACCTAGTCGAGTGAGAAAATGAACCAGGAATGGGGGGCCATATCTTTAAAAAATGGCGTAAGGTTAAGGGCTAGACGGGGATGGAAAAAGAAGTTAAGGGAGAGGGGAAGAGCCGCTAAACCCCGGGGTTAAGCCAAAGGTCCGGGTGGGGCCAAAACTAACGGCTAATAAGGTCACGTAAAAGCTCTAGGGGGCCGTTTTTAGACGTACCTGGACCCATATAGGCCCCAGTAGGGATTGAGGCGATGGGGGCCAGTATTGACGGCCTCCGGCTTTAATTGGCTAATGGCCTCGGTGACCGAGGCCGTTAAGGCCTTGGCCCCGGCTAGGTTTAGACCTTTTTCCGGGCGAAGTTTAGCGGCCTCGACTGGGGTGGCTTGGCTTTGTCTTTGGGTTTCCTGGCCGCTGGAGGAGGACGCGCCCGGGGACGGATCCTCCTTCTTTTCCGGCGGTCGGTACTCGGGCCGGGGATTAAGAGGGCCCAAAAGCCCTAAGGGGTTGTAGGCGGTCTCAATCATAGGGGCGCCCCATAAGGCTTAGAGATAATCGCCGCGTTTAAACTTTAAGGCCTCAACCATGGCCACTTGGGCCGTATCCTGGGACAGGGCCTTCAGAGGATCGCTCGCGCTTAAAGTTTGGCTGCTTTGGCCGAGCTCTTGGGCCATTAACCCCAAGTCATCGGCCATAGGGGCCAGATCTTTTAAGGTGTTCTGGGGGTTGGCGAGAGCTTGGGAGTAATCGTCCAGGAGGTTTAAAATGGCCTCAATGTCCTCGGCGGCCCCGTAAGGCGAGGAGCTTTCCGCCTTCGCGGCTTGATTGACTTGAAGTTGGCCAATGATATCCACCTGGGGGAGGTTAATTAGGCCTAAGTCCTTCGAGCTGGAGCTGGGGGCGGACTGATTTAAAAAGGAGGCGAAATCAATCCCGTTGGTCGTCTTAGCGGACTGATTTTGGGCCTCTTGGGGCCTTAAAAAAACATTATAAGCTTCTTTAGCGTCTATTTTCATAAAAAAACTCCAAAAGGTTGATCCGCGACCAGCCGCTAGAGGCCTGGCTACGAGTAACGTAGCAAATATGAGGCCAATAAAGAGCGGGGCGAATAAACTTTTGGAGTTCTAAAAAACCTGAGCGATTTTTAGGTAAGTAGTTGTTTTTAATCGATAATTTAACTCTTAAAGAAAAATAGCCATTAGGCGCTCCCGGGAGTGAACCAGGTTTTCCGAGGGCTAAAAAGCTTAAATTTAGCGGACAAATTTGCCGGGTCTTTACTGGCTAATCATTTCCATAAGGTTATTAATCTTTTGCCGGGAGTTTTCCAAGATGGAGTGGAGCTCCATGGAATGGTTGGCCGTAATGGAGCCAATATCGCCGTTTAAGACTATGATGGGCTCAAACTGGGACTGGTCCAAGGTCAGGATAATGTCATCGACGATTTCCGTGGCCTTTTTAACCTCCAAGATTTCCCGAAAATCCACCCGAATGGCCGCCATCATCTCCCGTAAAACGTAAGCCGCGCCTTGGGCCTCATAAAAATGGTCATCCACTTCCGAGTAGGGGGTGGCTTTTTCCAGTTCCAACGGGGCCGCTGGGGGGCTAGGGGCGGTGGCGTTGGTGGCGTTGATGGCCGTAACGTTGGCGGGGGCCGGGGCGGGCGGCGGCGGGGTTAAGCGGCTGACCTGCTTTAAGCGTAACCCTCCGGGGGCGTTGGCTAGGGCCGCGTTTAAGGTCCCCAGTAAGGAGACGTAATACCGTAAAAGCTCGGAAAGGTTATCGGCCCGGGGGCTAAAGCGGGCCTGGTTAGCCTCCAGTTTTTGGCGATAGTCCTGTAAGTAGACGATAGCTTTTTCAAAGCGGGACTCGGCGCTGGGGAAGATCCATTTTAAGGGATCGTTATTTAAAAGGGAGTAAGCCTCGGAGCAGTTATTGTCCATGGCGTCCGAGGATCGTAACCGGGAGAGGTTCTCTTTTAAGCTTAAGACCGTGTAGGTTAAGGCTTTGAGCTCGCCTAACTGGTAGTTGGGCCGGTTGTCCATAAAAGCCGTGGGCCAAATGATATCGTTGGGGAGCCAATTACTAAACATCTGGTCGCCCAGGTCGATGATGGTGGTCGTAAAAACCCAACCCGGGATGTTTTGGTTATTAGGGGGGCTCGGCGGGTCAAAGAAAGAGGGGAACCGGTAATTGGCGATAAAAATCACCATAAATAAAAAAACTAAAACCCCGGCCCCGACCAGGCTTATCTTTTTCCAATGGCTCTTAACGGGCCCGTTTTGGGGTTCTTCGGCCATAAACCTCTCCAAGTTAAGCTAGGTCGCGCGTTTTAAGGGGATATCGGCTAATTGTCCAGGGAATAAGCGAAGAAAGATTGGTCTATTTAGGGCTCGAAAAAAAATGGTCGGGACAACTGGATTTGAACCAGCGGCCCCTGCGTCCCGAACGCAGTGCTCTACCAGACTGAGCTATGTCCCGACGAAAAAAGTCCCTAAAGGATTAGACAATATAGTCTTTTACCGGCTAATTGGCAAGGGGTTTTTGACAATTTTGGGGCTGACCTTTAAGGCTAAAAAAAACTTCTGGTCCTCATAGCCCGACCGTTGGGCCGCTAGAGCTTATGGCCCTTTAAAGTTTAGTCTTTAAGACGATAATGTCTTATTTAAAAAAATATATATTTAATAAATTTTAAGTTTTCATCTTATTTTATCTTAATATAAACATATTAAAGCCGCGCAACACACAAACAAAACCGCAAATGTATAAAAAAATGTTTAAAGAATAAACAATATAATAGAAATAAAATTTATGATAATTTTATATCTAAATTTAACGTATCCATAAAAAAGTGATATTTGGTTCACTCTGATCTAAAATATCCATTTCCTGGCGCTCTGAGGTGACTAATACAGAATCGCTTGTGGAGGCGGTCGCAAGCGCAAAAGTGTCGGCAAACGATACTTTGTATAATGACTTTAACCTACCCGCTTCCATAAACAACGCATCGCTGATATCTGATATTATCGTTATTGGTAGCTTACTGATTTCATTAATAGTTTCTATTGCTCTTTTTGTTCCATTTGTCCTGATTGTTTCATAGTATACTTCAAGCGAATTTGCTTTATGTATACTGACTTTCAAAATTCCAGCGTTGGCTTTATCAATTAGACCTTCGACAATATTCGCCCCTTCCTCATTGCGCAAGAGAGCGATCAGAGCGCAGGCGTCAAGGATATAACCGATCATAGATCTAGCTCTTTGTCCTTACGTTTTCGTTCTAAAAATTTATCCACTGACATTTCGGGACAATCCGCCAGCATTCCACGTACACGGGAACAACAACCAGTCTTAATTTCTTTAATTGGCTCAATTATAAGACTATTGTTGGTCGCGTGAACTATAACTTTAGACGCGCCAAACGTATTGTTGATAAACTCAGGTAAAGCGCCTATATCCATAACTTGTTCAGTCATCGAAAAATACTCCTTTGAAAAATACTCCTTGCCAGAGGGAAAAATAGGCCACCACAAACAAAATTAGGCCACTTGGCGCTCGAACCTCATTAACGCGTTGGCTCTCATGGGTTGTTGTATCCGCGGATGTCTAAAAAAACAGCGGTTTTTGACCTCTATTTTGACTTAATAAAACTAACAGAGATATAAAAGAAGAAAAAAATAAATTAATGTCGTAGCAAACTGAAATTGATCAATAAAAAGACAAAATTATTAGACGGAAGCTCGACACTCATTCAAGTTTTTTTTTAAAATTAATATTGTTTGAGAATTAAGTCACAAAACTCTTCATTTTGTGTCTGATGACTATCAAAATCGCCTCGCCACCAATTTTTATGGTTAAGAAAAAACCAGTTTTCTAAACCGCCTCTACATTATCATACCAAACTGTCGTGACTTTTTCAATCTAAAAGAGCGCTAAAAAGGGATTAAATTAAAGCCTATTGCCCCAAAAGGTCATTTGTTTAAATGGTCAAAAAAACTAGATTTCCCTGTAATAACCTTTCTTTAAGAAGTTAAATAGCGGTTAATTAAAAGACGAGGGGTCGTCCGGGGGAAAGATGGGCGGCCGAAAAGTCTTGACCAAAAACTTCAGCCAAGGTTCCCGGTGGGGCAAACGATGGTCCGGGTAGGGCTCGGGCTCATCGGGGTTGAGCGGGGCCAAGCGCCGCACCGGCTCCGCCACCGGGGGTTTAGGTTGGGTCACGCCCCGTTCCCAGACCTCGGGGTTGGGTTTAACGGCCTCCTCTTGGAAAACGTAGCGGTTTAGGCCCACGTTGGCGATGACGGCCACGGAAAGTAGGCTTATAAATAAGGAGCTTCCCCCATAGCTAATAAAGGGTAAAGGTATGCCCACCACCGGGAAGATCCCTAAGACCATGGCGATGTTAATGGTCATCTGCCAGAAAATAAGGCTAATAAGACCCACCGTTAAGTAGGCCCCAAAGGACTCCCCGCTTCGTCGGACCACCCCCAAGGCCGACCAGAAAAGGCTAAAAAATAAGAGCAAAATCAAACTGGCCCCCACAAACCCCCATTCCTCGGCCAAGGCCGCGAAGGCGAAATCCGTTTCCGGGGCGGGCAAAAAGCCGTACTTCTGCTGGGACCCCTCCCGAAACCCTTGGCCTAAGATCTGGCCGCTGCCAATGGCGCTTTTGGCTTGGATAATCTGCCAGCCCTGGTCATTGGGGCTTTCCTCGGGGGCCAGATAGTACTTAAACCGGTCAAGATGGTAGGGTTTAATGATCTTCCGCTCCAAGAGAAAGTTTTGGCCCCCTAAACAGAAGATCCAGACCGTGGCGGTTAAAAGGAGACTGACCAAGGCCACCAAGACCCTAGGTCTTAAGCGGACAAAGAAAAAGAGCGGGGTCACGGTTAAAAGGAGGTGTAAAGCCGTCCCTAAATCAGGTTGTTTTAAGATTAAAACAAAGGGAATTAAAGCGAAAATCAGGGGAAAAATAAGATCTTTAAAGTCTAACCCTTGGGGGTAGGACCTTTTCGCGAACCAGTGGGCCAAGAGGAAGACCAAACTGACCTTGGTGAGTTCCGAGGGTTGGAAGCGAAAGGGCCCCAAAGGGAGCCAGCGGGTGGCCCCGCCAGCGTGGACGCCAAAAAACCGCACCATGACCAGTAAGATGATGGATATGACAAACAGGGCCCAAGCGATGGTCTTAACGCGGCGGTAATCAAAAAGAAAAATAAAGGTTAAGCCAACGATCCCTAAAGTGGCGAACCCTAATTGCTTCGTGAAGTGGGAGCTTTCGAATGAGTCCCCGACCCCAGAGGAGACGCTATACAGGTTGATGAGGCCAATGGCGATTAAAGCCAAAGGGGCTAGGGCCAAGGGTAAACTAAAGTTTTCCTTAACCCGCTCAAAACCTAGCCTTTTCATAAGTCCCCGCGCCAACCGGTGGGTTTGTCCGGTTGAGCCTGATAGGGCGGCATGATATTGGCGTCAATGGAGGCGTCGAAGTAAGCGGCCAAAAGCTTCGCGGCCAAGGGGGCCGCGTTGGCCCCGCCGCCGCCGGCGTGCTCCAAAAGAACCGTCACCACCACCTCGGGGTTATCCACCGGGGCGTAGGCCGTGAACCAGGCGTGCTCCCGGTATTTCCAGGGTAAAACCCCGCCCCGCGAGTAGAGCTGATACCGGTCTAAGCTAATGACCTGGGAGGTCCCGGTTTTCCCGGCCACCCGGACCCCGGGGATCTGGCCCCGGCGACCCGTGCCCCCGGGCTCGTTAACCACCGCGTCCAAGCCCTTTCTCACAGCTTGGATATAGTCGGGCCTTAGAGCCAGTTGGTGGATGACTTCCGGCTCCACCCGGCGCGTTAAGCGCCCTTCGAAGTCGGTCACTTCTTTGACTAAGTGCGGCCGAAACAAGGTCCCCCCATTGGCGGCCACGGCCGTGTACTGGGCCACCTGCAAGGGCGTTGTCAGTAAGTAGCCTTGGCCAATGGACACCGGAAAAGTTTCGCCAAAGTTCCAGGGTTTGCCAAAACGCTTTAATTTCCAAGCTTGGTTGGGCACTAATCCCCCGCGCTCGGTATTCAGATCCATGCCTAAGGCCCGGCCTAAACCAAAGTTTTCCCGGACCCCATTGGCCAAGCGATCGATGCCCAAGCGCCGACCGACCTCATAGTAATAAACATCGCAGGATTCTTTTAAAGAGCGGTGGAGGTTAACCGCCCCATGGCCCCCCCGGGCCCAGCAACCAAACCGGCTATGGCCCAAAAAAATGGCCCCAGCGCAGGAGAAAACCGTTTCCGGGGTGATAACCCCCTCGGACAAGGCCGTTAAAGCCATGGCGATCTTAAAGGTCGAGCCCGGCGGGTATTGGCCGCCCACGGCCCGATTCTCCATGGGGTGGAAGGGGTCGCTATTTAAAGACTTCCACCGCTCCACCGAGACACCGCCGACAAAGTCGTTTAAGTTAAAGGTCGGGCTGGAGGCCATGGCCAAGATCTCGAAGTTTCGGGGATCCAAAACCACGATGGCCCCGGCGTGCTCGGCCAGGAGCGACTGGGCCACCCTTTGTAAGCGGCTGTTTAAGGTTAAGATGACGTTATGGCCTGGCTCGGGGTAATCGGCCTTCAGCTCCTCCAAGACCCGGCCTTGGGAGTCCACGGTGGTCAGCCTTTGGCCTTTTTTCCCGTGGAGTAAAGCTTCCATGCTCTGCTCCACCCCGCTTTGCCCGACCAAGGCCCCTTGCTTTAAGCCCGCGTAGGTGGGCTCACCCAGTTGTTTGGGGCTAATTTCGGCCAAGTAGCCGATTAAGTGGGGGGCGAAGTTTTCGCGAGTGGGTTTCCGGACCGAGTTAATCTGGATGGTCACCCCATCCAAGTCATAATGGCGGGTCTCTAAGGCGGCTAAATCGGCCCGGGTTAACCCCGAGAGCCACAAATGGGAATTGTACTTATGTTTTTTACTTAAAGAGGCGAACTTTTTTTCCAAATCGGCTCGGTCCCGCCCGATCAAGCCCGCCACTTCGTCAATGAGCTCTTTTTGGTCGCTGACCTCGGCTGGGGTGACCAAAAGGTCGTAACTAATGTCGTTGTCCACCAAGGTCTGGCCATGACGGTCAAAAATAAGGCCCCTTTGGGTGGGGATATCGATTAAAGAGGAATGGTTTTTTTCGCTTTTTAAACGATACTCCTCCCCAGCGACGATCTGGAGATACCACAACCTTAAGGCTAAAACCGCTAAAGCCAGGCCAAAGATGACTTTTAGCCAGAAGATCTGGGACCCATAGTCCGGGGGGTTTTCGCCAAAGGTTGGGGAAACGGAGCTCATTTATTTTCCTTGGGGTTTAAACCAACTGTCCAGTAAGCTAAAAACCGGACCCGCGATAAGGGCGGTGGTTAAACTGGCGCGGGTGGCCAAGATCAAGGTCTCCGCCGTTAGGAAGGGCCGCCGGGCGCTGGCGGTGACTAAACCCAATAACCAAGGCTCAAAACCGGCTTTTAAGGCCTCGCCTAAAATAAAGGTCAAAAGAGCCACCGGGAAAAGCCCCGTTACTTCCAGTTTACGGACAACCCCGCGGGCGATCAAGACCCCAATCATCAGTTTTAAGGGAAAAAAACCCGGCGGGGCTAGACTTAAATAACCTTCGGCCCAGCCAAAAAGAAAGGCCCCTAAATAAGCCGTCTCCGGGGCGGCTCGTAAAGCCAGAAACAAGACGAGGATTAACAGCCAGTCCGGGCTAAAGCCCCGCAAATTTAGCCCGAGCGGGGCTAAACCCGTTAAAGCCACTATTAGAGGCCCTAAAAGAAAAATAGGCCATAAACGAGCCAAAGGGCCGGGGTTGGCTGGGCTAAAGCGGGCCACGTCCGCTTAACGCGACCGGGGCCGGGACCCCTTTTTCTCAAAAAGGAGACGGGCGTCCGAGCCTAAGGTGGTCCAGTCAAAGGGTAAAGGCTTATTTTTTAAAACCAAAACCTCCATTAACCCGGAAAAGTCCACGCTGGGCCGTAACTCGGCTTTTAAAAACAGACCCAAACCCACTTTGTCCACTTGGGTGACCACGCCCAAAGCTTGACCCGCCGGAAAGATGCCATCCAAGCCCGAGGAGACCACCAGATCCCCCAAGCGGACGTCCTCGCCTTTCCGGGTGTACTCCAGCTCCAAACGGCCTGGGCCCAAACCCGTGACTAAGACATTGACCCGGTTCCGTTGGACAAAGGCGTCCACCCCACTGGAGCGATCGGTGATTAAAAGGACCTTGGCCTCTTGGGGGGCCAATTCCACCACCCGGCCCACTAAACCCTCGCTAGAGAGAACCGCGGCCTCGGGGTTAACCCCGTCTTTGGCCCCAGCGTCAATGACCACGGCCTGAAACCACGGCCCCGGGTCCCAAGCCAAGATCCGGGCGCTTAAATAATCCGCCGGGTTTTTGGCCTTTAACTCTAAAAGGGCCCCTAACCGTTGGTTAGTCCTTTTAACTTCCTCCAGCTCCACTAACTGGCGCTTTAAGCGGCCCACCGTGACTTTCAGTTGGTCGTTCTCTTTTTGGGCCGCGACCAAGGAAAAATAACCCCGCCAAACCTCGGCCACCCCGTCCGCTAGCCGGTTGATTAACCCGCTAACCGGGCCCAAAGCCGCTAAAGGGGCCGCCTTGGCCGTTAAGCTAACCTCGCCTTGGGGGTTTTTCACGTAGGCCGAGATCAAAGCCAAAGCCAAGATAAAAAGGGCCACGGGCGAAATGATTTTCCAGCGGCGCGGCATGGCTTAAGGGATGGAAATCTCTTTGAGCACATCCAAGCTTTCCAAGGCGATGCCGCTACCCATGGCCACGGTGGTGAAAGGGTCGTCGGCGATGATGATGGGCAAATGGGTCTCTTCGCGGAGTAAAACGTCCAACCGCCGCAATAAGGCCCCGCCCCCGGTCAAAACAATGCCGCGGGTGACGATGTCGGCGGCCAGCTCCGGGGGGATCTGCTCTAAGGCGCTCCGGACGGTGGTTAAAATGGAGTCAACCTGCTCGGCGATGGCTTTGCGGATCTCCTCGGAGTCAATGGCCACGGTTTTGGGGATGCCTAAAACCGTGTCTAAACCCCGAACCTCCAAAGAGTCGACCATGTCCGAGGGGTAAGCCGTGCCGATTTCCTGCTTAATGACCTCGGCCGTCCGCTCGCCGATTAAAAGGTTGTACTTTTTGCGGATATACTGGGCGATGGCCTCATCCATCTTATCCCCGCCGATGCGGACGGATTTGGCGAAAACAATGCCCGCTAAAGAGATGATAGCCACCTCAGTGGTGCCCCCGCCGATATCAACGATCATGTTGGCCGTGGGCTCGGTGACCGGTAGCCCGGCCCCAATGGCCGCGGCCATGGGTTCCTCAATGAGGTAGACCTCCGAGGCCCCGGCTTGCTCAGCGGCCTCGCGCACGGCTTTTTTCTCCACCTGGGTGATGCCGCTGGGCACGGCCACGATGATGCGCGGTTTAACGAACCGCCGAAAGTGGGTTTTGCGGATAAAGTGACGGAGCATGGCTTGGGTTATCTCGAAATCGGCGATAACCCCGTCCTTCATGGGGCGGATGGCCTCAATGCCCGCCGGGGTGCGGCCCAGCATGGCTTTGGCGTCATGGCCCACGGCCAGGACTTTGCCGCTTTTGCCGTCTTTTCGGCTGATGGCCACCACCGAGGGCTCGGATAAGACCACGCCTTTGCCCTTTAAGTAGACTAAGGTGTTGGCCGTGCCCAGGTCAATGGCCAGATCATTGGAAAAGAAATTGAGAAAAGAGCGGATAAGCTTCATATATAATCACGCTTAAAGCCGGAAGTCGGAAGATCCAGTGGACCTTTAACCAACCCTATAGCCTTAAACGGGCTCCTTATATTCCAAGGAAAGATCGAAAGACGACCGCTAAGGTTATTAGGGGCCCTAAAATAAGCTTTCGACCGAAAACCACCAGGATTGACCCCCTAAAAGGGGTCCAATCGGACGCGAAAGACCAAAATCAGGCCAACTCCCCTAGACCTATGGGTAGCGAATTTAAGCCCCCAAAATATGGAAAGAATTAGGGAAGGCTAAAGGAGAATCTGGCTTTGAATTTTGATCTCCTTAATTCTATTTTAGCGCCAATAATCTCGAAAAATCAATTAATAGGAATAAAAAAACAGTCCGCTAGAAAAAAAAAGGCCAGAAAGGAAATCCCTTCCTGGCCAAGTTAAACTGGGTAACCTGATAGGCCATATGGGGAAAGGGCCTAAAAGACCAAAGCTTAAGAGCCGCTGGTTTGGTCGTCCGGTTTGGGTTCGCTGGAACCGTCAGCTTCCGAGTCGCTAGCCGATTCGTTAGCCGACTCGTTAGCCGATGCGTTAGCCGCCTCAATGGCCGAGTCCAAAGCCGAGTCCAAAGAGGTGTCTAAAGCCGAGTCCAGGGCCGATTTGGTGGCCGCGTCAATGGCGTCGGTCCCTAAAGCCTCGGTCCCAGCGGGGGCGATATTTAAGGACTTCTTTTTGGTGGCCGCCACCCGCCGGGAGCGATCCACGGTCTTCCGGGTGGTTTTACCGGTCTCCGCCTTTTGGTAATCCGGGCCGATGAGCTCCAAACGAGCCATGGGGGCCGCGTCGCCCGCCCGGAGACCGACCTTGGCCATGGTGGCGTAACCGCAAACCCGGTCGCTATACTTTTCTTTGGCGTCGCTAAAGAGCTCTTTAACCACCGAAGGTTTAGTCAAGATGGTCCGAGCTTTCCGGATGGCGCTTAAATCCCCTTTCTTGGCCAAGGTGATCAGTTGGTCAATAATGGGTTTTAAAGCCTTGGCCTTAAAAATAGTGGTGGTTATGGCCCCGCACTCAAAAACGCTGGTCGCCATATTGCGGAGCATGGCCCGACGGTGCGAGGCCGTCCGACCGAGTTTGACATTGGCTTTACGGTGCCGCATTTTTGTCCCCTAATCCTTCCGCGGCTCAACCCGGGCGTAACCAGGGAGATTAATCCCCAGATGGAGGTTAAGCTTTTCCAGGACGTTTTTAATCTCATTTAAAGATTTACGCCCAAAGTTTTTAGTCTTGAGCATTTCCTGCTCAGTCTTTTGCACCAGATCGCCAATGTAGTAGATATCAGCGTTCTTTAAACAGTTGGCCGACCGGACCGACAGCTCCAGCTCATCCACGGGCCGGTAAAATAGTTGCATATCCTCCGGGGGCGGGGTGAAATCAATGGGCTCGCCGCCCGGGGTTAAAGACTCCCCGGTTAAGGACTCGTCAAACTTAGTGAAGATCTCCAGTTGGTCCATGATGATGGAGGCCGCGTAGGTCACGGCTTCTTGGGGCTTTAAGCTCCCATCGGTCCAAACCTCTAAGGTCAGCTTATCGTAATCGGTTCTTTGGCCTAGGCGGGCGTTGGTCACATTAAAGTTGATTTTCCGGATGGGCGAAAATAAAGCGTCCACCGGAATTTGCCCAATGATCTGCTCGTTTTCGTTTTGCTTTTCCGCCGGGGCGTACCCTTTGCCCGTGGCTACGACCAATTCCATTTTTAGTTGGCCGTTAGCCGCTAAGGTGGCGATATGACGATCCTTATTTAAAACCTCGACCATGTGGTCGGTTTGGATGTCCCCAGCCACAAAGTCTTTGGGCCCATTAAGCTCCACCCTTAGCTTACGCGGCTCCGAGGCGTGGCTCTTTAAGCGGACCTCTTTGAGGTTAAGAATGATGTCCGAGACATCCTCAATAACGCCTGGCAAGGTGGAGTGCTCATGGAGAACGCCCTCAATTTTGATCGAAGTGATGGCCGCGCCCTTGAGGGAGGAAAGCATAACGCGCCTTAGGGCGTTACCCAAAGTTAGCCCAAAGCCTCGCTCTAAAGGCTCATAAGCGAACTTCCCATAGTTTCTCGCGATATCAACTTCCTCAATCCGCGGCTCATTAGGTTTAATAAGTTCCTTCCAGGATTGTTCCATACACTCTCCAAAAAGACGCGGCTAGCTCGCCTAAGCCAAAAGAGAATCGGCCAGGAAAGCGTCGCCTAACGCTTAGCCAATGACCATAACCTAAATTTATTCCAGGCCAAAGCTACTTGGAATAGAGCTCCACGATCAGCTGCTCGGAAATGGGCATGGTCAAATCCTCGCGGACCGGCAATTCCTTAATCCGCCCCGAGAAAGCGGCCTTATCCAGCTCCAGCCAGCGCGGGACGCCCCGGCGAGCCACGGTCTCCATGGACAGCTGAATGTAGGCGTTCTGGCGGCTCCGCTCCCGTAAGGTGACCTTATCCCCGCCCTTAATCAGGTAAGAGGGGATGTCCACTTTATGGTCGTTGACCAGGAAATGGCCGTGGCAGACAAGTTGTCTGGCCTGGCTCCGGGAAGAGGCGAAGCCCATGCGATAGACGATGTTGTCCAAGCGCCGCTCCAGCAAAATCAAAAGGTTAGCCCCGGTGACGCCCTTTTGGCGCTCGGCTTTCTCAAACAAAGACCGGAACTGCTTTTCCAAAAGGCCGTAAGTCCTTTTGACCTTCTGCTTTTCCCGCAACTGTAAACCATAGTCGGACAGTTTGCCCCGGCGCCCGCCATGCTGGCCGGGGGCGACGGCCCGGCGCTCAAAAGCGCACTTGGTGGCGTAGCAACGGTCGCCCTTTAGGAAAAGCTTGGTGTTCTCGCGCCGGCAGATGCGGCAAACCGCCTCGGTGTATCTGGCCAAGGATTATCCTCCAAAAATAACGAAAGGGATTAAACGCGCCGACGTTTCGGGGGCCGGCAACCATTGTGGGGGATGGGCGTGACGTCCCGAATCATGGTCACCTGGAGACCGGAGGACTGGAAAGCCCGTAAAGCGGCTTCCCGGCTGTTGCCCGGCCCTTTGATGAAAACCTCCACCGAGCGCATGCCATGCTCTTGGGCCTTTTTCGCCACGTCCTCCACCGCGGTTTGGGCGGCGTACGGCGTGGATTTGCGGGAGCCCTTAAAGCCCTGGATGCCACTAGAGGACCAGGCCACGGTATTGCCTTGGGGATCGGTTATGGTGATGATGGTGTTCGAGAAAGTGGCTTGGATATGGGCCACTCCCTGGGGCACGCTTTTTTTCTCTTTTTTCTTGCGGGTTCGGCGAACGGCTTTGGCCGACATATTGTCCTCCGGCTAAGGGTTACTTGGTGGTTTTCTTCTTGCCAACCACCGAACGGCGGGGGCCTTTGCGGGTCCGCGCGTTGGTGTGGGTCCTTTGGCCATTGACGGGCAAACCGCGCCGGTGCCTTAGACCGCGATAGCAGCCAAGATCCATGAGCCTTTTAATGTTCATGGTCACTTCCCGCCGTAAATCGCCTTCCACCTTATACTCGCCGTCAATGATCCGGCGAATGCGGGTGACCTCATCGTCCGTTAAATGGTCCGACTTGGTGTCAAAGTTGACTTTGGCTTTTTCCAGGATGGCTTGGGCGCTGGTCCGGCCAAGACCAAAGATATAAGTCAAAGCGATGTCAATCCGTTTGTGGCGGGGCAAGTCAATGCCGGAAATCCTAGGCAACTGGAACCCTCCCTATTAGCCTTGACGCTGTTTATGCTTGGGGTTTTCGCAGATAACCCGGACTTGGCCGAACCGCCGGATTATCTTGCATTTGATGCACATTTTTTTAACTGAGGAGCGCACTTTCATGGGGTCACCGCCTAACTCATGGCCTTAATAATGGCCTTTTCCACTTCCGCCGGGGGCCCTAAGGCCGTCACCGTCTTCAAGGTTCCCTTGGCCTTATACCAGTCCACCACGGGCTGGGTTTGGGCTTGATAAACTTTTAAACGGTTGGAGGCGGCCACTTCGCCGTCATCGTCCCGTTGGTAAATTTCCCCGCCGCAACGGTCGCAAACCAGGTTGGCCGGGGGTGGGGAAAAGGTTAAGTGCCAGACCGCGGCGCAGGACCGACAGACCCGGCGGCCAGTTAAGCGGGCCATCAGCTCTTTTTCCGGGATATCCAGAAGGAGGCAATAATCCACTTTTTGGCCTTTTTTGGCCAAATATTTTTCCAGCTCTTCGGCCTGATAAACCGTCCGGGGAAAACCGTCCAATAAACAACCGTTTTGAGCGTCCGGTTGGCTCAGCCGATCCTCGACTAAGCGGCAGGTTAAATCGTCCGGGACCAATAAGCCTTGGTTCATGAAGTTTTTGGCCTCTAAACCTAAAGGGGTCCCGGCGTTTAAGTTGAACCGAAAAATATCGCCCGTGGAAATACCCACGATCTGGTATTTACGGGCTAAGGGCCCAGTTTGGGTCCCTTTGCCAGCCCCTGGAGGCCCTAAGAGAACTATTATCATGGAACCCCCCTTGATGGTTAGCCGCTCTTGGGCCCGGCTACAATTAGATGGTTAAAAATGTAAAACCAATATGTTTAAAGCCGGATTTAGCTATTATTAGTTAATAAACCTTCAAGCGCGCCGGAATAAACGACCTTAATAGCCGAGCCTTTTGGCTCTATTTTCGGAAATTTATTAGCTTAACCTATATTCGGATATTTGTCAAGACCGGCGCCGGGATTGGATTTTGCCCATGCCGGCCATGCCTTTCTTCAAAAAACCATCGTAATGCTGGTTTAAAACGTAGGAGTGGATCTGGGCGATGGTGTCTAAGGCCACGCCCACGACGATCAAAAGGGCGGTCCCGCCAAACCAAAAGTCCACCCGAAAGTAGACCCGGACAAAGGAGGGCATAACGCAGATAAAGGAGACGTATAAAGCCCCCCACAAGGTGATCCGGGTTAAAACCCGGTCAATGTACTCGGCGGTCTTCTGACCCGGCCGGATGCCCGGGATAAAGCCGCCGTGCTTTTTCATGTTCTCGGCCACGTCCGTGGGGTTAAACTGGACCCCCGTGTAGAAGTAACAGAAGAAGATGATTAAGGCCACGTAAATGAGGTTATACAGAATACTGGACTCGTTCAGCCAATCCGAGACGGTCTTAAAGGCCGGATGCTCCATGAACTGGCCCAAAGTGGCCGGAAACATGATTAAAGAGCTAGCGAAAATAGGCGGGATAACCCCAGCGGGGTTGAGCTTTAAGGGCAAATGGGTGGAGCGGCCCTCGACCATCCGGCGACCGACCATGCGCTGGGCGTACTGGACCTGGATGCGGCGCTGGGCGCGCTCGCAGAAGACCACCCCAGCCACGATTAAGAGCATGCCCGCGGTAAGCAAGACCATGGCCAAAATCGACTGGTTCCCTTGGCCCACGTCCCGAAAGACCCCGCCAATGGCCGAGGGCAAAGCCTCGACAATACCGGCGAAGATGATTAAGGAGATGCCGTTCCCAATCCCGCGCTCGGTGATTTGCTCACCTAACCACATGATAAAGCAGGTGCCCGCGGCCAAGGTGATGGTGGTCATGAGCCGAAAGGACATGCCCGGGTTAATGACCACCGAGGTCGATTCGTCCAGGGCCATCCGCTCTAAACCCACGGCCAGCATAAACCCTTGGAACAAGGAGAGGCCCACGGTCAGGTACCGGGAGTATTGGGTCAGTTTCCGCCGCCCGTCTTGGCCGCCTTCCTTCTTTAACCGCCCCAAATAAGGCCAGACCACGGTCAAGAGCTCAATAATGATGGAGGCCGAGATATAAGGCATGATCCCCATGGCGAAGATGGAGAACTGGGACAAGGCTCGACCCGAGAACATGTCAAAAAGACCGAGTAAGGTCCCTTGGAACCGGGCGAAGAAGATGGCCAAAGCCTCAGTGTTGACCCCGGGGGTCGGGATATGGACCCCCACCCGGTAAACGGCTAGGATCAAGAGAACGTAGATCAGCCTTTTCCGAAGGTCGCTGGACTGGGACAGGTTGTCGTTAGCGGCTAACAAAATTCGCCCTCATCGCCTGACTAAAGGGTCAGGATCTCCACCTGACCGCCCAATTCGGCCATCTTGGCCAAGGCTTGTTTGGAGGCGGCCTGGGCTTTGACGGTCAAGGGTTTGGTCAGAAGGCCGTTGGCCAATAGTTTGATCGGTTGATCAACTTTCCGGATGATCCCCGAGGCCACTAAAACCTCGGCGTCAATGACGCTATGGGCGGCGAAGGGCTCTAAATCCGCAAGGTTAACCAAAGAGTAGGTCTTTTTAAAAAGGTTGGTGAACCCGCGTTTGGGCAAACGCCTTTGTAAAGGCATCTGCCCGCCCTCAAAGCCCACGCCCACGCCGCCGCCGGAACGGGATTTTTGGCCCTTATGGCCCCGACCGGCGGTTTTGCCCTGGCCCGAGGACTCGCCCCGGCCTTTCCGCTTGGGTTCTTTCTTGGACCCGGGGGCCGGTTTTAAATCATGTAGCCTCATTGGACTTCCTCCACCCGTAAAAGGTAACCCACCGTGGCGATCATGCCCCGAATGGCGGGATTATCCGGTTGGGTCGAGCTATCGCCGATCCGTTTAAGGCCTAAAGCCCGAACGGTCCGGCGGTGATTGGGCAAACGGCCCACCACGCTTTTAACTTGGGTTATTTTGAGGGACTTAGACACAACATTACCCGCTTATAATATGGCTAAAGGTTAAAGCTAGGGCCGACCTATTAGGTCAAACCCTCAGCCTTTCCGGGGGAACGCCCCGCTCTTTGGCCACGGTTTTGGCCAAACGCATTTTTTTCAAGGCGGCGATGGTGGCCCGGACCACGTTATGGGGGTTATTGGAGCCCAAGACCTTGGTTAAAATGTCCTTGACCCCGACCGCCTCGACCACGGCCCGGACTGAGCCGCCAGCGATAACGCCGGTGCCCTTGGCCGCGGGTTTTAAAAGAACCGAGCCGCTCCCACTGTCGCCAGTGGCCTGATGGGGCACGGTGGTGCCCGCCAGATCGACCTCGATCACGTTCTTCTTGGCCCTTTCCATCCCTTTCCGAATGGCCTCCGGCACTTCGCTGGCTTTGCCTAAGCCAAAGCCGACCTTACCGTGACCGTCCCCGACCACCACAATGGCGGAAAAGGAGAAACGCCGTCCACCTTTGACCACCTTAGCCACACGGTTGACGTGGACCACTTTATCGATGAGAACCTGCTCTTCCTCGGGCCGATTGTACACGCGTCTCCCCCTTAAAAGTTTAAGCCAGCTTCCCGGGCGCCCTCGGACAGAGCTTTAACCCGGCCATGATACAAAAAGCCGTTGCGATCGAAAATGATGTCTTTTAAACCCAAGGCCAAGATGGCCGCGCCAATGGCTTTCCCAATTCGCCGGGCTTTTTCCGTTTTGTTTAGACCCTTTAACTCCTCTTTGATCGAAGGGTTCAAGGTGGAAAAAGCGGCTAAGGTCCGGCCCGCGACATCGTCGATTAACTGGGCGTAAATATGGGAGGCGGAGCGAAAAACGCATAAGCGGGGCCGACTGGCCACGCCCCGCACCTTTTTTCTAACCCGCTCCTGACGGCCCACCCGGGCCGCCAAGCGGGGATTGGTCTTAGACATGGGACACCTTTAAAGGGGAACTTAAACCCCAAAATAGCGGAGCTATCACTTGCCGCCCGCTTTACCGACTTTCCGGCGGATGGTCTCGCCTTCGTAGCGGATGCCTTTGCCCTTGTAGGGCTCGGGCCGACGGTAAGAGCGGACCTTGGCCGCGGTCAAGCCTAAAAGCTCTTTATCGGGCGAGGTTAAAGTGATTTTTAAGGTTTTGGGGTCAACCTGGGCTTTGACCGAGGGGGGCAAAGGAAAATCCACGGGATGGGAAAAACCTAAAGAGAGCTTTAAGCTCTGAACCCCTTTGTTCTCTTGGGCCTCAATGCGCCAGCCCACGCCGACCACTTCCAAGACCCGGGTAAAACCGGTGGAGACCCCAATGACCATGTTATTGACCAAGGTCCGGTGGAGACCCCAAAGGGCTTTACTGTTTTGGGAGTCGTCCACGGGTTTCAAGATGATCTGGTCTTTTTCCACGGTTAAAAGGACGTTCTTATGGATGGTCCGGGTCAAAGAGACCGGCCCTTTAGCCACCTTTAAGACCGGGGCCGCGTAATCGATCTTGACGCCCGGGGGGATGGGCACGGGTAGTTTGCCAATTCTGGACATTTTATCCTCGTAAACCTACCAAATCTGGCAGAGGGACTCGCCGCCTAAGTTATGGCGCCTAGCTTCTTTGTCCGTCATAACGCCCCTGGAGGTGGAGACGATCATGACCCCTAAGCCCGATAAGACCGGTTTGACCTCAGCGGATTTAAGATAAAGCCGCCGGCCAGGCCGGGAAAGGCGGGTCAGGCCATTAATGACCGGAGCGTTCCGCTCGTTGTACTTCAATAAGACCCGGATAAGGCCTTGCTTATTGTCCCGGCTGATCTTGAAGTTCTTGATAAAGCCTTCGTCCTTTAAAATGCGGACAATGGCCACCTTTAAGCGGGAAGCCGGGATATCCACCCGGTCATGGCGGGCGGTTAAGGCGTTCCGGACGCGGGTTAAGAGATCGGCGATGGGGTCAGTCATGGACATAGGGTCACCAACTAGCCTTGACCACGCCCGGAATCTCACCGGCCAGGGCCATCTTGCGGAAACAAATCCGGCACAGGTTAAATTTGCGCAGAAAGGCCCGGGGCCGGCCACAGATGGGGCAACGGTTGTAGGCCCTTGAAGAGAACTTGGCCGGTCGGGCGGCCCTAATAATCATGGAAGTTTTGGCCATCCTGACCTCCTTCTAGCTCTGGTTAGTCTTCCTAAAGGGCATGCCCAGCTCCGTTAAGAGAAACCGGGCCTCCTCATCGGTTTTGGCCGTGGTGACTATGGTGATGTTCAAACCCTTAACCCGATCGATCTTATCAAAGTTGACCTCCGGGAAGATGATGTGCTCTTTTAAGCCCAAGGTGTAGTTGCCCCGGCCATCGAAGGCTTTGGGGGAAACCCCCCGAAAGTCCCGCACCCGAGGTAAGACCACGTTTAAAAGCTTATCCAAAAAGTAGTACATCCGGTCCCGGCGTAAGGTCACCATGACCCCAATGGACATACCTTCCCTGAGCTTAAAGGCCGCGATGGACCTACGGGCTTTAGTGATAATGGCCCTTTGACCGGCCAAAAGGGACAGCTCCTCGCGGGAGGACTCCAAGATCTTCGGTTCCTTGGTGGCTTCCCCTAAACCCATGTTTAAGGAGACCTTGACCAGCTTAGGGACCTCATTGGGGTTGGAGTACTTAAACTCCTTAACCAGACGCGGGGTGACCTCGTCGTGGTAAAACTTTTTTAGCCTAGGCATCTTTCTCCTCGTGGCGGCCACCAAAAATTGGCGTCCCTTCGGCCGAATAACCGATGGACTTTAGGGCCATTATTAAAGGTCACTCGTCAATCCGGGCTTTGCAGCGCTTACAAATCCGCACTTTCCGCTTTTTGCCGCCTTCTTCCGCCGGGGGGATGATCTCGTGGCGGACCCAGGTGGGCTCGGAGCATTTGGGGCAGACCAAGGCCACATTGGAAATGTGGAGAGGTTTTTCCTTCTTGACTCGACCGCCCGGCTCGTTGGCCGTGGGGTTAGCCTTGGCGTGCTTAATGGCCAGGTTGACGCCTTCCACTAAAACCCGCTCTTTGGCTGGGAAAAACTTTTTTAAAGTCCCAATCTTGCCTTTTTGGGAACCGGAGATAACGAATAAGCGATCGCCGGCTTTTAAATCAGTGCTAAAAGACATAGCCACCTCTACAAAACTTCCGGGGCTAAAGAGACAATCTTCATAAAGCGCCTGGTTCTAAGCTCCCGGGCCACGGGCCCGAAAATGCGGGTGCCAATGGGTTCGCGAGCGTTATTGATAAGCACGGCGCTATTGTCGTCGAACTTAATATGCGACCCGTCCTGACGGCCCACTTCTTTGGCCGTCCGGACCACCACGGCTTTAACCACGTCGCCTTTTTTGACCTTGGAGCCGGGTAAGGCTTCCTTGACCGAGACGACGATGATGTCGCCCAAAGAGGCGTAACGACGGCGGCTACCGCCCAGGACCTTGATGCAATAAACCCGTTTGGCCCCGGAATTGTCGGCCACAGTCAGTTTGGTTTCCGGCTGGATCATGATGTCTCCTTAGGCCTGGCGGGCCAGGACGCGGGTCAGCCGCCACCGCTTGAGGCGGGACAGAGGCCGGGATTGGATGATCTCCACCGTGTCCCCGAGGCGGGCCGCGTTCTGTTCGTCATGGGCCATAAATTTGGCCCGGCGGCGGATGTATTTTTTATACACGGGGTGCTTGACCAGACGATTGACCAGGACCACCACAGTCTTGTCCATTTTGTCGGAAACCACCACGCCGGTTATGGTTTGATTGGGCCGTCTGTCTTCCACTGTCTACCTCTCGCTTGGGGCTTTGGCCGCGGAAAGCTGTTTTTCCCGGTGGACCGTCTTGACGCGGGCGAGCTCTTTACGGATCGCCCGAATTTCCTTGACATTGTCTACTTGGCCGTTAACGATCCGCGTTCTTAAAGAAAAAATGGTCTCTCTAAGCTCGCTCTCCCGTTTGACCAACTCAGGCAGGTCCAGCTCCTGGATATTCCGAAGTTTCACAGAACCTCCCCCCTAATGATGAAGCGGGTCTGAAAGGGCAACTTGTTGGCGGCTAAGCGAATGGCTTGGCGAGCCGTGGCTTCCGGTATCCCGTCCATCTCAAATAAGACCCGGCCCGGTTTAACCACCGCCACCCAGCCTTCGGGGGTGCCTTTGCCCTTGCCCATGCGGGTTTCCGCCGGTTTCTTGCAGACTGGTTTATCCGGGAAAACCCGGATCCACAGTTGGCCCCCGCGCCGAACGTGGCGGTTAATGGCCACGCGGCCAGCCTCGATCTGCTGGGAGGTCATATAGCCGCGGGTCAGAGCCTGGAGCCCAAACCGGCCAAAATCGAGCTGGCTGGCCCCTTTGGCCGGGCCGCCGCGGCGACCTTTCTGTTGTTTGCGGTATTTCGTTCTTTTGGGGAAGAGCATATCCCAAAACTCCGTTGGGGCGTAATCGCCACCTTATTTTAAAGCTTTTCGGCCGCCTCGTTCGAGATGATCTCGCCTTTGAAGATGTGGACCTTGACCCCAATGATGCCATAGGTGGTCTTGGCCTCGGCGAACCCGTAATCCACGTCAGCCCGTAAGGTCTGTAGAGGCACTCGGCCTTCCCGGTACCATTCCCGGCGAGCCATTTCCGCCCCGCCCAAACGACCGGCGCAGTGGATCTTGACCCCCAAGGCCCCAAACTTAAAGGCCAAAGAAATGGACTTTTTCATGGCCCGGCGGAAGGTGACCCTTTTTTGCAGTTGCTGGGCCACGTTCTCCGCCACTAACTGGGCCGAGATTTCCGGTTTCCTCACTTCCTGGATGTCAATCATGACTTCCCGGTCAGCGCTAAAACGCCGGTCCTTTTCGGCGACCTTTTCCAGGCCCTCGGCGGGGGAATCGCTGGGCGACTTAGCCGAAGCCCTTAAAGGACCGCGATTTTGGGCCTTATTGAACCCGCTTAAAAGCTTTTCCAGTTCCCGGCGGAGGTTCTCGATGTCGGCCCCTTTTTTGCCAATGACAATGCCCGGGCGAGCCGTATGGATCCGCAGTTTCACCTTGGAGCCAAAGCGCTCGATCTCGATGTGGGAAATCCCGGCGGCCTCGAGCTTCTTTTTGACGTAGTCGCGGATTTTCCGGTCCTCGACCACTAGATGGCCGAAGTCCCGACCCGCGTACCACCGCGAGCCCCAGGTTTTAATGACTCCCAAGCGGAAGCCTAAGGGGTGTGTTTTCTGACCCAAGATGCCCTCCTACCTACTCGTCCTTGCCGGTTTTAGCCACCACCACGGTGATGTGGCTCATACGCTTTAAAATGGGTTTGGCCCGGCCATGGGCGCAAGGCTGAAACCGCTTTAACGACGGCCCGCGATCCACCACCACTTTGGCCACGCTTAAAGAGTCCACGTCCTCGACTTTTTTGTTTTCCGCCGCGTTGGCCACGGCCGACTTTAAGACCTTTAAAATGAGCCGGGCCGTTTTGTTGGGGCTAAAGGTGAGAGCGTTGATGGCCGCTTCCACCGGGCGCCCGACAATGGTGCGACCCATGATGCGAGCCTTATCGGCCGGGACCCTTAGGAACCGGCCAATGGCGAACGCTTGCGTGACTTTTTGTTCTTCCATGGGGGAACCTATTTCTTGGTTTTCTTGGCCTTCTTGTCAGCCGCGTGGCCGTAGAAGGTTCGAGTGGGGGAAAATTCGCCCAGTTTGTGACCGACCATGTTCTCCGACACAAAGACCGGGATGAACTTTTTACCGTTGTGGACCGCGAAGGTCAGACCCACCATGTCCGGCAAAATGGTGGAACGCCGACTCCAGGTTTTGATGACCCGGCGGTCCCCAGCTTCCACGGCGGCGATGGTCTTACTCATGACGTGATCGTCGACAAACGGTCCTTTTTTGACGCTGCGGGGCATGACCTCTCCTAAAGCCTACTTACGATCGCGCTTTTTGACGATATATTTGTTGGAGGGTTTGGACTTTTTCCGAGTCTTAAAACCCTTGGTCGGCATACCCCAAGGGGAGACCGGATGGCGTCCGCCCGAGCTACGGCCCTCGCCGCCGCCTAACGGGTGATCGACCGGGTTCATGGCCACGCCCCTAACGTGCGGCCGACGGCCTAAGTAGCGGGTCCGACCGGCTTTACCCAAAGAGACGCTATTATGGTCCGGGTTACTGACCTGGCCAATGGTGGCCTTACAGACCGACAGAACTTTCCGCATCTCCCCGGACGGGAGCTTTAATAAAGCGTAAATCCCCTCGCGAGCCATGACTTGGGCGTAATTGCCGGCCCCCCGGGCCAGTTGGCCGCCTTTACCCGGCTTCATTTCCACGTTGTGGACTAAAGAGCCAAGAGGAATGGCCTTTAACGACAAGCAATTGCCGGGCATGATGTCAGCGCTGTCGCTGGAGACGACCTTGTCCCCAGGTTTCAGGTTGGTCGGGGCTAAGATGTAGCGTTTTTCCCCATCCAGGTAATGGAGTAAAGCCACCCGGGCCCCTCGGTTGGGGTCGTACTCAATGGTGGCCACCTTGGCCGGAACCTCTAATTTATCCCGGCGAAAGTCAATTAAACGGTATTGCCGCTTATGGCCGCCGCCCCGAAAGCGCACGGTGATCCGCCCCAGGTTGTTGCGACCGCCAGTGGAGGGTTTTGGCCGCAACAAACTCTTTTCCGGGGTGGTCCGGGTAATCTCCTCAAAGGTGGGGTAGGTCTGGGACCGCCGACCAGGGGAGGTTGGTTTAACGGATTTTGTGGGCATGCGATATTCCTAAGTAATCCCTTAAGCCAGTGGCTTAGCTCAAAGCTAAAGCGACTCAGCCTTCCTCAAAAATGGGAATGTTAACGCCCTTAACCAGGGTGACAATGGCCTTTTTCCAGTCCGGGCGATACCCTTTCCGGCGACCGCGGCGGCGCATTTTGCCCGACACGTTGACCGTGCGCACGGTTAAAACCTTATTGGGCAGGTTAAAGGCCTTTTCCACGGCTAAGCGGATTTCCACTTTATTGGCCAAGGGGTCCACCTCAAAGGCGAATTGGTTGAACGTTTCCCGGACCTTTAAACTTTTCTCCGTGACCATGGGCCGTAGGAGGATCTCGTAGGGGTTTCTCATTTTAGAAGCCTTTCCTCAATGGCCGGCAAACTTTCCTTTAAGATGACCAGTCGGTCATGCTTCAAAAGGTCATAGCAGTTAAGCCCATCGACCCTTAGGACCTTGTAGTTGGGTAAGTTGCGGGCCGACATCTCCAAAATCCGATCCGGCTCCGGGGTCACGACCAGGGCCTTTTTTAAGCCTAAGCCAACCATGGACTGGTTAAAGGCCTTGGTCTTGATCTCGGCTAAAGAAAAAGCGTCTAAGATCAAAAGCTCGTTTTCCTTCAGCTTAGCCGATAAAACGCTTTTTAAAGCCAAGCGCCGGACCTTAGCCGGGGGCCGCCAGGAGAAATCCCGGGGTTTGGGCCCAAAGATGGTCCCGCCTTTCCGCCACAATGGGGATCGCCGGGTCCCGGCCCGAGCTCGACCGGTTTTCTTTTGGGAGTAGGGCTTATGGTTAGAGAAAGCCACCTCAGCCCGAGTTTTGGTGCAAGCGGTGCCAGCTCGCCTTGAGTCCAACTGAGCCACCACGACTTCGTGGATCAGGTGGATTTTCGGCTCCACCCCCCAGATGGCCTCGGGCAGCTCCACTTCCCCGACCTTCTGGAGCTCCAGGTTTACAACGTCAGCTACGGGCATCGGTTTTCCTCGCGTGGTTTTTAAAGACCAATTTTTAGGCCTTTTTTAAGATCAAAAGGCCGCCATTAGGCCCGGGGACCGCGCCCTTAACCAGGATAACCCCGTACTCAGGGCGGACGTCAATGATAGTTAGGTTTTTGACCGTGCGCCGAGCGGCCCCAGCGTGACCGGCCATTTTTTTGCCCGGAAAGACCCGGCTCGGGTCAGCGGCGCAACCAATGGAACCGCCGCTCCGGGGGGTTAAGCAACCGTGGGTGGCCCGACCCCCGCCAAAACCGTGTCTTTTCATGACCCCGGCGAACCCTTTGCCTTTGCTGGTTCCGACCACGGATAAGCGCTCGCCCGGGGTGAAGATGTCTAAAGTCACGGTCTGGCCGACAGCCACTTCTTTGTCGCTTAAGGGAAACTCCCGAATAAGCTGAAAACCCCGGTTGGGGAAACCGGCTTTCTCGGCCTGGCCCAAAAGCGGGCGATTGGGATGGCGTTTTACGCCAAAGCCCAATTGGACCGCCTCATAACCGTCATTTTCTTTAGTTTTCAGACTTAAGACCTCATTGGGCCCGGCCGTAATGACCGTGACCGGAATGGAGCCGCCGTCCGCGTTAAAAAGGCGGGTCATGCCCACTTTCACGCCAATCAATCCCTTGGTCACAGTTTAAGCTCCACGTCAACGCCCGCCGACAGATCTAGCTTCATTAGGGCTTCCACGGTCTGCGGGGTCGGGTCCAGGATGTCCAGGAGCCTTTTATGGGTCCGGACCTCAAAGTGTTCCCGGGACTTTTTATCCACGTGGGGCGACCTTAAAACGCAGGTCCGGGCGATGGTGGTCGGTAACGGTAAGGGTCCGGCCACCTGGGCCCCGGTGCGCTTGGCCGTCTCCACAATCTCCTGGGTCGAGCGATCCAAAAGCTTATGGTCATAGGCCCGAAGACGGATACGGATTTTCTGGGTGTTTGTCATCATTAACCTTTGGCCTAAAAAAAGGGTAGCCCTAAAAGGGCTGACCCAATTAAGGCTACTCTATGATCTCGGAAATGACTCCGGCTCCCACGGTCCGACCGCCTTCGCGGATGGCGAAGCGGAGCTCTTTTTCCATGGCTATGGGCATGATGAGGGTCACTTTAAAGGTGACGTTATCCCCGGGCATGACCATTTCCACGCCTTCCGGTAAAGTCACGACGCCGGTGACGTCGGTGGTCCGGAAGTAGAACTGGGGCCTATAACCGTTAAAGAAGGGGGTATGGCGACCGCCCTCGTCCCGGTTTAAGACGTAAACCTCGGCCTTAAAAACCTTGTGCGGGGTGATGGAGCCAGGTTTGGCCACCACTTGGCCGCGCTCGACCTCGTCCCGTTTGGTGCCGCGTAGAAGGAGCCCAACGTTATCGCCAGCCCGGCCCTCATCCAGCAATTTACGGAACATCTCCACGCCCGTGCAAACGGTCTTAATGGGGGTCTCTTTAATGCCCAAGATCTCCACTTCGTCCGAGACCTTGATGATGCCCCTTTCCACCCGGCCGGTGACCACGGTCCCGCGACCCGAGATGGAGAAAACGTCCTCAATGGGCATGAGGTAAGGCTTGTCCACGTCCCGAATGGGCTCGGGCACAAAGCTGTCCACTTGGTCCATGAGCTCCAAGATGGGCCGGCAGTGCTCGCACTCGCGTTTGCCGCAACCGCACTCCAAAGCCTTTAACGCGCTCCCCCGCACGATGGGGGTGGTGTCGCCGGGAAAGGAGTTCTTGTTTAAAAGCTCCCGGAGCTCCAGGTCCACCAGCTCCAAAAGCTCAGGATCGTCGACCATGTCGCACTTGTTCAAGAAAACCACGATGGAGGGAACGCCGACCTGGCGAGCCAAAAGGATGTGCTCCCGGGTTTGGGGCATGGGGCCGTCATCAGCCCCAACCACTAGTATAGCCCCATCCATTTGGGCCGCGCCAGTGATCATATTTTTTATATAGTCAGCGTGGCCAGGGCAATCAACGTGCGCGTAGTGGCGCTTAGCGGTCTCGTACTCCACGTGGCTGGCCGCGATGGTGATGCCGCGCTCTTTTTCCTCGGGGGCTTTGTCAATCCGGTCAAACGGGACGTACTCACCCCCCCCGGCCTTAGATAGAACCAGGGTGATGGCCGCGGTTAACGTGGTTTTCCCATGGTCAATGTGGCCAATGGTGCCCACGTTGACATGAGGTTTGGAACGGTCGAACTTTTTTTTGGCCATGATCGCGCCTCCGAAAAGGTAGAAATTACCTAAAGAAATAAATATAAAGAAATTCGCTGATTAACTAGGTCTTATTAACTACGGCTTATTAACGGCTTAATAACTAGGTTTATGAACTAGGCTTGGGCCTGTTTTTTGGCCTCTTTTTGGGCCAAGACCTCTTGGGCCACGCCCTCGGGGAGGCTTTGATAAGAGCCAAACTGCATGGAAAAAGTGGCTCGGCCTTGGGTTTTGGACCTTAGCTCGGTGGAATACCCGAACATGGAGGCCAAGGGGGCCGAGGCTTTAACGATCCTGGTGCCCGCTAAGGACTCCAAGGCGTTAACCCGAGCCCTTCTAGCCGAAAGATCGCCAATGACGTCGCCCACGTACTCTTCCGGGGTGACCACTTCCAGATCCATAACTGGCTCTAAAATAATGGAGCCGCCACGGGCCAAACCTTCTTTTAAGCCCAATGACCCAGCCACGCTAAAGGCCATTTCCGAGGAATCGACCTCGTGGAAAGAGCCGTCAAAAAGGGTGACCTTCAGATCGGTCACCGGAAAGCCGCCCCGATAGCCGCCTTTTCTGGCCGCCTCCAAAGCCCCTTCACCCACCGCCGCGTGATACTCTTTGGGCACGGTCCCGCCGACCACTTGGGTCTCGTAAACTAGACCGCTACCCGGGGGCAAGGGCTCTAACCTTAGCCAGACGTGGCCATATTGACCCCGACCGCCGGTTTGCCGGACGTGCCGACCCTCGACCTCCACGGCTTTGGTGATGGTCTCCCGGTAAGCCACTTGGGGGGCCCCTAAGTTGGCCCCAACCTTAAACTCCCTAAGTAACCGGTCGATAATGATCTCCAAGTGGAGTTCGCCCATCCCGGAGATGACCGTTTCGCCGGTCTCTTTATCGGTCCGCACCCGAAAGGAGGGATCCTCGGAGGCTAGCTTACTTAAGGCTTGACCTAATTTATCGCGCTCATCTTTGCTTTTGGGCGTTAAAGCGATGTGGATAACCGGCTCGGGGATATGCAAACGCTCCAAGACCAAAGGGTTCCGCTCATCGCTTAGGGTATCGCCAGTGGAGGAATTTTTAAGACCGACCGCGGCCACTATGTCCCCGGCCTCAGCTTCTTTGATCTCCTCGCGCTTATTGGCGTGCATCTTAAGTAGTCGGCCAATCTTCTCTTTTTTCTCCCTAGTGGAGTTAAAGACTTGGTCCCCCGAGCGTAAGACGCCGGAATAAATTCTTAAAAACGTTAAGTGGCCCACAAAGGGATCGCTCATAAGCTTAAAAGCCAAAGCGCTAAACGGGGCCTCATCGGAGGCCGGACGCTCCAGAATCTCGCCTTTAGGCCCTAACCCTTCCACCGGTTTAATGTCGGCCGGGGAGGGCAAATAATCGACAATGCCGTCCAATAAGGGTTGAACGCCTTTGTTTTTAAAGGCCGAGCCTAAGAATACCGGTACGCACTTTAAGGCGATGGCCCCGGCCCGTAAAATGGTTTTCAGCCGTTTGGCCTCGACCTCTTTACCCTCTAAAAAGTCCTCGATCAAGGTCTCGTCAATATCGGCCAAGGTCTCAATGATGGCGGTTCGAGCCTCTTTAGCGTCCGCCAGTAAGTCCTCGGGGATGGGCTTTTCCTCAAAAAAAGTCGGATCGTCCAGGGTCTTGGGGTAAACAATGGCCTTCATTTCCAGAAGATCGATGACCCCAGTGAACTTTTCCTCAGAACCAATGGGCAATTGCAAAAGAACCGGCCGAGCCGATAACCTTTCGGTCATCTCGTTTAAGCATTTCCGGTAATCCGAGCCTAAACGATCCATTTTATTGATAAAGGCGATCCTTGGAACCTGGTAACGATCGGCTTGGCGCCAGACCGTTTCCGATTGCGGTTGGACCCCGCCCACGGAGCAGAAAACCGCCACGGCCCCGTCTAAAACCCGTAAGCTCCGTTCCACCTCAATGGTGAAATCCACGTGCCCCGGGGTGTCGATAATATTGATCCGCCGCTGGCGCCAGAAACAGGTGGTGGCCGCCGAGGTGATGGTGATCCCCCGTTCCTGCTCTTGCTCCATCCAGTCCATGACCGCTTGGCCATCGTGGACTTCCCCGATCTTGGAGGATACGCCGGTGAAAAATAAAATTCTTTCCGAGGTGGTAGTTTTGCCAGCGTCAATATGGGCGATAATGCCGATATTTCTCGTGTTGGCTATGGGAACCTGCCGGGTCAAAAAATAAAATCCTTTATAGGTTAAAAACCCCGGAGGTAGTAACCCTCCGGGGGTTTAGCTTAAATATTAAAAAGGGGCGCCGCTACCAGCGATAATGGGCGAAGGCTTTGTTGGCCTCGGCCATGCGGTGGGTGTCTTCCCTTTTTTTGACCGAGGCCCCGCGACCTTGAGCCGCGTCTAAGATCTCAGCGGCTAACTTGGCCATCATGCCTTTTTCGCCGCGTTTCTGGGCGAAGTTGATGAGCCAGCGGATGGACAAAGCGGCCCGGCGGTCATGGCGGATTTCCACGGGCACTTGATAGGTCGAGCCGCCCACCCGGCGACTTTTAACCTCAACCGCTGGCCGGACCTGGTCAATGGCCTTCTCAAAGGTCTTAATGGGATCGTCCTTGGTCCGCTCGGCGATAAGATCAATGGCTCCGTAAAAAATCCTCTCAGCGCAACTCTTTTTGCCGCGCTTTAAAAGATTGTTAATGAAGCGGGCCACTATCTTGTGACCGTATTTGGGATCGGGAGTCGTCTCCCTTTTGGAAACCTCTCTGCGCCTCGGCATGGTCCACCTTGTCTAAAAACCGGCTAAAGGTTAAAGGGGTAAAAACTATTTAGGCCGTTTGGCCCCGTACTTACTGCGACCCTGACGACGCTTCTGGACCCCAATGGAATCCAAAGTGCCGCGAATAATATGGTAACGGACGCCCGGCAAGTCCTTAACCCGGCCCCCGCGGATCATGACCACCGAGTGCTCTTGGAGGTTATGCCCCTCGCCCGGAATGTAGGAGGTCACTTCCATGGAGTTGGTCAAACGGACCCTGGCCACTTTCCTTAAAGCCGAGTTGGGCTTTTTCGGGGTGGCCGTGTAGACCCTAATGCAGACCCCCCGCTTTTGCGGGCAGCCCTTTAAGGCCGGAACGGTGTTCTTCTTCAGCTGGGCCTGGCGGCCTTTGCGGATAAGCTGGTTGATGGTCGGCATAAAACCCTTCACGCGTGGAATTATTCGTCTTTTAGGCCAAAAAAATACCCTTTGACCGAAAAAAGGGAACAAAAAACACCTTACCAGGCCTTAAGACCCTTTACGCCTTAATCCACTTTAAGGCTAGGGTACACCTAGGAAGGTTCCGGCTGTTAACCAGCCGTATCCGCGACCATTTAAGTAACGTCTAAAATAGACCATACTCGGATGCTTAAAATGGCCGCCTTTGCGGATTCAGCCTTTATAACAAACCTACGGAAAAAAAGTCAAGGCTTTTGGCGGCTTAAGGCTAAAAAAAATAAAAAATTATTATTCGGGCCTAGATTTAGGGTTAATCCGGGAATTGGGCCCAATATGAAGGTGGATGCCTTGTCTTTCCACCCGAAAACCCCCGGGCAGATCCCGCCCAGAGCCGTTAATCCGGTCCTCCGCCAAAAAAGAAATGACCCCATTAACCCCCGCGAAAGAGACTTTATCGCCCAATAAACCCCGATTGGGCGTGGCTCGCCGTAAGATATGGAGGATAAAACGCCGCTGGGCGGCTAAGGGTAAAGACCGTAAGCCCGAGGCTAAGACCTGGATCCGCCCGCTAGGTAAGAGGGTGACGTATTGTTGGTCCCAATCGGCGATTAAGGACTCCCAGTACTCTTCCTCAACTACAGCTAAATCGGCGGCCCGGGCCAGGGCGCTAGCGGCGTTTTCGTTTAGCTTAACGATTTCTGGCCAGATATTAAGCCGAAGACGGTTCCGCCGGAAGGCTAGATCCTGGTTACTAGGATCATTAAGGTAAGAAAGACCTTTGATTTTTAGGTAACTTAAGAGCTCTTCTCGGGTGAAATCGAGTAAAGGTCGGATAATCGCCCCATTTTTCCGCTTAACCCCGATTAATGCCGTTGGCCCCCCGCCCCGTAAAAGCTTTAAGAGAATCGTTTCCGCCTGGTCATTGGCCTGGTGACCGGTGACAATATAGTCGCCTTTAACCGTGGATAAGGTTTGGGCTAAAAACTCGTAGCGGGCGAAGCGAGCCGCGTCCTCTAAGCCCCGACCCCTTTGGCTAGCTAGAGCCTTAACATCGACCGAGCCCAAGATAACCTTTACCCCGAGGTCTTCGGCCCACTCTTGGGCTTTTTGGGCTTCGGCCGCCGAGGAGTCGCGTAAATTGTGGTCTAAATGGGCCGCGAAAACCTGTTTCGCCGGAACCGCGCTCAGTAAAAGGGCCAAAAGGGCCGTGGAGTCCGGGCCAGCGGAATAGGCGCAGACATATTTAAGGTTAGGTCGCGGGTCCAAGGCGGTTAAAGCCTTGAAAAAACGGACTTCAAGGCTGGCGTTATCTATATCCACTCTTTCCATAGCCACTCTTATCCAGGCGACCCTTTTTGATCTAAATCTAGGGGCCAAGAGCTTAAGAGCCCTTTAAGGTGGAAAGGGGCCAGCCTTGATTGAAGAGCTTTTAGCCCAAGAATTTTAAATTCGCCGCGTTGTCAGTTATCCGAACTCCAAATTTTAAGAGGATTTCAGCGTATATTTTTTCTTATTGATAATTAGTAAAAATTTAAAAATGAGATAAGTTATTTTATCAGTTTATTTAAAATTTTTTATAATAATATTTTAGAATTTGTTTTTATATTTATTGATATAATGATTTATTAAGACCAAATATGTGACTTTTAAAACAAACAACAGAATTTAAGGCGCGGTCGGGTCGAACTACCCTAGGGACCCTCTAAAGCGGACTTTTGGCGCGGCGTAAGGAAGACGCGCCTTGGATTAAATGAGGGACAACTAAGCGTCCTCGCGCCGACAACGATGACGAACGGACTAGCGGAACGACATAGACTGGTTCGCTAGGTCGGTCAATTTCGCGTATTAGACGCTCGGCTTCTGGTATGACGTTAAGGTTATCGGTAAGAGTTCACAAGGTCTAAGTTATGGGTGGCGGCGTACGTTAGAGTTGTCCAGCGAAAGTTTTCTTTTTTAACCACTCGCCTCGCCTCTAGCCTAGCTCAGCCGCCAGTGGTTAGCTAGTCCACGGTCGATTAAGGACGCGCTAGTGACCATTTTAGGCTGGAGAAAAGCGCCAAAGGCCCGAAACCTTCAGCTTAAAGGCCGTTTTGCGCCCTTGGGCCGCGGTTTTTGGTCCGATACGCTCTTTATTGGATCAATAACCTCAAACTTGGCTAAAACAAAATTCCG